>JAFAKE010000037.1 GCA_019235715.1 Vulcanimicrobiota bacterium
GCCAAGCGATCCGCGAGCCTGCGCGTGTCGAAGCGGTCCTGGAACATGCGGCTGCCTTCATGATACATGTGTGCGCTGGTTCGGGCAGGAAGCCCCCGCGACCTTACCATAGCCCAAGGTATGACTGCGCGAGGTCAACTCACGCCGGAGCATCTGTACACCCTGCCGGTCGTCAGCGGTTGCGCGCTGGACCGCAGCGCGCGCCGCGTCGCGTACCTGCGCACGACGGTCGCGGAAGCGGCGAACGCGTATCGCGGCAGCATTCGCGTCTACGACCTTGAGACGGCGGCGACGACCCCGTTCACGCACGCCACCGCGCGCGACACGTCGCCGCAGTGGTCGGCCGATGGCTCGAAACTCTTCTTCCTGAGCGACCGTTCGGGCTCGATGCAGCTGTGGTGCATCGAACTTGCAGGCGGCGACGCATATCTGCTGCGCGCGTTGGATGGCTCGGTCACAGATTACGCGCCGTCGCCCGACGGCAGACACGTCGCCGCCATCGTCGTGCCGGCGCTCGGCAAGAATGAAGTGGATGCGCGCGGCTGGCGGCGTATCACGCGCCAGCGTTACCGCGCGGACGGCATCGGCTATCACGACTCGTATCCGCAGATCTGGCTCATCGATCTGCAGGAAGGCACGACGCGCGCACTGACAGACGCGAACGGTTTTGTCGCTGCGCCATCGTGGTCGTCGGACGGCGCCTGGCTCGCATATGCAGCGGATCACGGCGCGGACGCGGACGGCGTCGCGCTGCGCGAGCTGTGGGTGCACGCGGTGCACGGTCAGAGCGGACCGCGCAAGCTGCTGACGCTGCGCGGGGCCGTGCAAACGCCCGCGTGGTCTCCTGACGCACAGCGGATCGCATTCATCGGCAGCGACGATCTGCGCGGCGGCTATGGGATGCTCAATCAGCGCTTGTTCGCAGTCGCGCCCGACGTCGGCGAGCCGATCTGCTTGACCCCGTCCGAAGAGTGGACGTGCGGCGATCTGACGATCACCGACACCGGCGCAGCAGGCACGCCTTTCGCGCCGCGCTTCATGCAAGGCGGCGACATCGCGTTGCTCGGCACGCAGAACGGCGCGACCCGCATCTTCATCGTCGCGCGCGATTTGCGCATCCGCACGGCGACGCCGTCCTCGATGTCGGTCTCGACGTTCGCGTGCGGAAACGCCGGGAGCTTCGTGTGCTGCGCGAGCGGCGGTGTGATTCCGCCAGAGTTATACGAGATTTCGGCGAGCGGAGTGCCGCGCAGGCTGACCACCGAGACAAAGCAGTGGTGCGACGCGGCAGAATTACACGAGCCGGTGCGCCTCTCGGTCGAAACCCCTTCGGGCACGATCGACGCGTGGCACATCGCCGCGGATGTGCGCACGCCGCGGCCGTGCGTCGTGCAGATCCACGGGGGCCCGCACTTCGCGTACGGCGAGGCCTTCTTCTTCGAGTTCCAACTATTGGCGGCGCACGGCTACGACGTGCTGTATTGCAACCCGCGCGGCAGCCAAGGGTACGGCGAAGCGTTCGCCGCCGCGATCGTCGGCAAGTGGGGCGGTCCGGCGCTGGCTGATTGCATCGCCGCGCTTGACGCACTCGTCACTCAAGGTGGCACCGACGAACGGCGCATCGGCATCGCCGGCGGCTCGTATGGCGGCTATCTCACGGCGTGGGCTATCGGCCATTCCAAACGTTTTGCCGCGGCGGTCGCGATGCGCGCGGCCGTCAATCTTGAAAGCCTATGGGGCACGTCTGAAGTAGGGCGCTTCCTCGACGTCGAGCTGGGCGGCACGCCCGCGCAAGTGCCCGACGTCTATCGCCGCAATTCGCCGCTCACCTACGCCAACGAGATCACGACGCCGCTGCTGCTCATACACGGCGAGCGTGATTTTCGCTGCCCGATAGAGCAGGCGGAGCAATTATTCAGCGCGCTCTATCAGCAGAACAAGAAAGTCGAATTCATGCGCTTCACCGAGGCTGACCACGGTCTCTCGCGTACGGGACCTCCGCGCCAGCGCGCGGCGCGGCTGCACGCGATCCTCGACTGGTTCGACCGCTACTTGACCTAGCGGCGCGTACGCGCCGCCGCGATGTCGCGTTTCATCTGCTCGACGAGCGCATCCGCGTTTTCGAAACGATGCTGCTCGCGCAAGAGCCGCCAGTCCCACACCGCGATTTCCTCCCCGTAAATGCTGCGCTCGAAATCGAGCAGATGGACCTCGACTGCGATGTCGTGGTGTCCGGCGAATGTCGGCTTGTCCCCGATGCTGACGACGGCGTCGTAATCGATGCCGTCGTAGCGCGCGCGCGCGGCGTACACGCCGGGCGGCGGCACGAGCTTGTCCTCCGGCAACGCGAGGTTCGCCGTCGGCACGCCGAGCAGGTGTCCGCGGCCGTCGCCGCCGCGCACGCTGCCGCGCAATGTGAACGGCGCGCCGAGCAGCTCGTCGGCGTAGCGGAACTCGCGCTGCTCGATAAGCGCGCGGATGCGCGAGCTCGATACGCGCTGCCCATCGCGCGTCAGCAAGGACTCGACTTCAAACGCGCATCCGCCCGATTCGAGCACCGCTCTGGCCAGTTCGACGTCCCCCGTGCGATCGTGCCCGAATCGCCAATTGGTGCCGACGATCAGCAGCCGCGTGCGCAGCCTGCGCAGCAACACATCTTCGAGAAACTCGCGCGCGCCGATTCGTTGGATGCGCTCGTCGAACGGCACGAGGAATAAGATGTCGAGCCCACAGGCGTCGAGCAGATTGACCTTCTCGGCCATCGTCGTCAGCGCTTTAGGCGTCTGCTCGGGGTGCAAGAACGCGAGCGGATGGCGTTCGAACGTCAATGCCGCGGTCAAGCGGCCCGGCGACCGGTACGCGCGCAGCCGATCCAGTACCGCGCGATGTCCGATGTGCACGCCGTCGAAGACGCCGATCGTCAAAAGAAGATCGGCGTCGCTCTTGTAGCCGTTCAGGTCGCGAACGATCTGCATCGTGCCGCCCGTGCGCCGCGCCGGCCTACTGCGACCGCGCCGCCACGAATTCGAATCTGCCGCCGTTGAACGTCGTCACCCCGGAAATGCCGTTTTGAAAGACGTCTCCGCTCACGCTCACAGCGGGTGAGATGCCGAAGCTCAAACGGATCTTATCGCCGGAGAGCCCACCTGTGACGGTGACGATCTTGCCATAAAAGGGGTCAGGCTTGATCGAGGTGCTCTTGTACGTGCCGTTCACGACGCCTTGGTCGTTGACGCGTATGGTCATGGTGCCGGTCCACGGCGTGCTCATCTTGTAGCGCTGGGTCCACTGGCAATGATAGACGAGCTGCTGACCCGGCGGAAGCGCTGGCGAAGCCGGCGCCGCCGAGGCGGCGGCTGCGATTGCGCCCGAGAGGATCGCAGGGACGAGAAACGTCAAAGGCATGCGCACGAAGCACCCCTATTCAGGGAAGACGCGCCGAGGCGAGAGTTGGCCTTCCTCAAGGCTCGCAACGCCGATGACCCGGTTTCCGTGCACGACGAGCACCGTTCCTTTCGCGCCGCCTGGCGGCGCGCTGACGGTCGCATCGTACTCGCCGATGGCCATCCCATTGCCATGCATGAAACGCGTCAAGCGCTCGCCGTTCAATTCGACCGTCGCGCAGCCGAGCACCCCGAGCGGATCGATAAGGCACGCGTCGCGGCGCTGCGCGATCTGCTCGGGCAGCGCCGCGTCGTCGATGGAAAATGGACCCGCCGCCGTGCGTACGAGCGCTCCCATGTGGCCGACCGTGCCAAGACGCTGCGCGATCTCCTCGCACAACGTGCGCACGTACAACCCCGCGTCGCACTCCACGAGCATGCGCGCGCTGCTTCGGCCGCTGTCCACGACGCCAAGCGCTAACACGCGCGCGCTGCGCGGCTGTCGCGCGACTTCCTCGCCGCGCCGCGCGCTGTCATACAGCGGGCGGCCGCCGACTTTCACGGCTGAGTACATGGGCGGCGTTTGCTCGATGGTGCCTATCAGCGCGGCGGCGGTCGCGGGTAATCGCCCCCGCCAATCGTCGGGGACAGTTTGCGTCTCGACGACGCGGCCGGTCGCATCCGCCGTATCCGTTTTCGTTCCTAAGATAAGCTCGAACGAGTAGCGTTTCGTCGCCGGCTCGATGAGCGGAAGCAGACGCGTCGCATATCCGATGCCGAGCACGAGCACGCCGCTCGCGGTCGGATCGAGCGTGCCCCAATGGCCGATCGCGCTGCCCGGGAATACGCTTTTGACCCAGCCGCCGAAGGCGGTGGACGTCATTCCGGGTGGCTTGCATGCATTGAGAAAGCCGAACGCGGCCGGCACGTGATCCTTTTTGCTGTTTACTGCGCTGCTATCTGCGCGCGAATCGCAGAGAGAACGCGCTCGAGTGCCGCGGGTGCAGGTCCCACGACGGGTGCGCCTGCCGCGCGGAAATGTCCGCCTCCGCCGAGGCTCTTGGCGATCGCCATGACGTTGACTCTGCCGCGCGAGCGCAGGCTCAAGCGGAAAGAACCATCGGGCTGTTCTTTGAGCAGCGCCGCGACCTGGCAGCGGTCGACCGCGCGCAGCGCGCCCACGACTTCCTCGAGATCCTCGTTATCCGCACCGATGTCAGCGAGCATGGGCTGCGTGACGACAGAATAACAGATGCCGTCATCGGTCAGCACCGCGGCGTCGAGCGTGCGTCCGAGGATCTTTTGCGCTGCAAACGTGCGCATCTGGTAGAGCTGCTCGGCGATGCGGTCTTTGTCAGCACCCGCGTCGATGAGCGCTGCTGCGATGCGCAGCGTGCGCGAGTTCGCGTTCGAATACATGAAGCAGCCGGTGTCCGACATGATCGCCGAGAGCAGGCACTCGGCGATATCGCCGGTGATCTCGGTGTCGAGCCCGACGACCAATTGCAGCACCAGCACGCCGGTGGCCGCTTCCGTATCGCGCACGTAGTTCCAACGGCCAAAGCGCGTATTGGAAAGATGATGATCGACGTTGATAATGCGCTGCGATGGGACCCAGTTCAGTGCTTTGCCGGCACGCGACTGATCGCTCATGTCGAAAAAGACGAACAGCGCGTCGTCGCCGACGCCGTCAAAGGTTCGCTGCGTCAAGGCAGACTCGGGCAAGAAGGTCAGATTGCGCGGTACATCGTCGTCCAGGAAATAGGTCACTTCCTTACCCAGGCGCTTGAGCGCGATGCCCAATGCGAAGCCGCTTGCGAGCACGTCGCAGTCCGGATTCTCGTGTGCGCACATGACGAACTGGCGGTGGCTGCGCAAGGCGCCGAGGACTTCGACCGCCGCCGGATCCTCCGCCCTGCCGTTACCGGTCGTCGCGGGATCGAGCTTCATCCGCCCGTTGCACCTCGTCGATGATGGTCGTCAGCCTCACGCCGCGCGCGATCGAATCGTCACGCTCGAAGCGCAACGTCGGCGTGCGGCGCAAGCCCAGACGCTTGCCCAGTTCGATGCTCAAGAAGCCCGCGGCTGACGAAAGCCCGCGCATCGTCTGGCTCGTCGCGCGCGCGTCTCCCATGGGACTTGCGAACACGCGCGCGCTCGTCAAATCAGGACTGATCTTCGCCCCCGTGATCGTCACGAAGCCGACGCGCGGGTCTTTAAGCTCTTTATGCAAGAGCTCGCTCAACTCGCGCACGATCTCGTGCTCGATCCTCTCGAGTCGCTGGTTCTTGCCATCGGTCACGATATTATATCCCACACAAGCGTTCGGTCGTCTAGGGCCGACGGCTATCGGTTCGACTGTTCCTCGCCGTCGCCGTCGCCGTCGCCTTCGTCGTCATCGTCTTCGTCATCTTCGTCTTCCAGCCAAGCGCGCGCTTTGTCGTCTTGCGCCGACGCGAGCGCCCAGGCGCGGATCGCCTCCGCGCGCTCGTGATCGCCGCATTCGATCAGCGTGTCGACGAGCTGCGAGCACGCGGCGGCCCATTGCTCGTCAGGTTCGTCGACACCGAGCACGACCGCAGCCGCCAGATGCGCGACCGCCGACGGCCAGCGTTCCAGATTGGCGAGCGCCGCGCCGAGATCGCCGTGCAAGCCGGCGGAACTCGCGTAGCGGTCAAGCCCTTGGCGCAGCAGATGCTCTTCGCGCTCGTCGTTGCCAAGCTCCAAGCACAGCGACGCCATCAATTGAATGCCGTCGGGGCCGAGCTCGCGCGACTCTTCCAGCGGCTCGAGCAACTGCAACGCGCGGCGCAGCTCGGCGCGCTGCTCGGGCGACCACGGATCGTCCGCGTCTCCGTGCGCCACGATGACGTTGAAATAGATCTCGTGCGCCTGTTCGACGACGTCGTGGTCCATTACGCGGGTACGGGTGCCACCTGTTCGGTCGTGAAGGCTTCGATGATGTCGCCTTCCTTGATGTCGTTGAAGTTCTCGATCGACAAGCCGCATTCGTAGCCCTCAGTGACTTCGCGGACGTCGTCCTTGAAGCGCTTGAGCGACGCGAGCTTGCCTTCGTAGACGACGACGCTGTCGCGCAGCACGCGCACGCCCGCGTCGCGCGTGATGTGGCCGGAGCGCACGTAGGCGCCGGCGATCGTGCCCACCTTGCTCACCTTGAAGAGTTTGCGCACTTCGACTTCGCCGGTGACGACTTCGCGCGTCTGCGGCTTGAGCATGCCGGCGATGGCCGCCTTGACGTCGTCGATCACGTTGTAGATGATGTCGTACAAGCGGATGTCGACGCCCTCGGCTTCCGCCTTGCGCGCGATCGTCGCGTCCGGGCGGATGTTGAAGCCGATGATGATCGCATTCGACGCGCTCGCCAGCATGACGTCGGACTCGTTGATGCCGCCGACGCCCGTGTGGATGACGCGCGTGCGCACTTCGTCGTTGGCCAAGCCGTCGAGCTGCGAACGCAGCGCTTCGACCGAACCTTGCGCATCGGCCTTGATGATGAGGTTGAGGTCTTTGATGCCCCCCTCTTTGGCCTGCGCCAAAAAGCCGTCGAGCGTGACGGTGCGCTTGGCCGTCGCCATGCGCTGCTCGCGCTTGCGCTGGGTGCGCTTGGCGGCCAACTCGCGCGCATCGCGTTCGTCGGTCACCACTTCCATGATGTCACCGGCGGCGGGCACGTCGGACAAGCCCATGATCTCGGCGGCGATGCCGGGCCCCGCGCGCTTGATCGGTTCGAGCTTGTCGTCGAAGAGCGCGCGGATGCGGCCCCACGTCGCGCCGACGACGACGACGTCGCCCGCGCGCAGCGTGCCGTTCTTGACGAGCGCCGTCGCGACCGGTCCGCGCGCGCGATCGAGGCGCGCTTCGATGATCACGCCTTGCGCGCGCCGGCTCTTGTTGGCGCGCAGCTCGAGCAGATCGGCGTTGAGCAGCACCATTTCGAGCAAGTCGTCGATGCCGGTCTTCTGTTTTGCCGACACGGGGATGAACTGCGTCTGACCGCCCCAGTCTTCAGGAGTGAGTCCAAGGTCGGACAGCTGCTGCTTCACGCGATCGGGATTCGCATCGGGCTTGTCGATCTTGTTGATGGCGACGACGATCGGCACACCCGCCGCTTTCGCGTGATTCATCGCTTCGATCGTCTGCGGCATGACGCCGTCGTCGGCGGCGACGACGAGAATCGCGACGTCGGTGACCTTGGCGCCGCGCGCGCGCATTTCGGTGAACGCTTCGTGACCTGGCGTATCGATGAAGGTGACTTTGCGATCGCCCGTCTCGACGGTGTACGCGCCGATGCGCTGCGTGATGCCGCCCGCTTCGCCGGCCGCGACCTTGGTCGAACGGATGGCGTCGAGCAGCGACGTCTTGCCGTGGTCGACGTGACCGAGCACGGTGACGACAGGCGGACGCGGCGTGAGCGAGCCCGGCGGATCGGCTTCGACCGCGATCTCAGGGGCGGCTTCTTCGCCCGCCTCTTTGACGATCGTGTTGAAACCGAAACGGCGCGCGACTTGGCTGGCGACATCGGGTGTGATGTGTTGATTGATCGTCGCCATCGTGCCCATGCGGATGAGCTGCGCGATGACTTGGCCGGCCGGAATCTCCATCGCGGCAGCGAGTTGTTGCACGGTGATGAGATCGGGAATCGCAAGATCTTTGAGGACTTCTGGCTCGGCAACGGTCGCACCGACTTGCGCGGCGCGCGAACGCGGCTGCTGCTTCTTGAGCAGCGCCTCGCGCTCGCGTTCCTTGCGATCGCGCTCGAGCTCTTCGCGCGACTTCTTGCGGCCGCCGCTGGGCGGCGCACTAGGCGTCGGGCCGGGCGTGATCAATCCGCGGCCAGGCCCACCGGGCCGGCCGGGCATGCCGGGCCGTGCAAATCCAGGACGCGGACCGAGCGGGCGGCCCATGCCAGGACGCGGCGGTCCGCCCGGACGAGGTGGCCCGCCCGGACGCTGTTGCGGACGCGGCGGCGCGCTTGCGCCGGCTTGCGCAGCCGGGCGCTGTAGGGGAATCGGCGCAGTCGGATCCGCCGACGCAGCGGGAACGACTTTTGGCTGCACGGGCGCTCGCGGCGCCGGCCGCGGCGCTTTTTGCGGCGGCGGAACTGGACGCAATCGTGCGATCGGCTCTTGCACGGAAACGGGCGGGGCCGGCGTGGCTTCCGCCTGTTCTGCGACGGCAGCGCTCGCCTGCGGCGCAGCAGGCGCAGCGGGCGCTGCGGCTGCGGCGCCATTGCCGGTCGGCGGCGCGGCGGGCTTGGGCGCGGTCTTGACGCGCTTGGCTTCCTGGGCCAGGTTGCCGGTGAGCACGCCTTTGACGATGCGCGCGCGGTGCTCGTCGATCAGGCTCATGTGCGTCGACGCGGAAATGCCGACCTTGCCCAGGAGCGCGAGCGTCTCCTGACTTGAAAGGTTCAGTTCTTTTGCGAGTTCGTGGACTCGGACTCCAGCCATGGGTTCAGCCGTCTACGGCCTGTGGTTTCCTTTCATCGCTTCCAGGCTTGCGCCGGTACTTCGACGCCGGCCATGCCCTTGTACCGTTTGTTCTTGGTCACGCGCTGCGCGCACTGAGGCGAGCACAGGTACGCACCGCGCCCTTCGCGCCGCGCGGCGGGATCATACTCCCATTGTCCCATGCTGGTCTGCACGAAACGGAGCAGCGTCCGCTTTTCGGCGCGCGTGCGGCACGCGACGCACTGCCGGACCGGTGTGCCCGTCGTCATTCGGCCGCGCCAGTCTTTTCGGCGTCGGCGCCCGCATCCTCCGCGTCGTCACTTTCGCCGTCACCGGTTTGCGCGCGCTGCAATTCTTGCAGACGGCGGATCAGATCTTCGTCTTGTGCGAGCAGCTCAGGCGTGAGGGCGACGCCGGACTCGTGCGCGGCGGCCTCGGCCATCGCGGCGACCTCTTCGAGCTCTTTCTCTTCTTCCACGCGCTGCGAGACGACGTTGGACCACTGCTCTTCATTGTGGATGTCGATGCGCCAGCCGGTCAAGCGCGCCGCAAGCCGCACGTTCTGGCCCTCTTTGCCGATCGCCAGCGAGAGCTGATGGTCGGGCACAACGGCCTGAGCGAGGTGCGCGCGCTCGCTCAAATGCACTTGAAGCACCTTTGCCGGCTGCAAAGCGTTCGCGACGTATGCGGCGGACTCGGACGCCCACTGAATCACATCGATCTTCTCGCCGTGCAGCTCGTCGCTGATGTTGTTGATGCGCGAACTGCGCGGACCGAGGCAGGCTCCGACCGCGTCGATATCCTCTTCATCGGTCCACACCGAGACCTTGGAGCGCGAGCCCGGTTCGCGCGCGATGTCCTTGATCTCGACAAGCCCCTGCGCGACTTCTGGGATCTCGGTCTCGAACAGGCGGCGGACGACGTTCGGGTGCGTGCGCGACACGACGATCTGCGGCCCTTTGTTCGTCTTGCGCACTTCCATGACGTAGACACGCACGCGCGAGCCGATGCGGAACGATTCGTGCGGCACTTGCTCGGACAGCGGCAGGATCGCCTCGGCCTTGCCGAGGTCGATGAACATGTTGCGCTGTTCGTAGCGCAGCACCGTGCCGCTGATCATATGATCGATCTTATCGTTGTACTCGTCGAAGACCAGATCGCGCTCCGCCTCGCGGATGCGCTGGACGATCACCTGCTTCGCGGTTTGCGCGGCGATGCGGCCGAATTCTTTGGGCGTGACCTCGATATCGTAGTTGTCGCCGATCTTATGCTTGTCGCCGGCTTCGGCCGCCGTGATCTCGAGCAGCGGATCGGTGACCTCTTCGACGACGGCGCGGCGCGCGAAAACGCGATACGAGCCGTCTTCGCGATCGACGATCACCACCGGATTGCCGTGCGCTTCGGCCTCGCGCGCGAAATTGCGCTTGTAGGCTGAGACGAGCGCCGCCTCGAGCGCGTCGATGAGAACGGCAAAGGAAAGCCCGCGGTCGCGCTCAAGCTCGTGCAGCGCGAGGATGAGCTCCGGGTTCGGGGTTGCCGGCGAGGCGACGGTCGTGCCGTTGCCGGACGCCGCCGCTTTGCGCGCGGTCTTGCGTGGTGCCATTGACTTTGGGACCCTCAAGGAGAAACGAAAGGAGTGGGCTGTCCCACTCCTTGCGGAGAATACGCTTGAATTGTACCATGTGCGGCGCCCGCGTGCAAGGTCCCTCGGCGCTAGCGCTTGCGTTCCTTGGCGCGTGCCGGACGCGCCCGTTTCAAGTCGTCATCGGCGTGATAGACGAGATTCGCGCGCTTGATGGCGGCGTACGGGATGTCGACCGAACCCGCGTAACGATCGGCGATGCGCACTCTTGCGTCGTCTGCGTCTTCGATCGCCCCTGAAAACTCGACGCGGTTGGCGATACGCAGGCGCGTGATGATGCGCGCTTCGCGTCCGGCGAAGCGCCGGTAGTGCGCGGGCTCCAGCAGCGGACGATCGACACCGGCAGAGGCGACCTCAATGGTGTACGGACCGGCGGCGTCACCCAACGCCTCGGCACGCCGGTCAATCGCGCGCGCGACGCGCTCGCACAGCGCGGTGTCGACGCCGCCTGGCCGGTCGATCCTCATCCACAATACGTAGGAGCCGCGCTCGCGCCGCACGCCGCTGACGAGCACCTCGATGTCCGCAAACTCGGCGCGCGCGCCCGCGAGCACGGATTCGAATCGTTCGATCATAACAGCTCCGGCGGCGCGATCGAATATCCGGCATCGAGCAGTGCGTTGCGCACCGTTTGCGCCATCTCGGGCGCGTTCGACGTGTCGCCGTGGATGCAGATCGTGCGCACGCGATCGCTGTGCGCGAGCATCACCGCTTGCGCCGCCGCTTGTTTCGGATCGTCGAAGACTGCGCCGCGCTGCGTGCGCGCGCGCAAGCTGCCGTCGGGCTCATAGGCGCGATCGCAGAAACCTTCGCCGGCCGTCGTGAGCCCTTCGGCCTTACCAGCTTCGATCAGCGCGCTCTCAGGCAGACCGACGAGGATCAATCGCGCGTCAAAGCGGCGCACCGCGCGCGCGATCGCGGCGGCGAGCGGTGCGTTCTTGCCCGCGTCGTTGTACAGCGCGCCGTGCGGCTTGACGTGATGCAGCGCGCCGCCGTTTGCCGTGGCGAAACCGGCCAGCGCCGCGATTTGGTACAGCACTGCGGACTCGATGTCGCGCGCGCTGATGTCCATGCTGCGCCGCCCAAAACCCGCAAGGTCGGGATATGAAGGATGCGCGCCGATCGCCACCCCACGCGTGACGGCCGCCGCCACCGTCGCATCGATGGTCGCAGGATCGCCGGCATGAAACCCGCACGCGATGTTCGCCGAGCTCACGATGTCCAAGAGCGCCGCGTCATCGCCCATGCGCCACGCGCCGTACGACTCGCCGATGTCGCAGTTCAGGTCGATCGTCTTGGCCACTGTCAGACGCCCTCGTGGAACCCGCGGCTCAGTCCGCTGCCCGCGCCAGCCGGACGCAGCGAATGCAATGCCGCCCTGCGCTGCACGTGCGCGCGTGCAGCCTCGATCCGCGTCACGCGCTCGAAACGGAGCCGGTCACCCGGCCGCGCTTGACCGGCGAGCGGCACGTCGGCCGAGATGATGCATGCGACCGTCGCATAGCCGCCGGTCGTCTGATGTTCCGCCAACAGTAGGACCGGCGCGCCGGCATTTGTGATTTGCACGCAGCCCGCAAACGCACCCGCCGAGATCACGTCCGTCCGGCCCTCGAGCGTCAGCGGTGTTCCTTCAAGTTGCAGGCCTTGCCGCGTCGAGCGGCTCGAGACGCCGAACGTCTGGCCGAGCAATGCCTGCCACGCCTGCTCCGGTATCGCGCTTGCGTGCGGCCCCGGCAATACGCGCAGGATCACATCGGGTCCCCACGCGGGAATGGCGTCATGCGGATATTCTAATGTAGAAACTGTTGCGGACTCGCGCTGTGCGGCCGATCCCGACTTCGCCCCGGCCTCGTGCAGCGTCAGCACGTCGCCGCTGCGCAGCGGCCGCCCCTGATACCCTCCGAAACCGGCGCCGGTATCGGTGGACGCGCTGCCCATCACCAACGGCACTTGCACCCCGCCGTCGATCGCGAGGTACGACCTTGCGCCGCGCTGTGCCGGGGCGATTTCGACGACGGACCCAGCGCCGGCATCATGAGCGCGCCAGCGCGACGCGCTGACGCCGTCGATCAGCAGCGCCGCGTGCGCGCCGGTCACGGCCATGCTCACCGCGCCGTGCAGCTCGAAACGCGCTCCCGTCAGCATCGTCTCGAGGACGGCGGCATCGCCGCCATTGCCGACGAGTAGATTCGCGGCGGCGGCGCTATACCAATCGCACCAGCCCGCGGGCGAAACGCCGAACCGTGCGACATCGCGCCTTCCGGAGTCTTGCACCGTTGTGAGGACGCCTGGTGAAAGCACGCGCAGGGATCGCGTCACCATGAGACCTCTGCA
>JAFAKE010000042.1 GCA_019235715.1 Vulcanimicrobiota bacterium
GAGCGCGAAAAATCCGAAGCCGCTCGAGAGGCCGCGTATGCTCGCGCTGTAGCGTTCGGCGTACGTCACGTTCGGTTCGAGATCGATCTTCGCGTCCGACACGAGCGTGACGAATGTTTTTTTCGAGGTGGCGGCGACCACCGCGACCCAAAACCAGACGACCAGTGGAGTCCACGCCATGGCTCGACCCGGCCCCCCGTTCCCGAAGTCTCAACGAACAACACGGGCAATCCATTACGTCCTGGGCCCGATGATCGATGATTCAGCATCGTGGCCGAGAAACTTGTTCTGCGGGGGCTTTGTTGGCCCGCCCGGCTGATGCGGGAACCGAGAGCCGCGCACACTAACGGTAACCCGTGTCGCTCGACGCGCTCTCAGCTATCGCGCAGATCGGAACGTTCGTCGTCATCGCGGCCACGGCGATCGCGGCGCTTGTCCAGCTCAGCCACTTGCGCGCGGCCAATCAGGTCGCGTCGTTCGGTGCGTTTATCCGCGAATACGAAGGACCGGAATTGCGCGACGCGTTCCACTTCGTGCGTACGCAGCTGGCGACGCGCCTTGAGGATCCGGCGTTCCGGCAACAGCTGCGGGGTGGACCGGTCGATCGCGATGAGCATCCCGAAGTCGCCGTCGCCAATTTCTTTGATCTGTGGGGCGGCTATTATCGCGAGGGCGTCATCGATCGTACCGCGTTCATGCGGCACAACGCCCGCATCGTCATCTCTTTCTGGAATATCCTCGAGCCGGTCGTCGCACTCTCCGTGACCGATGGCGTCAACACCGCATGGGAGCAATTCGAGTATCTCGCGGTGCAGGCGCGCGAATGGGTCGCGCACCACCCTGGCGGCGACTATCCGAGCGGTATGAAACGGATCCCGCTTGTCGATCGCTGGCGCGACGCCGACACCGCTGGATCTGGGCCTAGCTCTCGTTAAGCCACGTATCCGGCAAGGGCCTCCGCTTGCGATTGGCGGGATACGCCCCGTGCGGATGTCGGGCCAACCATTCGTCGCTGACTTCGACCATGTATTCGAAATTTTCGAAGACGGAGTTTCCCTGAGTGCGACGGATGATCGCAAGCGCCGGCGCCATGCGGTCCCAGTCGCCGCTGACCTGCGCCGACCACAAGTCGCACGCGAGATCCTCGTCGATGATCCCACGCTTGACGAACAGACCCAGCCGCTCGTAGTGATTTCCGAGGAGCACGACGGGACGCGCGGCTGTGCCGATAGGCATCGCGGCCAGCGTACTACGGAACTCGGCGTCGTGCAGCCTAGAGTCGAGCTCGTCACGGATAAAACGGCGCGCCGATTGCGCCGTCTCCTCCTCGATCATCATGCCGATCTGGAGAATTGCCGCGATCTGATTGCTCGCGCGCACATGGCGCAGTTGGATGACCGCCACCACTGCCGTCGCTCCGATGACGACGAACGTGCCGACGGTCGCGAGCGTGCTTAACAGCTCGAGCGACATGCCGCGCGCTTCGCCCCACCCGCGATGCTCCCTGCGCAACTGTTCGCATACGCCGCAAAGCGGTAATCGGCGACCGAACGCGAAGAGAGTGCGCCGTGAACGAACAGCTTAAGTCCGACCTTTCACGCATCGACGACCGCCTGAAGACGCTTCAGGTGCGTCTTTGACTACGCCGCCAAAGAACGCGAGATAGCGGCCCTCGAAACTCAGTCTCACGCCGCCGATTTCTGGAACGATCCACAAAACGCCCAAAAGCATATGAAACGGCTGGCCGACCTCAAAGCGCAGGTCGAGCCGCTGCGTTCGCTCGATCAGCGCGCGAGGGAACTTGGCGAGTATGCCGCGCTCGACGATGCGGACGACGCTTTCGCGGCAGAGGTCAATGGAGAGCTCGAGCGCTTACGCGCCGATCTCGACGCCGCCGAAACGACCGCGATCCTCGATGGCGAGTTCGACAGCCACGGTGCGATCCTGACGATCCATGCCGGCGCCGGCGGAACCGAAGCGTGCGATTGGGCCTCGATGCTGCTGCGTATGTACCTACGCTGGGCGGAACGCCATGGATACCGCGCCGAGATCGTCGACAGCCTTGAGGGCGAAGAAGCCGGCATCAAAAGCGCAACGGTCGTCATCGAGGGCCGCAACGCATACGGGTATCTCGAAAGCGAACGCGGCGTGCATCGCCTCGTGCGCATTTCGCCGTTCGACGCTGCCAAGCGCCGGCACACATCGTTTGCATCCGTCGACGTCACGCCCGATGTCGAAGAAGGCGACGAAGCGATCGAGATCCGGCAGGACGAGCTCGAAGTCGAAACCTACAAGAGCGGCGGCGCGGGCGGCCAGTACGTCAACAAGACGGAAAGCGCTATTCGCATCACGCACAAGCCGACCGGCATCATCGTCGCCGTGCAGAACGAGCGCTCGCAGCTGGCCAACCGCAATCGCGCGATGAAGATGCTCGCTGCCAAGCTCGCGCAGCGCCGGCGTGAAGAGCAAGCGGCAAAACTGGCGCAGCTCACCGGCAAGAAGAGCGCGATCGAGTGGGGCAGTCAGATCCGCTCGTACACGTTGCAGCCGTACACGATGGTCAACGACCACCGCACGGAGATCAAGATCTCAGACGCGCAGCGCGTGCTCGACGGCGACTTGGACCAGTTTATGCTCGCGTATCTGCAGTCGCGCCGCGCGGCGTAGCGGGCGCGGGTAACGCCAGGAAGCTCATGAGCCAGCCGACGAGGCCGGCGATCAGGGGCAAACCCGCCCAGATGTGTACCTTATAATAGACGGGATAGCCGCGCACGAAATACGTCGCATAGTGGGCGGCGAAATACAAGAACGGGACAGCGAACGCGGTCCAGCGCAGCGCGGTCACGCGCGCTGCCGACGGTTGCAGCCATGCGACGAGCGCGTCGCTCAGCAATCCGGCGACGACGATGCCGAGCAGCTGATCGTTGCCGCCCTGCTGCGTCTCCATCAACAGCGAATTGATCACGAGCACCGCAGTGATCGAACCGAAAGGCAGCCGCCCTGCGAACTGGCGCAGCAAGACGAGCACCACGCCGCTGAGCAGCGCCGCATCCAAAAGCTGAACCGTGACGCTGCGGTCGAGTCGTACCTCCGCCAAATCACCGCTGCTCGGTGTGCCGATGCCCCAGTGCGCCATCGCCGGTGCGAATTGCGTCATGAACGTCAACCCGCAATATAACCACGTCAGCGAGAGGACGGCGGGCCACAGCAACGCGCCACGGCGTTCGTCACCGGCCGCGACCGCTGCGCGGAAGGGGCCCAACAAGGTCAGCGCCATGCCAGTCGCAAGCCCAAGATGCGTCGGGCTTAAGAGCGCTTCCGTATCGACCTCGATGCCGAAGCGCATGTGCCAGAACATGTCGCCGACACCTGAGAGCAAGAACAGCGCGACACCCAGTGCCGACCATTCGTAGCCGCGCGGAATGGCGCGTGCCCAGCGGGCGAGCGGGTTGCTGCGGTCCTTGACGTTAGCGGCAAGACCGAACGCGACATATAAACCGAAGACGAGCGCGAGAAGCGCGAACGATCCGTAAAAGATCGCATGCCACGGCGTGAAGAACGTTTCGATATGCGGCAGATGGTTGTGCGCCCATCCGTCGACATAGAGTCCGCCGACGAAAAGGCCACCAAGCGCGGCCATCGTCCAATCGAATGCGAGGCTTGAGATACGTTCTCCTGAGTAAGCGGCGCCACGCGCGGGTGCGCGGTATGTCGCAGCAGTCGTTTGGGCTGTGCTTTCCATGAGAGCGAAGGTTCGGCGTGCCGGTGCCCAGAATACTGCACCTGTATCAACCCGCGGCTGCCGTCAGACTGAAGAGAAAAAGGACGGCGCACGACGGGAGAAGGGGGTGGTCGCCGTCAGTACAGACAGTCCAACGTTTACACCGAACCTGACCGTCGGCGAAGCATTTGCTCTCCACCCTGGTGCGAGAGCAGTGTTCGCCAACTTTCACCTCGGGGGATGCGCCCACTGCGCGATCTCGGAATTCGAGACCATCGAGCAAGTGAGCGAAGGCTACGGCATCCCGCTCTCCATGATCATGGACGCGCTGAACGCGCTGCCAGCCATGGAGCCTGCGACGGTCCAGAAAGCCTCGTAGCACCGGTCGAGCCGTTCGGCCGAAACAGAACGGAACCACCCACGAGCGTCTGCAAGACGCTCGTTTTTTTCTAGAGAAGCAGGCGGCCCATGCCCGCGGTATCCGTGATCGTCGTGAGCTATAATGCCGCCGACGAGCTCGAAGGCTGTTTGCGCTCGCTCGCCGCGCTGCCGGAAGTCGCGAGCGATCCCGCCTTTGCGCAAGTCATCGTTTCTGACAACGGATCTTCGGACGATAGTGTCACGCGCGCACGCGCGGTGTTTCCGGGCGCGGAGATCGTGGAGAATGGAGCAAACCTCGGTTTTGCCAAGGCATGCGATATCGGCGCCTCTCGTGCACGTGCGCCATTGCTTTTCTTCTTCAATCCTGATGCGCGCGCGATGCCCGGACTGCTGGCCAATGCCGTAGCGTACTTCGATGCGCATCCCGACGTTGCCATGGCAGGAGCGAAGTTGTTGGACGAGCATGGCGTGCTGACGCCGTCATGCGGCGAGTTCGACACGTGGTGGCAAGCGTTTTTGCGAAGTTCCGCCTGGGGAGAGCTGCCGTGGTTCCGCGCGCAGTCGAACGGCTACCGTTTACGCGGTTTCGATTACGCGAGCGAGCGCGACGTCGACCTCGTGGTCGGCGCTGCGATGTTCATCCGCACGGACGTCTTTCGTGAATTGGGCGGGTTTGACGAACGTTTCTTCCTTTATCATGAGGAAATCGATTTCGCCCATCAGCTGCACGACCGCGGACGCCGAGTCGTGTTTCTGCCTCAGTGCATCGCCATGCATAAATCGGAACAGGGAGGCAGCCGCAAGACGTGGGGGAAGAGCGGCGTGTTGAGCTGGCGCCAGCGCAGCCGCCGTTTGTACTGGATCAAGCACCACGGCGCGTGGTGGTATTATTCGCTTTCCGCAGCGCTTGTCGCGCGCTATCTGCTCTACGCCGCCGTCATCGTGGCGCTGGTCCTTGCCGTGCGCGCGGGCATGCACGCGCTATGATCGACGAACGGCGCGAACGGCTCACCAAACTCCACGCTGTGGTCGACGCATGCAGGCGCTGTCCGATCGGCGGTACGCGCACCAAAGTCGTGTGCGGCGTCGGCGATCCAGCCGCGCGGCTCGTGATCGTCGGCGAAGGGCCGGGTGAGTCGGAGGATCGCCAAGGCGAGCCGTTCGTCGGACGAGCGGGCGAATTGCTCACGCGCATGCTGGCGGCGATCGGCCTGCGCCGCGAAGACGTTTTCATCACGAACACGATCAAATGCCGCGCGACGAGCGATGAAAGTGGACGGATCGCAAACCGTGCGCCTATGCAAGAAGAAATGGCGAACTGCCGCCAGTACCTCGACGAAGAGCTGGCGATCGTGAGACCGCGCATCATCCTCGCGCTCGGTGCGCCGGCGGCGAAGTCGTTCTTGGGCCCGGGCTTTTCGATCACGCGCCAGCGCGGCATGTGGTTCAAAGGGCCGGGCGGCGCCGATCTGATGGCGACGTATCATCCCGCGTACATCCTGCGCTTGACCGGCGGAAACATGACGGCGGTGAAGAAGCTCGTATGGGCGGACTTACAGGCGGTGCGCCATAAGCTGGATGAAGTCGAGCAAGAACAAGCGCCGCCGATCACGCCGCAGGCTGATGCAGAGTTGAAACTCGATCTGTGAGCACACAAACGGTTGTCAAGCCCGCGGCGCGGCCCGCCGCCGGGGCGCGCGATGCCGGAGTCATTTGGTGGACTGCCCGCGCCCGGGAAGCTGGGTTCGAGAGCGCGGCCGCTCTGGCGAGTGCGCTTGAGCTGCCGCGTTACCGGCTGGGCCAGGTCTACCGCGCTGCGACGAAAGAGCTTGTTTCTTCCTTTGAAGAGATAAGCGTGCTGCCCCAGGCCCTGCGTCCCCGCCTGAGCGAAACGCTCAAGCTCTCAAGCCTCCAGCTCGTGCGTGAAGCGACGTCGCGCGACGGCCAGACCACCAAGCTGCTGTTCGGCCTGCACGACGGCAAGGAAGTCGAAGCCGTGCTCATGCGCCACCGCGGCGGGCGCACGACCGCATGTATCTCGTCGCAAGCCGGATGCGCACTGCGCTGTGATTTTTGCGCGACGGGCCAGGGCGGGTTCTCGCGCAATCTCAGCGCCATTGAGATATTCGATCAAGCCGTGGATGTCGCGCGCCGTGCACGCGTTGCAGGACGCTCGCTTACCAATATCGTGTTCATGGGTATGGGCGAGCCGTTTCTAAACTACGACAAGGTGATGGACTCAATCGCGCTGCTCAATGATGCGGCGGGATTCAATCTTGGAGCGCGACATATGACCGTCTCAACGGCCGGCGTGATACCGGGCATCAAGCGGTTCATGGACGAGGGCATCCAAGTGAACCTGGCGATCTCGCTGCACGCGGCTGATGATGCTTCGCGTACGAAGCTGATGCCGATCAACAAGAAATGGCCCATCGCGGAATTGATTGCGGCGACACGCGCGTATGTCGCGCGCACCCATCGCAAGGTGTTCTACGAATACGTCATGCTAGCGGGCGTCAACGACACGCCTGACGACGCGCGCCGTTTGGCCGACTTGCTAGGCGAGCCGGCACGCAGGCGCGCCGGCACGCAGCACGGGTTGCATCACGTCAACCTCATCCCATACAACGCGACGGACGCGCCGTATGGACGATCGACAAACGCTGCGCTGCATCGCTTCCAAGAGATCTTGCGCGAGCGCGGGATTCCGAGCACGCTGCGGCACACGATGGGCGACGACATCGCCGCCGCGTGCGGCCAGCTGCGCGCAGAGCACACCGGAAACTTGAAGACTCGCGCGAAGGTAGGCTAGGCAGTGCTCGAAGTCCGCAACATCTGGAAATCGTTCGGACAGACGCAAGCGGTGAGCGATTTGAGCTTCACTGCCCGCCCCGGCGCGGTCTTCGGGTTGCTCGGTCCCAACGGCGCCGGCAAGACGACCACCATTCGCATCGTGCTCGACATCTTACAGCCCGATCGCGGCAGCGTGTCGTGGCAGGGCAAGATCGTCGACGCCGATCTGCGCCACACATTCGGCTACTTGCCCGAAGAACGCGGCCTGTATCCGCAGATGAAGATCGCGGATCAGCTGATGTACTTCGCGCAGCTGCACGGCATGACGCCAGCAGACGCCAAGGCGCGCATCGCGCAATTGTCGGAGTCGTTCGCGTTGACCGAGAATCTGAACAAAAAGCCCGCAGAACTGTCCAAGGGTAATCAGCAGAAGGTGCAGTTCATCGCGGCGATCGTGCACGAGCCGCCGCTGCTCGTACTCGACGAGCCGTTCTCGGGCTTCGATCCGATCAATGTCGAGATCCTCAAGGGTGCGATCCGAGGATTAGTCGCCGCCGGCACCGCGGTGATGCTCTCGAGCCACCGCATGGAGCAAGTCGAGGAGCTTACCAGCGACATCTGCATCATCGATCGTTCCCACGCGGTCATCAGCGGCAGCCTCGCTCAGATCAAGCGCGATTGGCCCGACCGCTTCATCCGTATGACGGCGATCCAAGATCTTGCATTCATCGGCGCCTTTCCAGGCGTCAGCGCGCGTCCGTCGTCCAACGGATATGTCGACCTCAAAGCCCCGCCTTCGGTCGCGCCGGCCGACTTGCTGCGCGCTGCGATCGCGGCCGGCCCCGTCGACCACTTCGAGATCGTCGAGCCGAGCCTCAATGACATCTATCTACATTATGTACGTGCTGAGGAGAGCGCGGCGTGAGCACGACCGGCATCATCATCAAGCGCGAGTACGTCGAGCGCATCAAGAGCCGCAGCTTTATCATCGGCACCGCGCTCGTGGTCATCGGCATGTTCGCGCTCGCGCTGCTGCCATTCGGTTTCCGCTGGCTCGGCAGCGAGTTCACGTCTAAGATCGTCGTCGTCGCGCCCGATTCCGGCGTCGCAGCGCAGGTCGCCAAAGCGCTGAGCGACGAGTACGACGTCAGCATATCGAAAGACCGCGCGACCGGCGCGACGCTGCCGGCCGACGTCGCGCAAGCCGTCAAGTCCAAGAAATACGACGCTGCGTTGCTCGCCTATCGCACTTCGAACGGGCTGGCTTTCGCGTTTTATCCGAGACAGACAGGCTTGCTCAGCAAGAGCGGCAACCTGCGCTCGCGCTTGGCACCGGTGGCGATCAACGTCGATCTCACCGGCCAGACTGCGCGTTCCGCGAAGCAAGCGTTGAACTTCCAGCTCAAGACGGTCGCGCTGAACGAACGTTACCAGTCCGAGCAACAGGAAAATGCGGCCAGCACGCTTGTGTACATCCTCTTGATCCTGCTGTACATCGGTACGATTCTCTATGCCGTGCAGATCGCGCAAGGCGTCATCGAAGAGAAGTCCAACCGCGTTATGGAGGTGATGATCGCCGCGGTTCGGCCCGCGCAGCTGCTAGCCGGCAAGATATTCGGCATCGGCGCGCTCGCGCTGACGCAGATGGTGATCTTCGCCTTGGCGGCGGCGGGCGCGCTTATCTTGCTGGCGGTGGTCATCGCATCGACGATGTCACAGGCGGATGCGGTCGCGCTCGCGCAACACGCAGCGGCCGCGCAAGCAAATGCGCCCGGCGGCGCGGGCGTAGCAGCGCAAGGCGTCGTCGCAAGCGCCGTGCCGTACTCGACCCTCGTCTACTTGGTCGTGTTCTTCATACTCGGTTTTTTCTCGTACGCCGCGCTGTTCGCGGGCATGGGCGCGCTGTGCAGCAAGGCTGAGGACGTCCAGCAGTTCAACGGCGTGATGATGATCCCGATCATCATCGCGTATTTCATCGCGATCTTCGCGGTGTTCGGTGACCCCGAGAAGCCGCTCTTCGTCGTCGCTTCGATGATCCCGTTGATCAGTCCGATGGTGATGTTCACGCGCGTTGCGCTTTCGAGCGTGCCGGCGTGGCAAATCGCATTGTCGATCGCGTTTTCGCTTGCGGCCATTTGGGGTCTGACGCTGCTGGCGGGAAGACTGTATCGCGTGGGCGTGCTGATGTACGGCAAGCCCCCGCGACTCGGCGACGTCGTACGAGCGCTGCGCGCGCCGACCTAAGCTTTCACGCTGAGCTGCAGCGGCCGCTCGCGGTGCAAGAGCACCCAATCCGCGTTCTCAGCGAGAGCCTCGCGGCCAAGCTCGCGCAACAAGGCGCGTGCTTCGGCTTGATGGTGTCCGTCCATGAGCGGCGTCAAGCGACGCTCGCATGCGCCGAACATGACGCTCATGCGCTCGTACTGTTTGGATTGTTGTGAGAGCGCTCGCTTCTCCGCGTAGTTGTGCAGCAGCGCGGCGACGATGAACAAGACCGTGAAGAGCAGGTCGAAAAGGGCCGCTCGCGCCGGAACCGCGGCAAACCAATCGCCCTGGGACTCGAACCAACCGAAGTGCAGCACCAGCGTCAGGGCGCGCGCGATCGAAAGGCCCACGCCTGTCCATAAGAACCACTGCGCGATGAGATCGATCCGGTCCGACAGCCGCTGATCGCGCCACGCCGCCCTTGTGTAGTACTGGTACTGCGTGCGCACCCAATCGGACATGACGGCGTGCAGCGATTCGGCGGAGGACTTGGAATGGCTCACCTCCGGCGCGCCGCCGTCGGGTACGATATCGGCGACAAGATTCGAGTTCGCGGTGGCCAATCGGATCCAGTCCAATTCGCCGCGCTGTTTGCGCAAGTAGTGGTTGGCCACATCTTCACGCACGCCGGCCAGCCGCCAGAAGAACTGCACGCGCAAACCCTCAGCGAGCGCCCGGTAATCCAAGAACTTGTTGCGGTAATCGCCGCGGTTGGCGACATACCACCACCCCGCCGCGCCGAGAACGACGGCCGCGTAGACGGCGATCAGCGGATGAAGACCTTCACCGATGCCTTTCGCCGCCTCGAACAGCGCCGCTGCGAAGAAGACCCAGACGAAGAGCGTCAACAGCATCTCTCGGGTGAGGCGCTGGAAGTGAAGCGCCAATGAGTCGCTGACCGCGTACATGCGGCGCAGCCAGCCGGCGCCGGTGTCGAGATCCGTGTCTTTTAGAGACGACAGCTGTGCGGCCGAACGTGCTTGCGCGTGCGCGATCTTTGCGCCAAGCCGGACTGCATCGCGGTTAAAGGTTTCGATACGCGAGAACACGCGCTGTTCGTAGCGCACTTCGCCTGCGTTCGTCTCGCCAGGCGATTGTGGATAGATCGTCTTGACCGCGAACGCATCGGCGGGCGGCGGCCCTGACTGACGCGGAGTCACGATGCTGATCACCGGACCGGTATCCGGCGGATCGAGGGGACTTGCAAAGGGCATGTAACGCGGATCGACGCCGTGGAGCTTGAACCTCACGTTTTCCGACGTGCCGCCTCGGCGGCCGTTTTCGTTCCCATCCCACAGCGCGATGAGGATCTGACTGCTCGCCGCCAGATACGCACCCGCCTGCTCGTAGAGATCATCACGCCCAGTGACTGCCTTCGCATTGTAGGCGTTTGCGAAGACATGCGGCACTTCAATCGTCCGATGCGCCTGCGCAAGCATTTTGCGAAACTCTGCGCGCGACGTTTCACTATTGAAATCGCGTTCGTAGTCCGCCACGTCCATCGGCAGGGGCACGACGAGGCGAGCGCCGGCAAGCAGCGCGACGCGCGCGCCAAGGCGATCGGCGCCTTCTGCAAGCGAAGAGAGAACGAGCAGCGGCGTGCTCGGATACTGCGCGCGGAGTTCGTGGAGCACGCCAAGCACTGCGGCCTCAAGCACCGGCACATCGCCGGGCCGTAGATCGCGGTGGCCGGTGATCCCGATGACCAGCGGGAGCGGTCCTACAGGCACGCCGGCCGCCCCCGTCCGCGCTGGGTGCTTAGAAGGCGCCGAGCAAGAGTATCTTCAGGAGAAAAGCGCGCGTGACTCGCTCCTCAAAACGAAAGCAACGCATAAACGCAGTCGTCGTACGACCGAGAGGTCGCAGTTCGCTGAGGCGCCGACGGAGCCTTCCCAGCGTTCGTGAGACGCTGCTCGATTTGTGGCCTTCGCGGCGCGGCTTATCCGAGACCGAACTGCTCGAGATCACCGGCGCACCTCGACTGCGCTTACGGTTTGTAAGCGAGCGGCACGCCGGAAATCGCAGCAGGCGATACGAAGGACCGGGTGATGAGCCCGGTCCGGCCTTTACCGACCATGGATGAGATCACGGCGCTGGCAAAGCGCCGCGGTTTTATCTTCCCCTCGAGCGAGATCTACGGCGGCATTAACGGCATGTGGGATTACGGCCCGGTCGGCACCGAGCTCAAGCGCAATGTGCGCGAGGCATGGTGGCGCGAGATGGTGTCCCTGCGTGACGACGTCGTCGGCATCGAGTCGGCGATCATCATGCACCCGGAAGTGTGGCGCGCTTCGGGCCATGTCGAGAATTTCACCGACCTGATGGTCGACTGCAAGACCTGCAAGAAACGCTTCCGCGCCGACCACATCAAGGGCGACCAGTGTCCTTCGTGCGGCAACAAGACGCTGACCGAAGCGCGCGCATTCAATCTGATGTTCAAGACGTTTGTCGGCGCGATGTCCGATCAGTCGTCGGAAGCGTACTTGCGCCCCGAGACCGCCCAAGGCATGTTCGTCGATTTCAAGCTCGTCTATCAAGCGGCGCGCAAGCGCCCGCCGTTCGGCATCGCGCAGATCGGCAAAGCGTTTCGCAATGAGATCACGCCCGGCAACCTTATTTTTCGTTCGCGCGAGTTCGAGTTGATGGAGATGGAGTTCTTCGTGCCCGCCGATGACGAGGCTGAAGGATTGCGCTGGTATCGTTACTGGGTCGACCAACGCTTCCAGTGGTGGTTATCTCTCGGCGTGCAGCCCGAGCGTTTGCGCAAACACGAATACGAAGGGGCGGACCTCGCGCATTACAGCAGCGCGACGACCGATATCGAATACGAGTATCCGTTCGGTTGGGGCGAGCTTGAGGGCATCGCGCACCGCGGCAACTACGATCTGACGCAGCACGTCAGCGCGAGCGGCAAAGACCTTTCGTACTTCGACGAGGAGACCAAAGCGAAGTATCTTCCGGCGGTCGTCGAACCTGCGCTCGGCGTCGATCGCGCGATGCTCGTCTTCTTGATCGACGCTTACGAAAAAGAGCCCGATCGCACGGTGCTGCACCTGCACCCGCGCCTCGCGCCGTATAAGGTCGCTGTCTTTCCGCTCGTGCGCAACAAGCCCGACATCGTCGAGCTCGCGGCCAAGATCGAAAAAGACTTGCGGCCTACGATGCGCACGACATTCGACGACTCGGGCAACGTCGGCAAGCGTTACTACCGCCAGGACGAGATCGGCACGCCGCTGTGCGTGACCGTCGATTACGAAAGCCTCGAGCGCAACGACGTCACGGTGCGCGACCGCGACAGCAAAGCGCAAGTGCGCGTCGGCGTTGACCGCCTCGGCGAGCACCTCTTAGAGCGTTTGCGCTGACTTTCGGCGGGACTTCAAGTGTCCCGCGTCAAAGAACCGAGAAGCGAGCCAATCTCGTGCAATTTTGAACGCCGGGCTCGCATTTCTCTGGGCTAGTATGGTCCAGAGCGGAAAGAGCGGTTCGGTGAAGTCCAAGAGCAAGCAGCCCCTCAAGCGCCTCAAGAAGCCGATCAAGGCGGATAAGCGCACGAAGGCAGCGCTCAAGAGCGCGAAGACCAACGGGAAAGTCAAGGGCAAGGCCAAGCCGGACGGTTTGGCCGGCCTTGTGTTAGCGGAGATCGGACCGGAGGATCCGGTTCGCCGGCTGCCACTCCCGCCGCCGCGCAGAGCGACCTCGCGCAAGCTCGAGCCGCCCACCAAGCTGCAGCTCGGCAAGATGACGTATGCGTTCGAAGAGGGCGGCGCTGACATGCGCGACCTCCTCGGCGGAAAGGGCGCGGGCCTGGGCGAGATGACGCGCATCGGTTTGCCGGTTCCGCCGGGCTTCACCGTCACGACCGAAGTGTGCCGCCGCTTTTTCGAGTTGGGCCGTCAGTTCCCGAACGGATTAGAAGAAGAGATCCATCGCCGCGTCGTCGAGCTCGAACGCAAGACGGGCAAAGAGTTCGGCGGTGAAGTCGATCCGCTGCTCGTGTCGGTGCGCTCGGGCGCGCGCGTGTCGATGCCGGGCATGATGGACACCGTCCTCAATCTGGGACTCAACAACCGCACGTGCAACGCGCTCGTCGTCCTCACCAAGAACGACCGCTTCGCGTGGGATGCGTATCGGCGTTTTGTCCAGATGTTCGCGACTGTCGTCTTGGGCATGAAGAAAGAGCCGTTCGAGGAAGTCCTCAAGCGCTACATCGCCAAGGCGCGGGTCGGCTCCGAATCGGAGCTCACGGCGCTCGCATTCCGCAATATGACGAGCGAGTACAAAGCGCTCGTGCGCCACTATACGAAGAAAGATTTCCCGGAAGACGTTTTCATCCAGCTGCGCATGGCCGTCGAGGCGGTCTTCAACTCGTGGAATTCCAAGCGCGCGATCGAGTACCGCAAGCACTCGCACTATCCCGACTGGTGGGGCACTGCCGTTAACGTCGTGACGATGGTATTCGGCAACATGGGCTCGGATTCGGGTACGGGCGTCGCCTTCACGCGCGATCCGTCCACCGGTCAGAAGAAGCTCTACGGCGAGTTTTTGCAAAACGCGCAGGGCGAAGACGTCGTCTCGGGCAGCCGCACGCCGGTGAAGATCTCCGAGCTTGAAAAGCAGCAGCCGAAGGTGTACCGCCAATTCCTCGACGCCGCGGACAAGCTCGAGAAGCATTACCACGACATGCAGGACATCGAGTTCACGATCGAGCGCGGCAAGTTGTACATCCTGCAGTGCCGTTCGGGAAAGCGCAGCGCCGCCGCGGCGGTTCAGATCGCGGCCGATCAGGTCAAAGAGCATCACATCAGCCGCGAAGAGGCGCTGATGCGCATCGAACCGTCTGCGATCGCGGCACTGTTGCACGCGCAGATCGACGAGACGAAGAAGGCGCATGTCCTCGTCAAGGGACTCAACGCGTCGCCCGGCGCCGCCGCCGGCATCGTCGTGTTCGACCCGGACGATGCGGTCGAATACAAGCGTCAGAACAAGAAGACGATTCTCGTGCGCCCGATGACGACGCCGGACGACGTGCACGGCATGATCGCGGCAGAGGGTATCCTCACGTCCCAGGGCGGCGCGACGTCACACGCCGCTGTCGTCGCGCGCGGCATGGGCAAGCCCGCGGTCGTCGGCGCGGAGACGATGCTCATCGACTTGCGCACGCGCCAGTTCTCCGTCAAAGGCGAAGTCGTCAAGCAGGGCGACGAGCTCACGATCGACGGCACGACCGGCAGTGTGTATCGCGGCTTGCTGCCGATGACGGCCGCGAAGTTGACGCCGCAGTTCGAACACATCCTCAAGTGGGCGGACGACTACCGGCGTTTGGGCGTGTACGCCAACGCAGACACTCCTGAGGATGCCAAGAAAGCGCGCGACTTCGGCGCAGAGGGCATTGGGTTGTGCCGCACCGAGCACATGTTCATGGAGCAAGACCGCCTGCCGGTCGTGCAAGAGATGATCATGGCCGAGACGCCGGACTCGCGGCGCAAGTGCCTCGAACAGCTCTTGCCGATGCAGCGCGAAGATTTCCGCGGCATCTTGCGCGCGATGAAGGGTTTGCCGGTGACCATCCGGCTGCTCGATCCGCCGCTGCACGAGTTCTTGCCCAGCCTCGAAGATCTGCTCGTCGAAGTGACCGAGATGCGGGCCACCAAGGCCGATCCCTCCGAACTGTCCGCCAAAGAGAGGCTGCTGCGGCGCGTGCGCGTGCTGCATGAGGAAAATCCGATGCTCGGCCTGCGCGTATGCCGGCTCGGCATCGTGTTCCCCGAGATCTATCAGATGCAGGTGCGCGCGATCATGGAGGCGGCGACCGAGCTTAAGAAAGAGCGCGTCGACGTCAAGCCGCTGATCATGATCCCGGGCGTCGGCACGGTGACGGAGATGAAGGCGCTGCGCGATCTGGTCACCGCCGAGGCCGAACGCATCATCAAGGCCGCCGGTACGCGCGTCAGCTATCAGGTCGACACGATGATCGAGATGCCGCGCGCGTGCATGGTCGCGCATCGCATCGCCGAGCATGCCGAGTTCTTCTCGTACGGCACGAACGACCTCACCCAGCTCGTATTCGGCTACTCGCGCGATGACGCCGAAGGTTCGTTCATCCCGGTCTACTTAGAGAGGAAGATCCTGCGCGAGGATCCGTTCCAAGTGATCGACCAGGACGGCGTCGGCGAGTTCATGCGCATGGCGATGGAGCGCGGGCGCATCACGCGGCCCGAGATCAAGATCGGCATATGCGGCGAACACGGCGGCGATCCGACGTCGGTCGATTTCTGCCACAAGCTCGGTTTGGATTACGTGTCCTGCTCGCCGTTCCGTGTGCCCGTCGCGCGGCTCGCGGCAGCGCAGTCCGTGCTCAAGGAGCGAGAAGCCGAAGCCAGCGGCTCCAAGAAGGTCGACCAGGATTGACGCCTGGCCGGTGCGGCGTGCCGGCGTGATAGAGCGGACATGAGCCAGACGCTTTCGATCCGCGAGGAGCTCGAAGCGCGCGAAGCGGTGATGCTCTCGCCGTATGCCGCGCTCGCGCGCAATTCAGCTGGCCGGCGGACGCCCGAACCGCAGGATGCGATCCGCACCTGTTTCCAGCGCGACCGAGACCGCATTATCCATAGCAAAGCGTTTCGCCGGCTGATGCACAAGACGCAAGTGTTCCTATCGCCGATCGGCGATCATTACCGCACGCGCATGACGCACTCGCTCGAGGTCATGCAGCTGTCGCGCTCGATCGCGCGCGGTCTGAGCCTCAACGAAGACCTCGCCGAAGCGATCGCGCTCGGGCACGATTTGGGGCACTCCCCCTTCGGACATGCGGGCGAGGACGCGCTCACGCAGGTGTGGTCGGAGTACGAGCCGGGCGGGCGTTTCGTGCACTCGCAGCAGTCGCTGCGCGTCGTGGAACTGCTCGAGCGGCGCGGCGATAAGGTCGGTTTGAACCTTACGCTTGAAGTGCTGGACGGCCTCGCCAAGCATAGCAAGCATAAAGGCGCGCTCGCCGGCTACGCGGACATCCCTTCGACGCTCGAAGGCCAGATCGTACGCTACGCGGACCGCCTCGCCTATATCAACCACGACATCGACGACGCGGTGCGCGCGGGCATCATCGCTGAGTCGGATCTGCCCGCCGAGGCGATCGCCGTCCTGGGGCATCGCGGACCGCTGCGCATCGCAACCGTGGTAGAGGATATGATCGCGCAATGCCAAGGACGCAACGAGATCCGTCTGTCGCAGCCCGTGCTCGATGCGGTCGAAGCCGTCAAAGAGTTCATGTTTACGCGCGTGTATTTCAACGAAGATGCCAAGCGCGAGGAGCCCAAGGCGCAGAACGTCGTACGCCAGCTCTTCCGTTACTATATGGAGCATCTCGACGAGCTGCCCGACATGTACCGCGACGAGCCGCTCGCGTCGGATTCGCCGGCGCGGCGCGTGTGCGACTACGTCGCCGGCTTCACAGATCGCTTCGCGATCAAGCAGTCCCTCGCGCTGTTCCCCGGTTCGGAGGGAATGGCGCCAAAGGAGTGGGACCTCTAGCTCGGTGCATCATGCCGTTTGACGCCGGCGTCGTCGCCGAAGTCCAAGCAAAATCCGATCTGCTGGCGTACGTCAGCCAATACGTAACGCTCAAGCGCCAAGGCCGCGAGTACGTCGGACTGTGCCCGTTCCACTCGGAGAAGACGCCGTCGTTCTACCTCAACGCTGAGAAACAAGTGTGGCATTGCCACGGCTGCAACGCCGGCGGCGATCTGATCAAATTCGTCGAGCGCTACGAGAACGTCGACTTTCCGACGGCGCTGCGCATGCTCGCGACGCGCGCGGGCATCATTTTAGAGGAGAGTCCCGGCGCGCAGCGCCGGCGCAGCGAGCGCGAAGCGGTCTACGAAGCAAACGCCGTCGCCCAAGCGTTTTTCGCCGATCACCTGCGCCGCGACAAGAAGGCGCTCGATTATGTGCACCGGCGCGGCGTCGTCGATGAGACCGCGGCACTGTTCGGCATCGGCTATGCGCCCGACGGCTGGGAAGGCCTCGCCAAAGCGCTCGAGCGCTCCGGGGTCGACCTCGCGCTCGCGGAGCGCGCCGGTCTGGTGCGTCAAAAAACCGGTCACTACGATTTCTTCCGCAACCGCCTCATGCTGCCGATCTACAACCTCACCGGCGAGGTCATGGCCTTCGGTGGGCGCGCGCTTGGAGACGAGACGCCGAAATATCTCAACACGCCGAACACCGTCGCGTACACGAAAGGCGCTCATGTCTATGCGCTGAACCTCGCGCGCAAGGCGGCTGCCGCAGATGACACGCTTATCGTCGTCGAAGGCTATCTGGATGCGATCGCGCTGCATCAAGCGGGATTCAAGAACGCGGTCGCGAGTTTGGGCACGTCGTTCACGCCCGAACAAGCGCGTGAACTGCGGCGCGTCGCGAACAAATTGTACTTGTGTTTCGACGGAGATGCGGCCGGCCAAGCAGCGACCGCGCGCAGCATCGATATGCTGGTCGACGAGGGCCTGGCGGTCAGCATCGTCGCACTGCCCGCCGGAACGGATCCCGACGAGTTCATCATGGACAATGGCCGCGACGCCTTTGCAGCGCTTATCAATCGCGCACAGCGCTGGGTCGACTTCAAGATCGAGCTCGCGTGCCGGCGCATCTCCTCGACGTTCAGCAGCAAGAGCGACATAGCGCGCGAGGCCATGACGGTCATCGCGCAAGTGCGCGATCCGATAGAGCGCGACCAGTACATCAAGGCGATGGCGCGCCGGCTCGACGTCTCCGAAGCGGCGCTGCGTCAGACGCGCGTGCTGCCGTTCAACCGCCAGACCGCGCGCCCCGCGGACGCGCCCGCTATACGCCGCGCGCCCGCCACCGCACAGCCCGTTTCGGCGGAGCGCGATGCGCTGCAGCTCGTGCTTGCGCGTCCCGAACTGCTGGCAGAAGCGCTTGCGACGATCTTACCTGACGATTTTGAAGACGTCGAGTTGCGCGGTGTCTTCGAGCGCTTGCGCGAACACGCGCGCGATCTCGAACGCGGCGTCAACCCGCTCACGGTCTTCGCTGACGACCCGCTTGTGGCCGAGCTCACGCGCATGGCCCTCGCATCGCCGCCGCTGCCGTTAGAAGATGATGAACGCAGGCTTGCGCTCATCGCGCAACGCTTTGAACGGCGGCGCGACGAGCGGAGGCTTTCGAGCATCGACGAAGAAATCAACCGGCTCATCAATTCCGACCGCTCGGTCCCACAGACGCTGCGCGACGAATACAACGCGCTCGCGGCGTCGCTGCGCGGACCCGCAGGGGAACACAATAGAAAGGAGGGCTGACGCTCGAACACCATGAGCCCGGGCAAGAAGATGAAGACAGATCCAGCACCGCAGGCACAGGCGCCCGCGCGCACCGACGACGCGGCAAACGTTTCCGCCAACGGTCAGCCCTCTGCGCCCACTGTTCCTCGCGAAACGGCGGTCAAAGCGCTGATCGCGCGCGGCAAAGCACAGGGCTTCGTCACCTACGACGAAGTCGCTGCGATTTCGTCAGCGTACGACGAGGACGATCCCGAGAAGGGCAACGAGCTCGTCGAAGAGATCATGGGCCAAGGCATCGAGATCACCGAGATGCCCGATCTTGCGCCGATCGAAGAAGAGGAATCCGATCCTCCCGAGGCCGCCGCACAGGAGCAAGAGCCTGAGGCCGAGATTCCCGTGCCGCCGGGCATCGCGCTCGACGATCCGGTGCGCATGTATCTCAAGGAGATCGGGCGCGTGCCGCTGCTCGGCATGGCACAAGAGCAAGATCTCGCCAAGAAGATCGAGCGCGCCGAAGAGGAGCGCGAGCGCGCCCGCTTCACCGGGCAACCGGTCAATCAGCAGATCCTCGACATCGGCGACGCGGCCAAGCGCGAACTGACCGAGGCGAATCTGCGTTTGGTCGTGAGCATCGCGAAGAAGTATGTCGGCCGCGGCATGCTCTTCCTCGATCTGATCCAAGAAGGCAATCTCGGCCTCATCCGTGCGGTCGAGAAGTTCGATTACAAGAAAGGTTACAAGTTCTCGACCTACGCGACGTGGTGGATCCGCCAGGCGATCACGCGTGCGCTCGCCGATCAAGCGCGCACGATCCGCATCCCGGTGCACATGGTCGAGACGATCAACCGGCTCGTCAAGATCTCGCGCCAGCTGCTGCAGCAGCTCGGCCGCGATCCTTCGGTCGAAGAGATCGCCAAAGAAATGGGACTCACGCCCGACAAAGTGCGCGAAGTCATGAAGATCGCGCAAGAGCCGATCTCGCTTGAGACCCCCATCGGCGAGGAAGAGGATAGCCACCTCGGCGATTTCATCGAGGATCAGGACGCGGTCGCACCGGCCGAAGCGGCGTCGGTCACGATGCTCAAACAGAAGATGGGCGACGTGCTGCAAAACCTGACCGAGCGCGAGCGCAAAGTCTTGGTCTTGCGCTTCGGGCTGGAAGACGGGCACCAGCGCACGCTCGAAGAGGTCGGCCAGGAGTTCGGCGTGACGCGCGAGCGCATCCGTCAAATTGAGGCGAAGG
>JAFAKE010000102.1 GCA_019235715.1 Vulcanimicrobiota bacterium
TCAGCGCTCCCGATCTTCGTCGCAGGATAGTAGCTACACCAGGCGGGATGCTGAGACGGAGCAAAGTCGCCCGCGATCTTAGCGGCGGTCTTCATAGAATCACCGATTTGGTGGCGTCCGGCACCTAGGCAAACGTCACTCACTCAAGCGCATGGTGAACCGTTGTAGTCTTCTGCGCTTTGTTCGCGGTGGTCATGTTTGGATCGACTAATCCTGCTGGCCCTGCGCGTCCGATGGCGGCAACTCTCAACATGACCGACGGACAGACGAGGCTGTTGTTCGGCACCGGTCGCGGTGGTCTGCGCTCTGGGCGGACTGCTGACCGCATGAAACCTAGACGAGGGTGCTGGCAGTGATCAGCGTATCGATCTGGAGCCTCTCCCCATAGCGTGGGCGTTCGTCCTGACGCCTGCGGCCGTCTCCATTTTCATTTTCGCGGACCCTTTCAAGCCAGAGCGCCGGGTCTTCCCACGTCGCTTTACATCTCGTCCGGCGCCGTCCTAGCGCCGAGCTTGCATCTGGCACGACAATGTGTATACAGTAACTCAAAAGTGAATACAGTTTAGGGCTCGCGAGCAGCCTTTTGGGGGGAATGTGCGACCGACCAAGGTAGGTGTCATCCGGATGACGCGCGTGCTGGCGGCCGATGGCGGCAAGCATGGCACCCGCGTGAACTGCGTCAGCCCCGGGTTGATCGCCACGCCCATCGTCGATCGCAAGGATGACGAGCTGCGTAGCTCGATCACGAACCTGCAGATCCTGCCCGAACTCGGTCACCCGGACGACGTCGCCAATGCGGCGTTGTTCCTGGCATCGGACGAAGCGAAGTGGATCACCGGCCCAAACCTGCCGGTCAATGGCGGCTATACAGCGAGGGAGGTAACGTGACGATGGACCAGCGCAGCCTAGGGAGCCAGGGGCTCGAAGTATCAATCCGCCCGACCTTTGGTGGCAGGATCACTGATTTGGCATCCGGCACCCAGGCAAACGTCAATCCGTTAAGCGCATGGTGGACCGTCGTGGTCTTCTGCGCTTTGTACGCGGTGTCCATGCTGGATCGCCTAATCCTGCTGGTCTTGGCGCGCCCAATGGCGGCAACTCTCAACATCACCGACGAACAGATCGGGCTGTTGTTCGGCACCGGTTTCGCGGTGGTGTACACGCTGGGCGGACTGCTGATCGCACCGAAGCTAGACAAGGGCAATCGGAAGGCGCTGGTAGTGATCGGCGTATCGATCTGGAGCCTCTCGACCATAGCGTCGGCGTTTGTCTCTTCCTTCCCGGTACTGCTGCTTCTGCGGTCGGGTGTAGCGATCGGTGAAGCGGTCCTGACGCCTGCGGCCGTCTCCATTTTGGCGGACCTGTTCAAGCCCGGGCGCCGGGGTCTTCCCACCTCGCTTTACGGCTCGTCCGGCCCCGTCATGGCGCCCGGCGCGTTCATCGTCGGCGCGTCCGTGCTTGCGGCGGCGTCCGGCCTAGCGGGCGCGACCGGGCTCGAACCCTGGCGAATTACCCTGATCCTCGTCGGCTTGCCCGGAGTGATCCTGGCATTGGCGCTGCAATTTACGGTCAGCGAGCCGCGACGCGTTCCTGACATGCCAACTCACGCTCCGGCAGCGGAGGCCGTCAACCTTGGTTTTTTCGCGGGCCATCCTCGCTTGTGGCTCATGATCTCGGTCATGCATGCGGTCTGCTCCGTGGCGTTCATGGGTTGGCTCGCCTGGACGACGGCCTTGCTTATCCGCAAGTTCGGCATGTCGGTGGAAAATGCGGGCCAGGTATTTGGTCTGGTCGGACTGATTGGATCCGTCGCGGCGATCTTGTTCTGGCCCACGCTCGACATGAGGATATCCCGCCTGCTTGGCCGATCGGCGGCCGCGTTGCTGTATGTAGTCGCGACAATCGGGTCGACGTTGGTGGTCATCATCACCGGTGTGGCGCAGAACGTCACCATTGTCCTGATTGCCGACGTCTTAGCCCTCTTTTTCTGTAACGGCGTGATCGTTCTGCCCAACCTGATGGTCCAGAACGCATCACCTTCCGCCAATCGAGCTCGCCTCGCGGCGCTTATAATCCTCGCCAACGGACTCGTTGGCACCGGATTCGGTCCGCTATTGACCGCTGCGGTGGCAGGCCGCTTCTTCGACAAGGTCAACGGGCTGGGGCCGGCTATGAGTACGGTCGGGCTGATCGCCTTGCCAGTGCTGATCGTCCTGGGCGTCAGCATCCAGAAGCCATACCGGCGCGCTATCGAAGCGCGCAGGGGGTGAGACGCACGGCACGACGAGTCTCGTCCCGTACCTCAGATCGGGTTTCGGTTTCCTGGACGCGCTCCACAATCTCCCATAGGTCGAGAACTCAGCGAGGTGCGCCTGTTCGCGTCTGTCGGGCTGCCAGCCGAACACCCGCTCGGCATTTCCGCTCGCAATCGACGCGCGTTTGCGCGGTCGAACTCGAACGTGCCCTCGATCGATATACATATGGCGTCCGTGCATAGAGCCCGTTCCGACCGCGCTACAAGCCCGCGGCTCGCTTGCATCAGCCCTCATAATGTGTATACAGTAGCACGAGAACAAAGACGGTTAAGGGCTGGCGAGCAGCCTTGTTTGGGAGGAAATATGCGACCTTACGCGCTCGGATACGTTCTATTCGAAGATAGCCCCGAAGGCATCGCCAAGTGGCACAGCTTCGCCACCGAGGTTCTTGGTCTGATGCGTGGCACCGACGTAGGCAAAGCGGTCCGCTATAGAATGGACGAGCGCATTGCGCGCTTCATCATAGTGCCGGGAACCCCGCGCAATTTCACGTTGGGGTGGGAATATCCTGGCGAGGCAGCTTTCAGGCAGGCGCTGGCCGATCTGCGCGAGACTGGCGTGGAGCTGACCCCGGTCGATAAGGCAGGTCTGACGATGCGCGGCGTGACCGAAGCCTACCAGTTCGTTGATCCGATCGGCGTTCGTTCCGAGCTGTTTTATGGCGGACATGTCGAGCCGATCGTGCCCTTCGTGTCGCCGACCGGCGCCCGCTTCGTCACGGGCGATCAGGGCATGGGGCACGCCACGCTGTTGGTGGACGACGTCGCGAAGGCCAAAAAGTTCTACCTTGGGCCGATGGGAATGCATCTGCGCGAGACGACCTTCCTGAATGCGGCGTTCTTCGGGGTGAATCCGCGGCAGCATAGCTTCGCCGCCGTGCAGGTGCCGATGGAGGGTAGCGGCGCGCAGCTCAGCCACGTCATGCTCGAGGTCGAGGAAGTCGACGATGTCGGCCGGGCGCTGGACAAGTGCGTGGGCGGCAAGGCGCCTCTCACGACCAGCCTCGGCAAGCATTGGAACGACCACATGATATCGTTCTATGTCCGGACTCCCTCGGGATGGGACGTGGAGTTCGGCGCGGGCGGACTTCGGGTGGAGCAGGTCGGTGACTGGAGCCAGGTGCATCAAGGGGGGCTGGCGGGCGCCAGCCTTTGGGGACATCATTTGATCGGCCCCAATGGTGAGATCGGACGAAATATAGGCGTGCCGCCAGGCTGAACGGTTTTGGCGTTCAGAGCTTTGCTAACGAACATCTAGGAGGACACGACGTGAATATCCACCGCAAGATCGATCGAGGCAGCGACGTGTGGGGCGGCATTGCCAGGCACAAGCTCTCTCCACGGTTCTACTGGGATCCTGAGCTGTACAAGGATGAGCTGGATCTCATCTTCCAGACCACCTGGGTTTACGTCGGTCATGAGAGCGAAGTCGGCGAGCCGAAGACGTTCGTCCGTAAGAAGGTTGCGGGTCAGGAGCTTATACTGACTCGTAGCAGCGACGGTGAGGTTCACGTCCTCTTCAACCGGTGCACCCATCGTGGCAGCTTGGTCTGCAATGCGGATAAGGGCGAGGGCGGCCTGCTGCGCTGCATGTATCATGGCTGGGTATTCGAGTTGGACGGCGCGCTCCGCGGTGCGCCCCGCTCGGACGCTTATTCCGATTTCTCGCAGCGTCGTACCACCGACTTCGGCCTCGCCAAGCCGGCGGCGACCGAGATCTACGGCGGTTTCATCTTCTGCCGTCTGAGGGAAGACGGCACGGCTCCGTCCTTTGACGATTTCATCGCGCCGGTTCGGCCGTCGATCGACCGGTTGCTCAGGCTGTCGCCGAACGGAAAGATCGACCTTACGGCGGGACGCATTGGCCACATCCTGCATTGCAACTGGAAGATGGCGGTCGAGAGTCAGGTCGACAACTACCACGTCAACACCGTCCACCAGTCGCTCAAAGAGGCCATTCCCAACGCGTTTGACCCGGAAGAAGACCTCTTCGTCCGGCATCTGGGTGCGGGGCATACGGAGCTCGACTTCCGTCCTCAGTATGCGAAGGACGGCAGGCTGATGCAGTGGGTCGGCGCGGTCAAAGAGGATCGGGTGCGGGGCTATGTCGATGCGCTCAATGCCCGTCACGGCGCAGAATACGCCCGTCAGGTTTTACTCGAAGG
>JAFAKE010000005.1 GCA_019235715.1 Vulcanimicrobiota bacterium
GAGTCGGCCGCACATGGAATGATCACGAGAGTCGGATTGATACGCTTGCGCAGAGTCACCATGTCCTCGAGGATCTCTTGTCGCTGATATGTGAATCGGCGGACACGGTAACTGAGCACTGAGAGGTTCTGCTGATCGACGCCGATCTTATCCATCGCGTGCAGGAACTCATTACGCAAGGTGTCCGGCGGAGCTCCCGGCGGCAGCGTTTCTCCCGCGGTTGAGAAGGCGGTGACGAATACCTCGCTGCCTTCCTCGATAAACCGCGCTATCGTGCCGCCGCATCCCAACTCCGCATCGTCGGTATGCGGCGCCAACACCAAGATGCGCCGCAGCATAGCCGGCGAAGGCTGCTCCGCGACATGGGAGCGCGCGCTGACGTTGATCATGTCACGCGCGTTCTTCAATCGGCCTTGGGAACCGCCTTGGGACGTTCGGGGTACGCCGCCGTCCTAGCGTACCCAACCTTTCAATGCCCGGAACCGGCGGCCGATCGCAGTCCGTTTTCGGACTTTGTCGAGAGGTTCGCATACAAAGAAAGCAGCTTTAGCTCCTCGCGGCGCCAGTTGAATTTGTGGATCACCGCTGCGCGACCGTTTTCGCCCATTTCTCTTGCCTTGGCAGGATGGCGCAACAGATATGAAATCGCTTGACCTATGGCCTTCGCATCCAGAGGATCGACCAGCAAGCCGCAGCCGATCGAGCGCACGATTTCCGGCCAGCCCGGGAAGTCGGATGCTACCACCGGCAAACCTAACGCCATATACTCGAAAAGTTTCGTCGGCATGCCCTCGATATACGTCGGCGTCGGATGATGCACGACAAGGCCGACCTTGGCATCCGCGATCGTCTCCCAAAGAGCCGCACCCTCTTTCCATCCCGCAAGCTCCACACGTGACCAATTCGGCTCGGCTCGCACTCGTGCGAGCAGCGCAGCATCCGCAAATGCGCCCACGAGGGTGAGTCGCGCATCTGCCGGCAACTCGGGTGAGGACATCGCTGCGATCATCTCGCGCAACCCCAGCGATTCGGTTATCGAGCCTGCATAGATCGCGGCGCGGCTACGCGATGACCATGGAGGTGAAGCGATGCGGAGCAAATCATCGACGACCGGGTAGTTGCGGATCACGACTTTCTTGCCACGCACGCCGTCAGCGATCGCCGGTACAGCGATAACGGTCGCGTCGAAGAAGCTCGTGCACATCCGCGAGATGTGACGCACGACGAAGGCGGCCGGCCGTCGAAGAAACCGTGGGATGTAACGTTTTTGCGCTACATCTTTTGGGACGTCTTCATGCGAGTCGTAAACGACGCGTTTGTTCAGCGCGCGGAGGATGAGTCCGCAGCCCATGAGCTCGGGATCGTGAAAATGATAGACATCGCAGTTCTCTCGAAGCGCCGCCAGCAGAACAGCCGCGCCCGTGACGAGGAATCGGTGAAGGCGATTGCGCGCCGGGGGTACTGCGCGTATTCGCACGCCGTCAACGATGCGGTCCACACCACCCGGCGCGACGATGACGACGTCGTAACCGGCGCGAACAAGGCTGCGGCACTCACGGTAAAAGATCCGGCTGTCAAGCGCACTGTGCAACGATGTCAAATGAGCGACACGCGGAGTTCGAGCTCCAGCGGCCCGACGCGATTCTAGCGGTTGCGGCCGGTGGACAGGCCTTGATGCGCGCACGATGTCTTGTGTTATTCGCAGGCCGGGCCTGCCTCTGTCTACAGCGCAGTCGAAGGTCCCAAAACCACAGTTCTACCCGCCTAGGCGCCCTTCGCCGGCGGCGGCGGAACGGGCCACGGGCAAGGAACATTGAGTCGTCTGACGCCGGCCGGATATGTGCTGCCGCGGCCGCGCGCGTAATCTTGCGCAAGCACCGTGAGGTACTCGAAATTCTCCCAGATCCTAGGCTCGTCGGCCACTGCGCGGGCCCATCCCACTGCGTTTTCGAGTCGGTGCCACGCACCCGTGATCGTCCAAGAATATCGGTCTAGAAATATGTCGCGATCGATGATACCTTTTTTCACCAAGATGCCAAGCTCTTCGTAGGTGTTGCCGACGAGGACAACCGCGTCGACCAACGATCGATAGTCTTCCGACACGACGGGTAACGGCAGCCTACGGTTGCGCGCGGTCACATAGTCCCTATACGCTGGATCTTCAAGTGCGGTAGCGAGCTTGTGCCCGATGAGATTCATGGCATCGCGAAACTCCTTCGCATCGAACTGATTGCCGATGCTCAGCATCGCATTGATCTGATTGCCGGCGCGCACATGGCGCAGTTGTATCATCGCGGCGATGGCGGTCGCGGCGATGATCGCAACCGTGAGCAGGGTTCCGAAGGTGTTGACCAGTTCGAGAGACATGGCGACCTCCCGGGCGGTGTGCTAGTTGTCGATGGCGCTAAAGGACAAAAAGTAGATGATCATCACCCAGTAGATCAGGTACGATGCGATCGGCAAGAAGAACGCGAAAATGAGACCGAGAACGCGGATGTAAAGCGAGAAACGGATGCGACGATGGGTCACGCGTGCATGTTCGGGCGGCACGTCCGAATTGTAGGCGCCGGTCTTGAGGAGATGGCGCGACATAAAAAAACCGAGGAAAGCGCCGATCAAGAGCACGATGGAGTATAAAACCGCGGCCGCCGGAAGCGTGGGATATGTTCCCGCCACGCTGGTTGCGTAAGGGATGAAGGCAGCCACGACGAGGAAGGCTATGTTCAGGACGATCGTCGTGTGGTCGAGGATGCGCACGTCGCGGAACATCGCGGTGTGCAGCCGCCAATAATTCACAATGATCAAAAAGCTCAAGAGAAAGGCCAGCAGCTTCGGCCACTGGGTCGCAAACGCGTGCACAAGCGCGCCGTTGCTCGCATCGCCAAGCACCGGCAACGCAAAGTTCAAAACGAGCAAGGTCGCCGAAATAGCGAAGATCCCGTCCGCAAACTGCTCAAGCCGGTTGGGCGTCACGGACCAGACTTCGTGCGTCTTCTACAGCGACCATGCGCGTGAGGCCGACGTCGCGGCACCTGTTTATCCGGTCTCCGCGACGACGGCCCCCCGATCAGGCGGTCAAGCCGGCCGCCTGCCCGATATCATCTCGCAGCAGCTCCGGTTTGAGCACTTGGCGCCGATGTCAGCTTGCGAACGTCATCAGCCGCGCCCTTAACCCTGAAGGAGAAGGCGATCAGGGATATGCCGGCGATCACCGAGTAGATGCCCACGGCATAGACCAGCGCGAGCACACCGAGGTCCGGCCGGATGACGATGTAGACGCCGAGCGCGAACGTGACGATGCCGAGGAGCACCCACCAGAACTCATTTCTGATGACGTCGCGCAGCGCGATCGCCGATGCGATCTCCATCATGCCGGTGGAAAACGCCCAGATCGCGATGAGGTATGCGAGCGCCAGCGGCCCGGCGCCAGGTTGCGTCAGCATGATGATGCCGAGCGCTCCGGAACCGATCCCGTAAAGGACGAGGAGCCACCAGTTCCCGATCCCTGTGAACGATAGCCCGGCGACAATCGCGAGCAAGCCGGTGATGATGAAGTATGCGGCAACGATGTAGACAAGCGCGGTTGACATCGGACCTGGGGCGACGAACGCAAAAGCCGCGACAGCGAGCGCGACAACACCCCGCAGCAAGAACGTCCACCACTTGCCGGTCAACGCCTGGATTACATCGATCATAAAAACACCCTCCGTATCAGGAAAATTGTCAGCAGCTATTTGCAAGCATGCGCCGCGCGCTAAGAGCGAATCGCCTCAGCAAGGTGTTTCACGGCCTCTTTGGCTCGCTGTCGCGCCTCGCCGGCCTTTGTCTTGAACTCGGCCCCGCGCGCGTCGGCGGCCGCTTTCGCGCGTTTTGCCGCCTCTTCGAGCGCGGTCTGCGCTTCCTTTAGATGAGTCTTTGTCTCGGCGCGCTGATGTTCGGCCAGCGTCTTGATATTGTTGGCCAGCTTTTTTGCATCTGCGTGTGCCTTCTCGAAGTCGGCGCGCGTCTGCGCGGCGTCCTCAGCCGAGAAAGTCTGGAGTTTCTTGTATAAATCTTGCGCGCGCTCGTGTGCCTGATCGAGCGCTTCCTTGACGCTAGCTTGGCTCATTGATTTCACTCCTTATTTCAAAATGGGAAATGTGATTGCACCGATTCGGCAACAATCCCACACGGGAACGGCGCAGAGCCTAATCGGTAAGGCCTACGTTAGACGCTCGATATGAAGCCGAATTGAAGAACTTCCGAATGCCCCAGTCATTTTCGCAACGTGGAAAGAGGCTTCGGAATACGACCCACCTCACATGCTCCGAGACAGCGACGCTCCAGCCGCGTTGCGTCGTCGTCGTACCGGAATCCGCGAAAGGCAACGGGAGGCACAATGCCGATCGTTTACTTGCATGGAGTGGCTGTTCGAGATCAAAACGTCGCTCCGACAATTGCGGCTCTCTTGGCCAAGTACGTGGCACCGGTGTTCTCAGCGGACCATCATGCATCCGCGTTAAGCGATCGAATTTTCTCAGCATACTGGGGCAATCACGCCGTCGAGTTTGCTTGGAATCATGCTAGTTTGCCGGCGCCGCAGGCAACGAATGGGGAGCTCAAAGATCCACTGCCCGCCTTAGCGGTGCGATTCCTGAAGGAGCGGCGTAACCAGGCGGCTTCAGAAAGCACCGAAACCTCAGTGGCCGAGCTGTCCGCCGACCAGCTTAGCTATGTACTCACAGCTGCGCTCAAAGACGTCCAGTTCGGGAGCGTTGCTTCGCCGACAAGCGATGAAGAACAAACCAGTAACTACGCGGACCGGATCATCGCACTTGATAAAGCCGTTCGCATTCTGATGCCCAAGAAGGGAGAATCACAGATAACAAGTGAGCTTCTCGGTCAAATCGCGAGGAACGCCGCCGACCTCCTCCCGAGGGGAGCGCCGTTCGATCTTTCTCAAGTCATGACGCGCGTGGGCCGCTCGCTTCGTTCCGGAGATGGCAACAATGCGCAGTTCGGCACGAGGATCGTCATGCACTGGCGGCCCGAAATCAATGCAATTCTCACGCAGTTCTTCGGGGACATCTTCGTCTACTTGTCGCGACGGGGTGGCGCAGATTCACCCGGGCCGATTGTGACCGACTTTCTGGATGTGTTGGTGCAGGCAACAAGCGCGTACCCGCAAGAGCCGTTGGTCGTTCTGAGCCATAGTATGGGAGGCCAGATCGTTTACGACTGCGTCACCTACTATATTCCGCAGCTCGAGAAGTATTCGAAATTAAAAGTGGATTTCTGGGTTGCGACTGGATCGCAAGTGTCCTTATTCGAAGAAATGAAACTTTTTAAGACGAGCGACGACTCTATTCGTGCGCCATCCAAAGTCGAAGTGCCCCGAAGGCATCTAGGTTACTGGTATAATGCTTGGGATCCCAATGACCTCCTCAGTTACACTGCTGAACCTATCTTCAGTGGCGTGGATGATGAGAAATTTGACAGTAACCTGCCCATCCACATCGCCCACTTCGGGTACCTGACATCGCCGGCGTTCTATTCGAGGCTTGCGGAAAAGGTGCGGGCTTCTATCGCTGGCTAGCCCGGTTCAAGCCGCCGCCTTCATGCGTGGCCTCTAACTGCTATTCTTTCCGAACAGACGTTTGCCTAATGTTGCTGACGGTACCGCTGCTTTCCAAGGCACGGACCGCGAAGTAATTCAGATGAGTTTCACAAGTTCAGCATAGGAAAGCGCTATCTTACTTTCTCACTTTCGTGCCTTCAAAGGAAAGGAGCAGCGAATGTGCGCTCAATGCAATGCCCCAAACTGCCAATGCCCTTCGGGAACTTGCGGCTGTAGCCAGGGCCGACACTGCGCTAGTTGCGGTCACGACCGAAAGCAATAAGGAGAACCGGTATGAGTCAAGCCAGCGTAAAGGATGCGCTCGAACAAGCGCGTGAGCACGCGCAGGCGCTTCAAGCGAAGATCGACGCCAACCAAGCCAAGGACGATGTAAAAATACACGCCGAGCTTGAGAAGGTCAGCGCACAGGCCCAAAAGCTTGCCGCCGGCCTGAAGGTGCTCGCTGAGAACCAGCGAGCCGACGCGAAACTGCATGTCCAAAAGGCGCAAGCCTCTTTAGAGGACGCAGCCAAACGCGCCAAAGATGCGCTCGGCTCGGCCGGCGCTGATCTCAAGACGAAGAATCAAGCGGTGATCGCTCGCGCCAGAGAGGGCCTGACGCATCTCAGCCAAGCGGTAGCCGCGAGCCGCGCCGCGGCGGCCAAACCCTCTACGAACTAACCGGAGGAAAGGACCGATCATGGACAATTACATCGCCGTCGTGTTCCCGAACGACGCGAAGGCCTACGAAGGCCTTCACGCGCTGTGGGCACTCGATGGGAAAGGTGACGCCACCGTGCACGCCGCGGCGGTTATTCACCGGGATCAGTTCGGCAAGATCGATGTCGCCACAAAAGACACGGATATCGGCGTGCGCACCGCCGTCGGCGTCGGGGTCGGCGCGCTTCTGGGCGCGTTGGCGGGTCCTGCGGGCATCGCCACGGGCGCCACGATCGGGGCGGCAGCCGGCGTCGGCGCGGCCACGGGCGGTGTCATCGGCTTGACCGCTGATGCGGTCAAATCCGGCGAACAAGAAGAGGCATCGTTCGAGACGGGCTTCGTGCTGAACAAAGGGCAAGCCGCGGTCCTCGCAGAGGTCTCAGAAGACTGGAGGACACCGGTCGACACGACGATGTCGGGTTTGGGCGGCCGGGTCTTCCGGCGCGCGAAGAGCGACGTGAGAGACAATGCGCTCTTCGGCAGCGACTACGATTACTACATGTACCCGTATGACTACGACCCGTACTTCGCCTAAGAGCAGCACGCCCGCTCGGGCGGCGGAAGACAGCAACCGATGATACGAGGTCCGCGCCGGCTTCGGCCGGGAGCGCTCGCCTCGCTGGCTGCGTTAGCGGCCTTCGGGATCGCGTTCTCGTCCGGGGGCGGCGCGAGCCGATGATCGAGGGGGTCAAGATGAATCGCAGATGGGAGCGCGACGATTGCAGTAGGCAAGCAATCGCGATGTCTGCTAGCGGTTGACCGTACTCATGTCGGCGTAGCGATCGCCCGCGAAAGCCCCTGGACGTGCAACGGCGTCGACGCGTGCAAGTTCCTCAGAAGAAAGCTGGATGTCGACCGCTGCACAGTTCTCCTCGAGCCGGCGCACGTGCCTGGTGCCCGGGATCGGCACGATGTCGTCGCCTTGATGCAAGAGCCAGGCGAGCGCGAGCTGTGCTGGCGTGACGCCGCGCGTGCTCGCGATCTCCTCGAGCAGTTTCACGAGCGCAAAATTGCGTGCGAAGTTGTCAGCTTCGAACCGGGGATGACCCGAACGGTAGTCGTCTGCCGGCAGTTGTGAAGGATCGGTAATCTTGCCCGTGAGCAAGCCACGGCCCAACGGACTGTATGCGACGAAACCGATTCCAAGCTCGCGCACGACCGGCAAGATCTCGGTCTCGACATCGCGCGTGAACAACGAGTACTCGGTCTGCAACGCGGTGATCTCGTGTACCGCGCCGGCGCGGCGAATCGTCTGCGGGGCCGCTTCGCTCAGGCCCAGATAGCGAACCTTGCCCTCGCGGACAAGTCGAGCCATCGCTCCAACGGTCTCTTCGATCGGG
>JAFAKE010000090.1 GCA_019235715.1 Vulcanimicrobiota bacterium
ACTGGTTTCCTTTCTCGGCGGCCATCCTGCTACTGGCCGTTCTGTATCGCATTGTCAGACGAGCCGCGCACCTTGTTCGCCAAGCCGAACTGTGTGAAACCGGCCGTCTTTGCGACATCCATGACGCGCAGCACCGTGCCGTAATGCGCGGTCGGCGCGGCCTTGATGATGATGTCGTTCTGCGTCTGATTGAACTGATCGTAATAGCTCTTAAAGCGATCGTAAATCGCCTTCTCATCTTCGCCGGTCGTCCAGATGATCTCGGCGCCGACTTGCACGGTGTCGCATTCCTTGCCGCCGCTGAAGTTGCACTTCGTGCCGGCGGGCTCGTGGCCGATGATCACGATGATCGGCGAGTTGGTGACCTTCAACTTGTTGATCGCCTCGGGCACCGGCGGCGGCTTCAGCAAGGAGGTCAGGATCATGAAGATGATGAGCAAGACCAACAGCACGTCGGTGAACGGCGTGATGTTGATCGTGGACATCACATCTTCTTCTGGGTTCGATCCCACCATCGACATGGCGTGGTATCCTTACTGCGTCACGAAGCCGACGTCGTCGTCGTCGGCTTGGCGCGCTGCGTCAAGTATCTTGATGATCGTGTCATAGTTCGCACCCGCGTCGGAGACCAGCGATATATGCGTCGTGTACCCACGGTTGGCGTTCTCCTTATGGAACTTGACCGCGTTCGACATGTCGTCGTACAGGCGCGATTCGGTGGTCTGCCGTCCGTCGATGAAGATGCGGTTGTTGGCCGACACCTCGACATCGATCTGGTGATGCAGTTGGTTCAGGTTGATCTGGTTAGGCGTGTTGCTCTTCTTCGGCAGCTCCTTTTGGAAGCCGGGCGGCGCAGCCAGCGCGGCCAGGATCATGAAGATGATCAGCAGCACGAGCAAGACGTCGGTGAATGGCGTGATGTTGATCTCCGCCATCACCTCGGTGTCTTGCGCAGTTGACGTCAGTCCCATACGATTCGCTTTCGCCTCGTCAGTCGTGTGCGGCGCGCTTCGGGTTCATCCGACGGCGCCGCGTGCAGCTCGTCCGATCGAGGGCCGAGCCGCCTTGCCTGAGCAGCGGCCGAGCGCTTTACGCTCCGCCTGGTCCCGAAGGCCGCGGTGCCGGTGCGGGCGCCTTGCTGCCCGATCCGCGCGGATTGTACAGCTCGGTCGGGATCGGCGAACCGGTGTTATGGAAGTGCAGCATCTCAGCCAGCTTGTTGGCGGCGACGATCATCTCCTGATTGTACGCCTTGATGCGCGACTTGAAGTAGTTGAAGAACACGACGGCGATGACGGCGACCAACAGGCCGGCCGCGGTCGTGATCAAGGCTTCCGACACACCGGCGGCGACAACCGCAGGCGTCGAGTTGCCCTTCAGCGCGATATCTTGGAAGGCGCGGATGATGCCGAGCACCGTTCCGAAGAGACCGACGAACGGGGAGATGACGGCCACCGTGCCGATGATCGGCAGGTTCGCCTCGAGCGCGTTGAGCTGTTCGAGCAGTGCGATCGAGAGCGCGTCGCTGATGTCAGCGCGGCTCTTCTCATGGCGGTACAGGCCGAACTGCAGGATCTTGGGCAACATGCCATGGTGGCGGTCGCACACGGCGATCGCGCCATTCATGTCGTCACGCGCAACGCGATCGCCGATCTCGCGCAGCAGCTGGGTCGGGTCCGAGTGCTGGCGCGAGAAGAAAAAGAACCGTTCGAAAACGATTCCGATCGAGATGATCGAGATGACGAGCAGGATCCACATCGCGAATCCGCCCGTGTTCAGAAAGTTATAGAACGCTATTAATGGGTTTTCCATGAACGCTATTCCCCTATAGGCTTAAGCGGCCCCAGGAAAGGCCTCGAACATGCGCGTGAAGACGCATAAAATGCAGAAGGCGGGCGGTGGCCCGGCCGTCGTGAGGGTCCCCTATTATACGGGGTCCGCGCACCCTCCTACCCACCCTCTTGCCGTCTGCGGCGCCCCGATTTCGAGCGCGAACGAGTGTGTGCGGACTTAGCGAGTATGTAGCGATGCATGCTCAGTGACCAGGTTGGTTTATCTGCTCACCGCGAGGTGCTGAATAACCGGCGATGTCGGCCCCATTAAGCTCCTTATACCGCGCATTCACCTGAGCCATGCCTTCGGTATTATTCTGCGCTTTGAAAAGGTCAAAAGCCTTATGGAGCGCGCTGTTCGCTTGGTCCTTGTGGCCCTGGCGAGCGTAGCCGACGCCGAGATCGTACCAGCCGTTCGCGAGGTTCGGATCGGTCGTCGTCGCTGCGGTCGCATAACGGATCGCATCAGGTGTCGGATCGGTGCCTTTGCCCTGGGTGCCGAGCAAGATCGCCGCGATGGTCGCGTTGTAGATCGCTGCGTTTTCGGGAGACGCCGACGCCGCCTTGCTCAGTGCCGTTTGCGTGCCAGGCAGATCGTCTTGCGCGGCGGCGATCTGCGCCGAGCCGAACAGCGCGTTGCCGTTGGTCGGCGCGATCGCAAGCGCCTTGTCGTACGCGGCTTTGGCCTTTACGTAATCTCGCTTCTGCACGTAGATGTCGCCGATGTCGACTTGGACTTGCGCGTCGTTGGGCACGATCTGCGCGAGCTGATTGAGCGGGCCGAGCGCCGCATCGAGATTGTTCTTGCGGATGTAGTAGCTTGCGAGCGCCTGATATGCCACTGGGCTCGTCGGGGCGATGTGCTCGGCCTGGTTGATCGAAGCGATGCCTTGCGATTCCTGTCCGAGATTGAGCTGCGACACGCCCATGTCGGCGTAGATACGCGCGGTGACGTTCGTCGACTTCTTGTCGTCCAACGTCTGCGCGTTCTTGAACGCCGCGACGGCGCCGTTATTGTCGCCGGTGCCCTGCAGCGCTTCGCCGAGCTCGATCTGGTATTGCGTTTGCGTGGGGTCGAGCTTGGCGGCCTTTTGCGCGTACGGAAGCGCCTCGCCGGCCTTTTGCGCTTCGAGCAAGACGAACGCGTATTGGCCGTAGGCCGATGCTGCGTTGCGTTGTTCGGATGCTTCCGGTTTGGGCTCGAGCGCCAGCGCGCTGTCATATGCGGCGACTGCTTGTTTGTAGCGCTCGTCTTTCTTGTTCTGCACGCCGTCGCTGTAGTACGCGAAACCGAGCAGCGACCAGAACTGCGCGTTCTTGGGATCGAGCTGCGTGCCTTTGGTCAGCACATCCTCGGCTTTGGCGTAATCGTGTTTGTTGATGAGCGTGATGGCGAGCGACTTGCGCGCGGCCGCATCGTTCGGATTCGCCGCGAGCTTGCTCTCAAACGAGCTCTCGTTGCCTTGTTCCTCGGCGAGCCCTTGCAGCGTGAACGTGTACGTCACGTCGAAGTACGCGACGGTCGGCTTGCCGTTCGAATACGCAGGTTTGTATGTCGATTGCTTGACGGCGGCGAGCACGGCGTCGTCGAGATCCTTGTGTCCGGACGACTTGAAGATCGTATAGCTCGTGGCCTTACCGTCAGCCCCCACCAAGACTTTGACTTTGACGGTTCCGGTCTCGCTCGCTTGGCGCGCGCTATCCGGGTACTCGGGCTTGACCTGGTTGGCGAACTTGGGCTCGACGTAGCCGCCGGTCGAATCGGCGGACGCGATCGCCCCGGCGCCGAGCGTCATCACTGCGGCGACGAAGGCGACTGCGATGCTGCGATGCAGTTGGGACATGGGACTCCTCTTGAGAAGCAGATGTCAGCGAGCGGTTGAGCGCCCTGACGAATTGCGAGTCGCGGCACTTCGCGTCCCCGGCCGCAGAATCCGCCGTCGGACGGCAGCCGCTGCGCGGAAATCCGCTTCGATTTTTGCTAGATTACCGCTTTGGAGTGCGCTGCGCAGCCTGCGCGCTGCCCGTTCGAGCGCGGCGAGCGCGCGTGCTGCGTTGCCGGCATTCTGCGCAATCGCAGCGCTCCAAATGGAAAACGGCGAATCTGCCAATCGCGTTGCGCTGTCAAACCCGGGCCCGGCGAGCGTGGGCATGCTCTTTCGCTGCCCGCGGCCGGCTGCGAGCGCGATAGCGACGGATGCGAGCTGCGGCATGGCGCTCATCGAGGCGATCAGGCGGTCGTGCTGCGCGGGATCGAGCCGTACGGGCCTTGCTCCGACGCGCCGCGCGATCGCTTCGGCGGTGCGCCAGGCGTGCGCGCGACGCGGCTGCGGCGGCGCGAACAGCGCGAAGGGCCGGCCTTCGAAAAGCGCAGCGTCGGCGGCGCGTGGACCGCGCAACTCGCGCCCGGCGAGCGGATGTCCAAGCACGAGCCCTACGGCGCCGCGGCGTCGAGCCAGCGGCGCGCGTACGGCGGCGGCCAGCGGCGCGAACAGCGGGCCCACATCTATAAGGAAGGAACCCGACGGGGCGCGTTCGATCGAGCGCGGCAGCTGGCGCACGAGAGCCTGAAGCGGCGTCGCAAAGACGATGAGGCCGCCCTGGGCGACGGCGGAGTCCAGCGAGTTGGCGATCGCATCTAGGGCGCCGCGGCGCCGCGCGGCGTCGGCGTGTGCGCGCTTCGCGTCAAATCCCGTGATATGAATGCGCGGCGCGCGCCGCCGTAGGGCGAGCGCGAGCGATGTGCCGATCAGTCCGGTTCCGACGATGACTACGCGCGAGCGAACGGCAGCGCGCGAACGTCCGGCGGCGCTCACACCGTCGCGGCGATATCGGAGGCGACTGGCCGCCCCACCGCGCGCGCGACGGCTCGCGCGCCGTCCATCATCGCAGCGAATTTTTCAAACGTCAACGACTCAAAGCCGTCCTTGAGCGCTTCGGCTGGATTCGGATGGACCTCGATCATCAATCCGTCTGCGCCCGCCGCAAGTCCGGCGCGCGCCATCGGCGAGACAAGTTCCCAACGGCCCGTGCCGTGGCTTGGATCGACGATGACCGGCAGATGCGTGAGCTGTTTGAGCAATGGCACCGCGTTGAGATCCAGCGTATTGCGCGTCGCCGGTTCGAACGTACGGATCCCGCGTTCGCAAAGGATCACGTCGTGATTGCCGCCGGCGAAGATGTATTCGGCCGCGAGCAGCCATTCTTCGATGGTTGCCGACAGGCCGCGCTTGAGCATGACGGGTTTGTGCGCCTTTGCGACTTCTTTTAGCAGATTGAAGTTCTGCATGTTGCGCGCGCCGACCTGAAGCACGTCCGCATACGTCTCGACCATCGCGACGTCGCGCGGATCGAGCACCTCAGTCACCACCGGCAGCCCGGTCTCCTCGCGCGCGGCGGCGAGTATCTCGAGCCCTTCTTTGCCCATGCCTTGAAATGAGTACGGCGACGTGCTCGGTTTGTATGCACCGCCGCGTAAGAGCGTCGCGCCCGCCTGCTTGACGGCGTGCGCCGTGCGCAGCAGCATGTCGCGGCCTTCAACGGTGCACGGGCCGGCGATCACGTGCACAGCCGTGCCGCCGATCTCGACGCCGTTGACCAAACGGATGATGCTGTCGCCTTGCGCGCCTTCGCGGCTGACGAGCTTGTACGACTTGCTGATGGGAACGACGCGTTCGACCCAGGGGATGCCCGCGAGCTGCGCCGCCAGCATCTCTTTGTTCTCGCGCACGCCCAGCACGCCGATGATCAAACGCTCGACGCCTTTGGACACGTTGACGCCGTAGCCCATCGCTGTGATCTTCTCGACCACTTCCTGCGCCTGGGCGTCCGTCGCGCCTCGTTTGATGATGACGATCATCTAGAACGTTGAACCTGCAGTGTGCGGATTGTCCTCCCCAGCCAAGTCCGGTCGAAGCGCCGTCGCACCCTCTAGATACACGTGCTTGACTGCCGCCTGCGTCGCATCGGCATTCACCAGCATCAATACCCGGATGCAGCGCGCGAGCCTGTTGGGAACCGACATTTCGTGGCCGCATAGCAGTGGTACTTTATTCCAGCCGAGGGCGCGCGCCGCGGCGGCCGGGAACTCGGCGTCAAGGTCGGTCGTCGTGGTGAAAAACACCGCCGCGATGTCCGGCGGCTGCACGGCATTGGACTCGGTCATGGCGACGAGCAAGCGCTCGGAGGCAGACACGATCGCGCCGGACGTATTGGACGCAGCGGTGATGGCGCCGCGAATTCCTCTGACCGCCATATGCGCGCTTGCTTTCAGCCGGCCCGAGAAGGCCCCTTTTCAGGTGTGTCGCCGACTGCGCCCTTGAGTTGACGCAGTTCGCGAGCGCTCAGCACGCGATGCTTGCCGACGGGCAACTGGTGCAGTGCGATCGGTCCGTAAGCGATGCGCTCGAGCGAGACGATGCGCAAACCCTCGCGCGCGCACGCGCGCCGGATCTCGCGATTTGCGCC
>JAFAKE010000032.1 GCA_019235715.1 Vulcanimicrobiota bacterium
GCCGCCGCCGCCGCCGCCACGCGCGCCGCCGCCGCCACCACGCGCGCCGCCGCCGCCGCGGCCGCCACCGCCACCGCCGCGGCCGCCGCCGCCGCGAGCGTCGGAGCTCAGCGGAGCCCAGAGCAGCAAGAGTAGGATAAGAAGCGATGCTAAGATCTTCATTTCGTCCACTTATCGATCGTGCCGGTGAGGTTCACGACCGTACCGATCTTTGTGACAAGCGAGAGCATGATGCCGTTGGGCGCGAGTTGCGCCGACGTCGCCGGAAGAGACTGTTTTGTGCCCGTGCTGTTCAGGTAGATCGTGCCGTAGTGCAGGTCGAGGACTTGATCTTTGCCGCCTTGATCGAGGCTCAACTGATCTGCAAGGCAGCGGATGATCTCCCCCATATGGAAGCAGGCGGCTCGCTCGATGACGATGGTGCCTTGCTTGTCGGCCGACGTTATCTTGAGAACCTTATTCGCAACGACGATCGACGAATTCGGATAGGTCTGCACCGATCCGTCGCTTTGCTGCACTTGAACGGTGCCCTTTGCAAGCGCGCGAGGGGTGTTGGCGGTGAAAAGGATCGCTGTGGTGACGAGAACGATGGCGGCAACGCGCATCGGTGACTCCAGTCAATGGCTGTAGAAGCGCCCGAGATTCGCCCAATGGGTGCCCGTTACTTTTCGCGCACGCGCAGCGAATCCGGCATCCGGCCATAGATGATACAAGCGACCTACCATCTCCCGCGCCTGGACAGGGAGTTGGGCGGGAACCGTTTTAACATCTTCACGCCATGCCTGTGAGAACAAGGCGCAATCGTTACCTGGAGAAAGGCTCGCGCTTCGCGACGCTCGAGGAACGCCTCGCAGCCGGCAAGGCTCGTCGGGAGCAAGTGCCGCGCAGCAGCCAAGCGGTCTGGATTCCGCCGCGCGACCGATCCGATCCCGTCGAGCTGCTCGACAGTCAGAACAAGACGCGTGTGCCGGAGCTCGTACCGCTGCGCTGGGGACGCATGCTCGAGTCGCCGTTCGCCTTCATGCGCGGCTCGGCGATCGTGATGGCCACCGACCTCGCTTCGACGCCTAACAGCGGGATCCGCGTGCAGGCGTGCGGCGATTGTCACCTGCTCAATTTCGGCGCCTATGCGACCGCCGAACGCAACCTCAATTTCGACATCAACGATTTTGATGAGACGCTGCCGGCGCCGTGGGAGTGGGATGTCAAACGGCTCGCCGCAAGCTTTGAGCTCGCGGGCCGCTTTCGCTCGTTCAAGAGCTCTGAACGCGCCGATCTGGTACGCGCGATGGTGCAGACATATCGGGAATTCATGCATCGCTTTGCCGAGATGACCGCGCTTCAAGTATGGTACTCGCGGCTCGACGCCGCGACGTTCGAGCGGCTTTTCGCGCGTACCGCGGCGGCGCGCAAAACGATGAAGCGAAGCGTTGAACAAGCGAAGCGGCGGACGCTTGAAAGCGCCTTCGTCAAGATGACGAAGGTCATCAACGGGCGCCGACGGCTCGTCGACGAGCGACCGGTTCTTTTCCATATCGATGAGCGCCGCGGCCATCCATTTCTCAACGCCGCATTCGCACAGTATATGAAGACGGTTCGCGACGATCTCCGCGTCTTGCTCGATCGCTATCACGTCGTCGACATAGCCATCAAGGTGGTCGGAGTCGGAAGCGTCGGGACGCGCTGCGGCGTTCTGTTGCTCATGGCGAACGACGGCGATCCGTTGCTTCTCCAGGTCAAGGAAGCGAATCACTCAGTCCTCGACGTTTTCGCTGGCAAGAGCAAATACCACAACCACGGCCAGCGCATCGTCGTCGGTCAACGCATCATGCAAGCGGCGAGCGATGCGTTTCTCGGCTGGACGACATTGCGTGGGCGCGATTACTACGTGCGCCAACTGCGAGACATGAAATGGGCGCTCGATGTCGAGAAGGCCGGTAGGCAACGCTTGCAGCGCTACGCCAGAGGCTGCGCAGCGACGCTCGCGCGCGCGCACGCGCGCTCGACCGATCCCGCGTTGCTCGCCGGCTACTTAGGCAGCGGTGCTACGTTTGACGATGCGATGATCGAATTCGCGCGCGCGTACGCAGATCAGTCAGAACGCGACTACCTACAGCTCCAGGCGGCCGCCAAGGCCAAGCGCATCAAAGTCACGCGCGGCTAACGTTCGGCGGCGCGCCGAGCTAGCGCTGCGGCTGGAGCACGCCGAATACAGCACCTTGAGGATCGGCGAGCACCGCGAACCGCACGATCCCCGGCACCACGGTCGTGCCCATAAGCGCACGCCCGCCTAACCGCTTCGCTTTGGCGACCGCCTTCGCACAATCTTTGACGCGGAAGTACGTCACCCAACTGGGCCGCAGGCCTTTCATCGGCTCGGGCCACATTCCGCAGATGCCTTCCCTGCCTAACTTGAAAAGGTGATACGCTCCGCGGCTGAATTTCTGGTCCTCGACCTTCCAACCGAAGACCTTGGTATAGAATGGCCCAGCGGCCCTCGGCTTCGGCGTGTTCAGATCGTGCCAGGTCATCGCGCCAGGTTTGCCTTCGAGGTCCGCACCTGGATTGGTGCCTGCCTGCCACAACGCCACCTGGGCACCGCCCGGATCCGTCACGATCGCCATTCGTCCGTATTCCATGACGTCGAGCGGTCCGACCTCAAGCTTTCCCTTGGCACGTTTCGCCGCCTTCGCCACGTCGTCGGCACTCTTCACGAGGATGTACGGCAGCCACGCCGACGGCTGTTTCGCGCGCACCATCTCCGGCGTCATCTGATAGATCGCGCAGACCGCCTTCGAACCGATGCGCATCATCGAGTACGTGACGCCGTCGCCCATCGGATAATCTTTTGAAGTCCATCCGAACAGCCCGCTATAGAAATCTTTCGCAGCGGGGGCGTCCTTGCATCCCAAGTCCGTCCAACAGAACTCGCCCAGCTTGTAGCGGGCAGCGGCCATCGTGATCCTCCTTTATGCGGTGGGTTTGCGTCCGCTGATGACCGGCACCATCCACACGGCATAGCCATGCGGATCTCGTACGTTCGCGATCATCTGATCGAAATATGCGAGCGCCGATTCGCGCGAGATCGGCGTCAGCTCGCCGATCGATTCCACATAGCCGTCGCGCCACGCTTCCAGGATCGCGGCAAAGTCCTCACGCGCGCGCACGGAATCGACGACGACGTAGTCGACGGCGACGTCCTCGAAGCTCAGGTCGCGCATGATGCCGTACGTATTGCGCCCGATGAAGAGATCCGTGTTCGTCGCCGCGCCGAACCGCCGGGGAGCGACATGCCAGAAGTCGGCGGGATCCAAGATGGAACCGCGTTGGAAGTGCAGCATGCCGTAGTCTTCCGGAATGAGATGCAGGTAACCGCCCGGGCGCGTGACGCGGGCGAGCTCCCGAATCACGGCGCCGGGATGCGGTATCGAATGCAGGACGTGGCGGCAGACCACGAGATCGAAGGAGTTCTCATCGGCCGGCAGTTCGTAGATGCTTTGGTGAGCGAATGAAACGCGGGGGGAAACCCTTCGCGCCCGCGCGCGCGCAAGCTCGAGGTGACTGTCGATGATATCGACGCCGAGCACGGTCGCATCTGGACGCAGCTCGGCTAGACGCAGCGTGATCTCACCGGTGCCGCAACCGGCGTCGAGAATACAGGGGTGCGGCGGCAGGGCATAACGCTTCACCAAAGCCATTTCTTGCGGCCAGATGGCGCGAGCCTGCGCGGCGAGGTTGCGCACCATCGACTCGTCGGCCATCTGTTTGGCCTGGGGGTTAAGATCTTCCACGCACTGCAGATTGCCCGGCGCACAGCGAAATGCTTTCCCCGCGCTCCTTAATGCGTTTCGCGAGGACCGAGCATGAATTCGTACCCGACGTAGCCGGCAAACACGTTGTCGCCATGAAGCCCTCGCCCGAACGAGGCGAGCACTGCGTGCTCGCCGCCGATGGGAGCGGTGAAGCCGAGGCCGACCGAGGTCCGGTCTGTCGTCCCGGGTGCTTGCGGCGTTGAGTGATATACCTCGACGCCAAACGTGGCACCGTGGGCGAGGCTGCGCTGCACCGCCACTCCACCGAACCAGAAATCCTCATTGCCGGGTGCGGCGTTGAACCAGCGCCCGCCACCGCCGAAGACCGTCCAGCCGCCGTAGCTTTTCTGCAACCATAAAGGAAGAAAGAATTGCGGCTTGCCCGCCCCATCCGGCCCGCCGCTTCCAAAGACAATCTGTGGATAGATCGCGCATTGCGGGCGCCCGGCGTCCTCTTGGATGAAACGGAACTTCGCACCAAACTCCGCACTTGAAAGGGCATATGCCGCCGGCGTCGTCGACTGCCGCTGGTAGTTCAGTGGAACGCTCGCGGAAAGCTGGAGGTTAGGAGCGCCGCCGAAATTCACTTCCAGCAGCGGGAGGGAGCCGGAGACGTCATCGCCGTCGTGCTCGTATTCGGTCGCGAGATAGATCTCGTAGTGGCGGAACTCGACCGGCTCGGGATCGTCGGTGAAATAGGGCGGCCCTGCCCGCGCCTGCCCTGTTGGATAGAGGCACAGCACGGTCAGAGCGCAGAGCGTGCGTGCGGCCTTGGCGGACAGTCGCATACCGCGTACATTCTGCCCTCCATCTCCGGCGACCATGCAGTGAGGGTTGTCTCCATATTAAGGCCGGTCGACATGGGTACGCTTTTCGTATGAGAACCACATGGAAGCCCCATGAAAAGCATGGGCAACTCACCCAGCAGGGCGACCTCCCGGACAGCGTCTACGCGTTTCCGAAACAGCGCAAGGAGCCGTTGACCGACGCAAGCCACGTGCGCAACGCCGTGGCCCGGTTCGATCAAGTGACGGACGTGCCCGACTCCGACCGCAAGCTTGCCTTCGCGAACATCAAGAAGGCGGCGCGGCATTACGGTGTCGACGTCCCCGAGACGTCCTCGTCGGATCTCGGCGTCCGTCCTCAGCGCGGGCGGCGCGCGGCAGCAAAACGCGGCGCGGCTACCCGCAAGCGCCGTTACGGAAGACGCGGCACCGCGAAGGCGCAGCGCGCGAAACCGATCCGTCGCGCCAAGACCTCCAGGGGAACGCGGCGCAAATCCCGGCGCTCATAGTGCGGCCGGGCTAAGGCCCGGCTGGGATCCCGCCTCCGTCGAACGAACCCGTGTGCCGACGGGGGCGGGCATGAGGTATCGAACGATAGCTGGGCCGCTGCTCTGTGTGGTAGCGGCGACGACACTTGCTCCGGCGATTGCACGTGCGGCGACGCTCGTAAAGCCGCCGATCGCGATCATCTCATGCAGGGCTGAGAACTTCGGCCAGGAGTACGGGGGCGCGGTCGCCGACGTGTTGATCATTTACAAGAACACGTATAGCGCGAACGCGACCAACGTGCGCTTTTCGCTCAACTATCAGGGAACGCACGCGTTTGTCGTCGACAAAGGGGCATTTGCTCCGAACGCCGTCATCACGCACCGCTTTCACACGTTCACGGGCCAAAACTATCTCGGCAAGACGCTCAACGCATGCGTCGCCGTGCATGCGGCGTTCGCAGACGGCTCGACCTGGTCGTTCCAGTGACGCCGGGTGCCCCGCGCGCTCTAGAGCTTGCTCATCGCAGCCGCGAGCAGCTTATTCACCGCCTCCATCGGCACCGCCGCGCTCGTACGCGCGACGGCGAGCACGATATAGCCTTTCGGGTTGCCGCACGTCGCCGCGTATTCTTGGCCGCCCATGAGCTTGAGGACGGCGCTATAGCAGCCGACGTCGCCAAAATCTTTGATCGTCACTTGTTGGCCGCTCGACTGCATATCGCGCGGGATCGCCAGCATCGTCTTGACGTCGGCGGGCAATCCGGGTGCTCCCGGTTTCGCGTACTGCAGCTTCGCGCTCGCGTCGGCCGAGAAATCCGCGGTGCAGATTGACAGCGTGCTGTTGTCGGTGCCTACGACGCGCGTCGCTTTTTCGCCGAGGAACTGTTCGATGTCGGCGACCGGCATGAGGCGGCAGACGCGCGCGTCGGCTGAGGGCGATGCGGGACTTTGGTCGGCAACGGCGAGTTTTTGGGAACAAGGGATCAGTGAGAGTGCTGCCAGGGCAACGGCGCACGCCCTCGACATGCGCGTTCGCATGAGTTCGATGTTCATCGCATGCTGATTGGGCGCCGTGCGTTCGCATCCCTCGATGGCCGGCCTTTTGGAGGGCAACATGGATAAGCGCATTCAATGGTTATCGACGATCGATGAAGCGACCGCACAAGCGAAAGGTTCCGGGAAGCTTGTGCTGCTCGATTTCTTCAAGCCGACGTGAGGCGGTTGCAAAGCGCTGGATGCCGTGACGTATCCACAGACCTTTGTCCAAGACGCGATCAACGCCAACTGCATTCCCGTCCAGTATGACAACACAGCGCCCGCGAGTGAAGCGGTGGTGACGCGCTTCCATCACGTGTGGACGCCGGATCTGCGCGTGCTCGATGCGGATGGCGCAGAACTGTATCGCTGGAACGGCTATTTGCCGCCGGCTGAGTTCGCCGCGCAACTGCTGACCGCCGTCGCCCACGCTCGGCTTCGTCTGCATCAGTATGACGAGGCTGCCGCGTTGTTCCGCGACGCGCTGCGGCGGTTTCCAACAGCGCTTTGTGCCCCAGAGGCGTGCTATTTCCTAGCCGTGACGAACTATCGCAAGAGCGGTGAAGGCAGCGATTTGCTGCACGGATGGCACGAGCTGGAGAAGACGTATCCCACCAGCGAGTGGACGGTGAAGCAGAACTTCGACTAGCGCGCGCCCGCTCGAAGCTTTAGACGGCGCGCCCGAACGCGGCGCCGTCTTCAAAGCCGGCGGCTTCTTGAGCGCGCAGCATCTCGTCGGCGATCATGTCGGCGATGCGTTCCAACGCGGCGTGGCGTTCGCGATAGAACTGGCGCAGCGAGATGCCAAGCTCCGAGGCGACCGATGCGCGCTGATGGCCGCCCACGTCGTAGCGCTCGATGATGACGCGCTGACGTTTGCGATGCGCCTCCCCGCGGTGGGTAGGCTGTTCTGCATCGAGGAGCGTCACCCATGACAAGATCGAGCGCTGTACGAGCCTGATGTCGGCTTCGTCAAACGCGCGCGGTGCGGGCAAGCGGCGGCGCACGAGGCGAATCGCATTCGCAAGAGGGTCCCGGCGCAGAGCGACCGGGTGATAGAGATTGCGCAGCAGCCGTTTGACGACGCCCGGCGTGGTGTCCATCGATAGCCTCATAACGCCGCCGTGATCGAAAGGTGAACCCATGTGAGGGCCGCCGCTGCACGAGGCGTTCCGCGTGTCGAGGGGCGGTTCCTCGTGGCCAAAAGGTGTATATACACCTTTTCAGGTAGTGCAGGCCGGCGGAGCGATGAAACGTCAGAAGATCGACGCCGGCCGGCTGGAGCACTGCGCCTGTCTGCGGCTGCGGCGCGCCGCGCGCGCGGTGACGCGCAGCTACGACCGCGCGCTGGCGCCGGCTGCCCTCAGCGCGGCGCAGTTCACGCTGTTGGCGGCGCTGGCAGGCGGCAGCCGCCGGCTTGGCGACCTTGCCGATCATCTCGTCATGGAGCGGACCACGCTGACGCGCGAGCTGGCGCCGATGATCCAAGCCGGCAGCGCCGTCGTGCGCCGCGGTGAGGACGCACGCTTACGCCTTGTCTCCATCACGCCGGCGGGATTGCGGAAATTGAAAGAGGCGTTGCCTCTATGGCGCAAAGCGCAGCGCGGGACCGTCGCAACGGTCGGAGCCTCGCGTTACGGGCAGCTGGTGTTCGCACTCGCCGCGGTCACGATGAAAACCGCGCGCACTCTCGGGCGCGGTACTCGGCGGGGTTCAGCCCGGCGATCCGCTTGAAGGTTTTCGCGAAATGGCTTTGGTCCGCGAAGCCGGCGGCGACCGCGATCTCGCTGAGCGTGAGCTGCGATAGCTCGAGCTGACGGCGCGCGTAGTCGACGCGCCGTTCGCGCACGTACTCCCCGATCGTGCAGCCGAACGCGCGCATAAACGCCTTTGAGAGGTGGGCGGGATGCACGTGCGAGCGCTGCGCGAGGTCGCGCAGGCGCTGCGGCGCGCGAAAGTTGTCGTCGAGATAGGCGCGCACCGAGTCGAGCCAGTGCGGCCGTTTGTGCCTGCGCAGGGCGGGATCGACCCGGGCTAATTCGGCGATCAGCAAGAGCACGATTCCCGGGATAGCTGCGCTCGATGCGCGATCCTGCCGCGCCATCTCGCGCTCGAGCAGATTGCCCAACCTATAGAGCCGCCCGCTGCTCGCGCTGCACGGAATCCGCAGGTCGAGATCGCGCACGGCATCGAGCGCCCACGCTTCGCCCAGCCCGACGATGGCGGCGCGCCAGCTTTGTTCGCACACCTGGATCGACAGCGCGCACCCCGCCGGCGCGAACGCGCATACCATGCGCTGCACGGGCGAGGCGTCACCGGCGAATACCGCGTTCCCAGAGAGCGTGACGATCAGCGTCGGGCGCAGAGCGGCCGCGTGGCGCACGTGACTTCCCGCATCGTATTCGACTTCGTGCAACACGCAGCCGCGCACGAGGGAGCGGCGCAAGCAGCGCGCGGCGCTCGAGTCGCTCAAAGCCTGCATGCGTTCAGCGAGAGTTCAGAAACGCGAAAGTTCGACCAACGTGTGCGCAACGTACAAGACCGCTTCCCTCGCCCATGCTATATTTTGGCGACGGACAAAATCTGTCTGCATGTTTTTGCCACGATTGTGCCCGTCACACGCGAGGAGGAAGTATGCGCACAAACCTGCATCGGGGCGCGACTGTCGCCGCGATCGTGCTGTTGGTGCTTGCGGGCGAGGCAACGAGGACGCTCGCCGCGGGAACCACAGGCTCGATCTACGGTACCGTGACCGATCAGACAGGCGCGCGTCTTGCCGACGTTTCGGTCAGCGCGGCCGCGCCTTCATATACTGAAAAAACCGTCACCAATGCGAACGGATTTTATTCGCTGTTGGGCCTGCCCCCCGACACCTATGCGCTCACGTATTCGAAGGACGGCTACGCGATCGAGAGCCGCCCCGGCGTCACGGTCACGCAAAACCAATCGCAAAACGTCTCTCTCGTCATGACAAAACAGCCGCGCACGATCGGACAGGTCACCGCGCGCGCCGCCGCGTCGCTGATGCAGCCGACGCAGACGTCGAGCACGTACACCGTCGTACCCAAGCAGATCGACGCGCTGGTGGGCGTGCCGCAACAGATCTTCGAGGGTGCGGTGCTCACCTCGTTGCCCGGCGTTTTCACCGACAACGCAGGCGCGATCATCATCCGCGGCGGCGAGACCAATGAGGTCGGCTATCAGCTGGACGGCATTGAGAACACCGAGCCGGTGACGGGCCAGTTCATCAACAGCCTTGCGCTCAACGGCGTCTCGCGGCTCGTCATCTCAACGGGCGGATACGACGTCAGCAACGGTAACACGAACGCGGGCATCGTCAACGTCGTCGCCAAACGCGGCAGTTATCCGGGCTTTGGCGATGTGACGGCGGCGGTGAACGCGCCGAATTTCCAGCACACGCTGGGCTTCGACTACGGCAGCGCGACGCCGGACAATCGCTTCAGCTACTATTATTCGTTTCGCGGCATCCGGCAGTCGTTGATCTACGGCGATGGGCAGACGTATCCCACCTTGTACGGCGCCACGCAGATCACCAGCGGCAACGACGATCTCTTCAATTTCTACTATCACTTCGGCAACAATAACGCGAACGAGGTCCAGTATTTCGCGGACATCGGCGACAACGTGTTCACCGCCAATTGGGGGCTGGATTCGAGCATCACGCCGTACGCGAGCAACAACAATGCCGACCGCATCGTGACGGGCCTAGGCTCGGGCTTGTTCCCATTCGCGCCGCCGGATTTCAGCGCGGTCGACACGGTGACGCCCTTCCCCGGGCAAGCCGCGTTGCGCCAGATGACCGGCTACTACGACAACGAAAATGAGAACCACACGATACAGAAGATCAACTTCAAGCATCAGTTCGGCGCGAACAGCTTCGCCGAATTCCAGGTCTTTCGCACCCAGTCGTACGTCCATTTCCTCTTCCCCTGGAACGGCGGCATCTTCCGCGACGACTTCGAATTCGCCGACTCGAACAACTCCGGCGTCGGCTTTGACTACGCCAACCAGATCAACGGCCAAAATCTGGTCAGCGTCGGCGGCGAGACGATCTTCACGGTGCCGCACTTCTACGCGAACATCCCGACATCGGCGCTCTTCCAGACGCCGCTCGAGTGCGGGCAAGTCTGCGCGCAACTGGGCTTGACGGGCGACGTCAATCCGAACATGCCGCAAGGCTACGTCGCGCCGCTGCAACAGGCGCAAGGCTTTGCGCCGGTCGGACCGTTGCCGCTGCTGCCCGACAGCTCTTCGCAAGTGATCGACGATCTGCATCGCTCGAACGTGTGGATCAAAGACGAGTTCCGTCCCAACGACAAGTGGACCATCGTGGCGGGCCTGCGCTGGGATCAAGAGATCTACGAGTTTCCCAACAACATCGCGCAGCTGAATATGCAGTATTTCGTCGATCCGGCGACCGGCAATTTCGTCGACGTGCCGGGACCGACGATCGGCAAGAACGTGTCGCAGCCGTCGCAGGTGAGTCCGCGCGTTGCGGTGAGTTTCCAGGCGAATGCGCGCGATAATTTCAGGGCTTCGTATGGGCGCAACATCGAGTTCGTGCCCATGGTGGACGTCGAGAGCAGATGGAAGGTGCCTTCTTCCTCGCTCAACTGCACGATCGCGAGCGGCTGCTTCGCGCCGCTGCCCGGATACAGCCCGACCTGCGTGAACGGCGTCGACCCCGCCAACGCAAACGCCGAATGCAACGCCATTTCGAACCTCTATCAACAGACCGAGGAGGATCTCAACACGCACGCCACGGCGCAGTTCAGTCCGGTGCTGCCGCAGACGGCCACGAATGCTGATTTCTCGTGGACGCACGACTTCAACGGAAACATCGAACTGCGCGTCACGCCGTATTACCGCAAGGGTGAGAACTACGTCGTCGGCAACACGCCGATCTTGTTCGAGCTGCCGGGCGGCACGCCGGTGTTCGGCACGACGCGCCAGAGCAACGCCGGCACGAATCAATCGACGGGCGTCGAGCTTGCGGTGTCGCGGCAGGTCACCTTCGGGGTGAGTTCGCTGGTCAGCGCGACGTACGACAACACGCTCGCTAACTACGACAGCGATTTCTTCCCGACCGTCAATGAGGCGGCGCTGGTCGCCAACCATCTGTTCCATGTCGACTACATACCGGCGGTGCAGGCGACGGCGAACTTCGATTACGTGAGCAGGACGGGATGGAAAGTGATCGCCGACTTTCCGTACGAATCCGGCTACCGCTACGGCGTCGGCACGAAGACGTTCGTCTTCGGGCCGGACGGCGTGACACCGGAGTACGTGCTCAACACCGACCTCGCGCAGAACCAGCTGGGCAACGATCCGGCCGCCAGCGCCTACTACTTCACCGATCCGTCAAACCCGGGAACGGTGGCGAATCCGAACATCGTCGCATCGCGCGGCACGCCCGAAGGTCCGGACCCCGGCTCCTTGCGCGCACCCGCGATACTGACGTTCAATCTCACGGTCGCGCACACGCTGGGGAACGGCGAGATCGGTATTTTTGCCAACAACCTGCTCGGGAACTACACGGGCGCCTTCCCGTTCTCGGTGAGCAACTACGTGCCGCAGGGCATGGGAAGTTACGGGCCGGGCTCGGGCTTGGCAAATCCGTTTCTGAAAGCGACCGAACCATATCAGTTCGATCTCAACCCAACGTCATACATCACGTACCCAACCGGTTCTGCCCGGTTGTATACGTTCTACTACGCGCTGAAGATCTGAAACACAGCGTGCGCGGGGCGGGTAGACACATGCACGAGCGTTCCGGTTCCTAACAAAACCGGAGCACGGGTGCCCCGTCGAGCGACACGGGGCTGCGGGGGGCGGCGGTAGGAGCCCGCCGCCTTCGACGAGCGGGAGTGCCGAGTCTGCGCGGACCGACACTCCCGCTTTCATGCGCCGCTTTCCTGTCACGAACGGGGCGACGATCGGGCAGCGGCTGTGCATGAAGCGCGCGCGCCTGATCGAAGCGGGAAAAGTTTTGGCCGGAACGTATCTCCGGCCATGGGGTCGAGCGAGCGCCTGACCTTCGCGAAGTTCTGGCCGTACTATCTGCGCGAACATTCGAACCCGGCGACGCGTGCGATCCACATCGGCGGAACGATCCTTGCGATGGCGTGCATCGTTGCGGCGATCGTGCTGCGCAATCCGTGGTGGGTCTTGATCGCGCTCGCCGCAGGCTACGGGCCGGCCTGGTTCGCACATTTCTTCATCGAGAAGAACCGGCCGGCGACGTTCAAACATCCGTTTCTTTCGCTCGCCGGCGACTTCACGATGCTCGGCTATGCGGTGCGCGGCAAGCTCGGCGACGAAGTGCGCAAAGCCGTGCAGTCGGGCCCGCAGCAATAGCCGCAGGCGTCGTCCTCCGGCGGCGAGAAAGCGAGGTGCCAACACCGCCAGCACATCGCCTTCGACGCCGAGATAGCTCAGTTGGTAGAGCACCGCACTGAAAATGCGGGTGTCGTCAGTTCAATTCTGACTCTCGGCATTTTACCCGGCCCCGCAAGGACCGGGAACTAAGCCCGAAGTCCCCGGTCCATCAGCCGGGGACTTCGCCTCAACCGCGTGCAGCACTACGATTTTCTGACGAGCTGGAGATTCGAGGGGTGCCGCATCACCGAGGTCGCTGACGTCCTCGAGGATACGGCCGCGCTGCCGCGCTGGTGGCCCGAGCTGTTCCAAGAAGTCGAGATCGTCGAGCCGGGCGGAACGCACGCGCTCGGACAGGTCGCGCGCTGCACGTGCCGCGCGCGCCTGCCGTACACGCTGCATTTCACCTACACCGTCACTGAAGAGCGCTATCCGAACGGCTCGACGCTGCGCTCTACCGGCGATCTCATCGGAACGGGCATCTGGCGGCTCGACGAACGTGGCGGCGGCGTGGACGTCGAGTATTCGTGGCGCGTCGATCTCGAGAAGCCGTGGCTGCGCGCGATCTCGCCCCTGTTGCGCCCGCTGCTCGCATGGAACCATGAGTGGTCGATGCGCAAGGGCGAAGTAGGACTCGCGCGCGAGATTCTCAGGCGGCGGGGCGTCGCGGAACGATCAGGCGTGCAACCTCGGTAAGAACGATCTCGTCATCTTGGTTGCGCGTCGTCATCCGAATGCTCACAATGCCGCGCGGCTGGCCGCGTTCGGATGGCTTGACATCGACGACTTCGAGGCTTACGCGCAGCGTGTCTCCGGGCCGCACGGGCCGCGGCCAGCGCAGCTCGTCGATGCCGATGCCGATGATGCCGATCTGCTTCATCACGCCGCTCTGCACGGTCAGCCGCATGGTGAGCGCGGCCGTGTACCAGCCGCTGGCGGTCATGCCTTTGAAGATGCTTGCTTGGGCGGCTTCTTGATCGAGATGGAAAGGTTGCGGATCGTAACGATGCGCGAAGTCGACGATCTCGTCAAGGTGCACGACGGCAGAGCCGGTCTCGTGCGTCTGCCCGATCGCGAAATCCTCAAGAAAGCGATACGCCATGGAGCGGCGCGTTCAAAAGGAAGCGATTGCCGACCTTTAGGTCGCGCGTTCGAGCGCGCGCGCGGCGACAGGGCGATCCGAGATGAGTGGGAAGATGATCGCGACCAACAGCATGATCGCGACGGGCAGCAATGCGCCGGCGTAGGAGCCCGTCAGGTCTTTGACCGTTGAGACGAATGCGGGGCCTACGAGGCCCGCGCAGCCCCAGGCGGTGATCGTCAATCCGTAGTTGGCGCCGAAGTGCTTCGTGCCGAAGAAGTCGGCGTTGAACGCCGGCATCACCCCGAAGCCGCCGCCGTAGCACAGCAGGACCACCGCATAGAGGGCCGCCACCGCCGCAAGATTGTGCAGCTCGCCCAGGAAGAAAAACGAGATCACTTGGATGCCGAAAATCAGCGTGTAGGC
>JAFAKE010000073.1 GCA_019235715.1 Vulcanimicrobiota bacterium
CGGCAGCGCGGCCAGTCAGGACAGGTCATGCCCGCGCCGTTGATACGCACGATGCCGCCCCAGACGACGAGCGCGAACGCGAAGATGGCTGACGCCAAACTCGTGTAGCGCAGCGTCTGCAGCGAAGCGCTGGAGGATGACGGAGCGGTGCTCATGGGCGTTTCGGGTCTTAAGATGGGCGCGCGCCTTCTCCTGTTCAGGCGCCAGGCGCTGCATCTTGGTTGCGCGACATCGCACGCAGGTGCCGCTCGCCGGCGTTCGCAAGCTTGATGCTATGAGCTCCATGCGCTTGCGCGCGCCCACTCGCTTTGCCGGCCCTTTGGGCGTGCCGGGCGACAAGTCGATCTCGCATCGCGTCGTTCTCTTCAGCGCGATCGCAGCCGGGACGACCACGATCGCGAATCTCAACCGCGGTGCCGACGTGCAAGCGAGCTTAAACGCAGTGCGCGTGCTCGGCGCACGTGTCGATCAAGACGGCGTTCTCGTGCGCGTCACCGGCGTTGCACGACTGCGCGATCCGGCCCAGCCTATCGATTGCGCGAACTCGGGCACCACCATGCGCGTGCTTGCGGGCGCGCTCGCGGGAAGGGTCAACGCCGTCCTTGACGGCGACGCGAGCCTGCGCGCCCGTCCAATGGAGCGCGTCGCCGAGCCGTTGCGCGCGATGGGCGCCGACGTGCGCTGCAGCGAGCGCGGGACCGCGCCGATCGTCTTTACCCCATCTCAGAAGCAGCTGCGCGGCATCACATACGAGCTGCCAATCGCATCCGCACAAGTGAAGACCGCCGTACTGCTCGCGGGTCTGCGGGCGAAAGGAGCGACGGCGGTCATCAGTCCGAGCCACAGCCGCGATCACAGCGAGCTGATGCTTTCGGCGATGGGCGCGGCTGTTGATGTGGACGGGTTACGGACAACCGTTCGGCCAGCGCAGCTCCACGCGCTCGACGGCTACGCAGTTCCCGGCGACGTCTCAGCGGCGGCGTATTTCATCGCTGCAGCGACGGCCTTGCCGGGCAGCCGCATTTCAGTGCTCGCAACGGGTATCAATCCGACGCGCAGCGCAGCGCTTGACGTGATGCGCGACATGGGCGCGCACATCTCGATCCGCAACTTGTCCGTCCAGCATGGCGAACCGGTCGCCGACATCGAGGTTTCGTCAGCGTCACCGCTACGCAACGTCGAGCTCGATCCGGCGCGCGTGGCGAACGTGATCGATGAGATTCCGCTGCTGTGCGCGCTGGCGGCGACGGCCAACGGCTCCTTCACCGTGCGCGATGCAGCGGAGCTGCGCACAAAGGAATCTGACCGGATCCGCTCCACGATCGAGCTCTTGCGCGCCTTCGGCGTATCCGTCAACGAGCTGCCCGACGGCATCGCGGTGCGTGGAGGGCGCCCGCTGCGCCCGCCACTAGCGATTTCGACAGGCGGCGATCACCGCATCGGACTGACCGCAGCCGTGCTGGCAGCCGCGGCGCGAGCGCCGCTCGTCATCGAGGATGCGGATTGCATCGCGACATCGTTTCCGGACTTCGAGCGTGCGTGGCACGCCGCGTTTGCGAAAGAGCCGGCGTCGGCTTAGCTTGGGTGCGAGCGAGGCCGGAGCAGGCCGGCGAGCCACGGCAGGCCGCGGCGCATCGCGGCGTCGACTGAGGGCGACCCCTTGTACGCAAGCGATCCCAATTCGTACAGCGCGACTGCAAGCGTCGCGAGCGCGGGACCGAGACGGATAAGGTCCTCGCGCAGCCGCACGCTGCCTGACTGCAGGCGTTCTATTTTCTGCGTCTGGGCGGCGCGCCACTGCGGTTCGAACATCGGGTGAGAGCGCAGGGTGGCCGCCGCCGCGACGACAGTGCGCACGCGAAGCGCAGTCAATACGGCGATGATGACGATGGCGAGCAGGCCGAGCAGCGTGAGAATGACACCGAGCGTGTGAATCATGTCTTCCCGGTTCCCGACGATTTGGCGTCCGGCTTTGCAGCGGAAGGCGAGGCCGGCGCAGGCTTCGCGTCGCTCGCAGGCTTGGCATCGCCCCCCGGCTTGTCGCCTTTCGGCTTGTCAGAAGACGCGGCGCTATCTGTCTTGGCGGCCCCGGTGTCCGCGCTTTCCTTCTTCAGACCGCTGCTGGAGTAATCGGTCTTATGAAAGCCCGAGCCCTTGAACACGACGCCGACCGGATGGAACACGCGCGCCAATGCTCCGCCGCACGACGGGCACGTCGTGGGCCGTGGGTCATTGAAGCCGTGCGCGATCTCGTGAGTGGTACCGCACTGCTTACAGCGATAGTCATAGGTGGGCATCAGGCAGGCAGCGGTTGATTGGCCTTCCTGAAGGGCATACCTTCTTCGACGTGTTCGACGTCTTCGAGCGCAGTGCGCAGGTTCATCAGCGAGCGCGCGAGTTCGCGTGCGACGGTCCGGCGTTCGAACAACGCATCGCGCAGCTTGCCGAACCCTCCGCCGTAGAGCGCATAGCCGATCGAGCAGTGCAGGCGCGTGCCGCTGCGCCGCTGTTCAAAACGGAACTCCATGCGTCGCGCTGCCGATAGACTGCCTTCGAGCCACACGAACGCGTTGGGGACGCAGCGCACGACGTCAAAAGATTCACGCCAGCGCCGCCTGCCGCGCTGCATGCATATCTCAACCTCTTGCTCGTACGCGAGCTCGCCCAGCGGCTCTCCCTGCTGCTGCGCGCATACGATGAACGAGAGCCACAGTGGCCAGCGCCTCAGATCGCCGACGAAATCATAGACGCGCGCCACCGGCGCGCCGATGTCGATGCACGCGCTGCATACCGCTTTCATCGAGGAACCTCCGAGCGTGGGCGACAAGCGATTGGATGATGTTCAGAGTACGCGTAGCCGCGCTGTGCGTCCAAGATGGACGCGTGCTGCTCGCCAAACACGTGCGCGGCTCGCACGTCGCATTTCTGCTGCCGGGCGGCGGCGTTGAGCCAGGCGAAACGGCGCGCGACGCGTTGCGCCGCGAAGTACTGGAAGAAGCCGGTGCTGCGTGTGACGTCGGGAAATTCCGCTATGTCGTTGAGACGCGCGCGCCATCCGGGGCACGTCATGTCGTGCAGCTCGTGTTCGAAGCGACGCTGCTTGGTGAAGTGGGCGCCTCGCGCGACGCTCGCGTCGCCGAATGTGCCTGGCATCCCGTTTCGGATCTGCGCCGCCTCGCGCTGTATCCCGATGCCGGTGCCGAAATCGCCGGCGACCTCGAACGCGGGGCCGCCGGCTGCCGCTATGTGTTCGCGCCCTGGCGCGCTTAGCGTGAGTACCTCAAAAACGCGGGCACTTCGATCTCGTCCATGTTCACGGGCTTGACCTTTTCGATCTCGCCCACGCCGACGACGCGCGTCCGCTCGCGCGCGCGCGAGCCGAAGCCCGTGGCGAGCACGGTGACACGCACGTCGCTGTTCATGTTCTCCTCGATCGTCGCGCCGAAGATCACCTCGGCGTCGGGATCGACGGCCTTGCTGATCAGCTCCGCCGCTTCGTTGACCTCGTACATCGACAGATCCGGTCCGCCGTAGATGTTGAAGATCACGCCGCGCGCGCCATCGATGGTCGCCTCGAGCAACGGGCTGGAGATCGCCTTTTGCGCCGCGTCGGCCGCGCGATTCTCTCCCGACCCCTTGCCGATGCCCATCAGCGCCGACCCGGCGTCGGTCATCACGCGCCGCACATCCGCGAAGTCTAGATTGATCAGCCCCGGCTGCGTGATGAGATCGGTGATGCCTTGGATGCCTTGGCGCAAAACGTCGTCGGCGCTGCGGAATGCTTCGGTCAGCGGCGTGCGCTTCTCGATGATCGACAACAGCCGGTCGTTAGGGATGACGATCAGCGTGTCCACCTTCTGTTCGAGCTCTGCGATGCCGCGTTCAGCGATCTGCGCGCGTTTGCGCAACTCGAACCCGAACGGTTTGGTGACGACGCCGACCGTGAGCGCGCCGGCGCCGCGCGCCATTTCGGCGACGATCGGCGAACCGCCGGTGCCCGTGCCGCCGCCCATGCCGGCGGCGATGAACACGAGATCGGCGCCCTCCATCAACAGCGCGAGATCTTCTTTCGATTCCTCGGCCGCCTGTCGCCCGATCTCCGGATCGGCGCCCGCACCCAACCCGCGGGTAAGGTTCTGACCGATCTGCAGCGTGTTCTCAGTGCGTGAGTTCTTCAACGCCTGGACGTCGGTGTTGATGGCGTAGAATTCGGCGCCTCTGATGCCGGTGTCGACCATGCGGTTGACGGCGTTACAGCCGCCGCCTCCGACCCCGATCACTTTGATGCTCGCCATGTGCTCCGGCACGTAACGCCGCGGATGCTCAGTCATTTCCCGTATCCCCCTGGCTAAAGCCTGAAGACCTGGCCCACCCACGTCGCGACACGCGACCATGTGCCGCGACCATTCGTGCGCTCCGGCTTGGCGCCGTCCCCGGCGGCGCCGAAAAGCACGAGCCCGACTGCGGTGGCATACGCCGGGTTCTTGATGGTCTCTGTAAGCCCGCCGACGTGCATCGGATAGCCGATGCGCGACGGCAAATCGAAGTAGTCTGACGCCAGCCCGTCCAGTCCGCTCAAGCACGAGCCGCCGCCCGTCAATACCAGCTCCGCCAGCATGACCTCCGGCGGGCAGTTCTCGGCGACGTTGGCGCGCACGAGCTTGAAGATCTCCGTCATGCGCGCGACGATGATCTGGCGCAGAAAGTGCTTGGATGCCGCACGGCTCGTACGACCCGAAAGCGACTTGACTTCGAACGTCTCTTGATCGAGGTCTTTCGAGAGGTCGGCCGTGCCGTAGACGTGCTTGATGTTCTCCGCCTCGGCGAAACTCGTCTTGAGCCCCAGGGCGATGTCGTTGGTGACGATGTTGCCGCCCACTGGTACGGTCCACGTGTGGTAGACGCCCCCGCCCCAATACACGGCGAGATCCGACGTGCCGCCGCCGATGTCGAGCAGCACGACGCCGGCATCGCGTTCTTCCGGAAGCAGCACGGCGGCCCCCGATGCGAGCGGTTCGAAGATCACGCCGACCGGCTCGATGCCCGCGCGATGCACGCACTTCAGCACGTTGGTGACGAAGGACGTGCCGGCGGTCACGACGTGCGTGTCCACTTCAAGCCGGCCGCCTGCCATGCCGACCGGATCGGTGATGCCGTTCTGACCGTCGACGGCGAATTCGCGCGGCAGCGTGTGGATGATCTGGCGATCGGCCGGCACGTTGATGATCGTGCTCGCGTCGACGACGCGCTTGACGTCGATCGGCGCGACTTCGTTGTCGTCGCCGCTGACCGCAACGATGCCGTGCGTGTTTTGCGAACGCACATGTTCGCCGGTCACGCCGACGTACGCCGATGAGATGCTCACCCCGGCCATCCGCTCGGCCGTCTCGATCGCGGCCTCGATCGACTTGACCGTCTCCTCGAGATCCGTCACCACGCCTTTGCGCAACCCGAGCGACGGCGATGCACCAAAGCCGATGATATCCATGGCGCCTTGCGGCGTCTGGCTGGCGATGACAGCTGCGGTCTTCGTCGTGCCGATATCGAGACCGGCGATGATGTCGCTACGCGCCAAAGGCGAATTTCTCCACAGGAACGACGCAGTTGTGCACAACCCCGATATCGTTGTGCACACGGGATGTGGATAACTCGGTCATGAAACGCGTTCGGCGACCCAAAGGTCGCCGCACTCGTCGTGATGAGAACGCATTCCAAGCGCAAAACGCGTTCCCTCTTTGCGCGCAAAGTTTTTTTCTCATCGATATTGCACGGTCGGCGCCGCGGTGCTGCGCACGTCGATGTAGTCGACGGCGCTCGGCTGCACCACGCGCTTGACGATTGCGTCATACAACTCTACTTTGCGCGCAAGATCTTGGAGATCGCCGAAGACTACCCACACGCCTGAGTGCGTGAACGCGCTGAATCCGGTCACGGGCTCGTCGCGGACTTCCGTCATGCGGACGCCGAGCGCGCTCAGCTGCTGCATCGCTTCGAGCGATTCGCCAACCGTCGTGCCGCCAAGCTGGGCGCCGGGAACGCCTGCGTCTGCGGGCAACGGCGCGATCATCAGCAGCGGAAGCGTTTGGTCGCTCGTTCCGGTGGCGTACCCAAGCACGCGACCGCCGGTGTCCACGAGCGCCTGCGCACCCCCGGGCAGCGCCATTCGCGCAGCCGGCACGCGTTCGGACACGATGATGGTCACCTTGTTCGGCCAGGCGCGCGCGATGGTCGCCGACGCGACCCACGGCAAGCGCTCGATCGCGCGCGATGCCGCGCCGCTGTCGAGCAACCAGACGTTGCGCCCATGCGGGAGTGCCGCCGCCGCGATGATGTCGGCGGACGGCAGGCGGCGCGCGCCATCGACCGCGACGTCATCCAAGGCAAAGCGCGGGTCCGATGCGAGCGTCTTCCCGCCATATGCCGCACCCCCGAAAAGCGCCGCCAAGAGTGCGAATAGCGCAACGCCGCGCGCCCCAAAGTTCGCACGCGCCGTTCGCGCCTTGCCACGGCGCGCGCTAACCAACCGTCTGCCCGTTCATCAACAACTGCAGCGCTTCCGCAACGCCGGCGCGGTCCTGAGCGGCGACAACTCTTTGCGCGGCCGCGCGCGCCGCGGGAGTTGCGTTGGCTACCGCAAACGAATGCCCGGCTGCGTGGAACATCGGCACGTCGTTGTCGGAATCGCCGATCGCCGCGACGTCGCCAACCTCGAGTCCCATCGTCTTGGCGATGCGCGCAAGCGCGTGGCCTTTGTTCGCCTCGGGATCCGTGACTTCGAGATAATTGCGTTGACTTCGAAATACCGCAGCGGCGTCGCCCAACTGCGCCGCCAGCTTCGGTATGAAAGCCTCGACGTGCGCGGGCGCATCGATCGCAAGCACCTTCATCGGCCCCACGTCACCTGGCGGCGACCCATCGAGCAACGGGCGCAAGTCCTCCACCATAACCGGCTCGACATGCGACAGTTCTAAATATCCGCGCGCGCGATCATCGAGCTCGTCGAGATATAGCATGTCGCCGAAATACAACTGCAGATGGAAGCCATCGCCCTTCAACGCGTCGTAGGCGGTGAGCGCCGTATGCGCGGCGAGCGGTGTTGCAGCAAGACGTGCGCCGCTCGGCACGTCGTACAGCGCAGCACCGTTGAGCACGATCATCGGCCCGCGCAAGTTCAGCGCTGACGCGAATGGTCGCGCAGCCGCGAAAAGACGACCGGTCGCCAGGCAGATCGTGCTCCCGCCGGCGATCGCTTGCGCGATGGCGTCGCGATCGCGCTCGTCGATCTGCAACGATGGGCCGATGAGCGTCCCGTCGAGGTCGACGGCGATCAGGACCGGCGGCTTCACGCGGCCCCTTCCCACACATTGTCCGTGCCGAAAACTTCGGCCAGCTGCGCGCGCAGTTCGCCGGTGATCGTCAGCGTGCGCGCAAGCGGGCGGCTTTCGGCGTCAACGGGCGAGTGCAGGACGATGCGCCCTTCGCCGCTCCCCGCGGCCAGGACGACATCGCGCAGGCGGGTCAAGCGAAGCGCGTCAGCGTCGTCGCCGCACATGCGGATGTGCAGCGCCCGGCTGGCCGCCGATATTGCGCCGTTGTCGGCCGCTGGCGCGACGACAAAGCTCGAATGCACGAGCCGCTCGCGCTGATTGCCGGGCGCGGCGCCGAGCACGCGCGCCTTGTCGAGCGGCCAGGCTTCGATCGCTTGCACTGTGAGCTCCGGATGCTCGTCTTCACCATTGTCTTCCGGCGCTGCGCTGACTGCCGCAGGTTTCCCGAGCGCGCGCCGTTCTTTCACGCGTCCCTTGATGACGACGATCGCGTCAGGGCCGAAGAGCGGAGCTAATTCTGCGTACCATTTCGGAAACACGACAGTCTCGATCGCCGCGGTTTGGTCTTCGAGCCGCGCGATGAGCATCTGATCGCCGCTCTTGGTGATCACCCGGCGCGCAGACGTGATGACGCCGCCGACCCAGACGACTTCGTCTTCCGCAGTCTCGCGCAGCGCGGCGATCGTGGAGGTCGTGCGGCGCGCCAACTCTTCCATCTTGTCAGCGAGCGGATGGCCCGAGATGTAGACGCCGATCGCTTCCTTTTCAAGGGCGAGCTGCTGCGCCGGTTTCATATCGGGCACGACCGGCAGACCCGGCGGCGGAAGATGCGAAGCGCCGTCGCCACCGAATAGCGAGGTTTGGCCTAAGTCGCGTTCCTGCGCGATCTGCTGGCCGTAGTCTAGCGCACTGTCGAGCCCTGCAAGCAGGGCGGCGCGGCTCCCGAACTTGTCGAGCGCGCCCGCTTTGATGAGCGACTCGAGCACGCGGCGGTTGACCTGGCGGCCGTCGACGCGGGCGCACAGATCGGCGAGCGACGCGAACGGCGCATCGCGCCGTTTCGCGATCAACTCGGCGATCGCGCCCTCACCGACATTGCGCACTGCGCCCAAACCGAAACGGATGGCGTCGCCGGCGACGGTGAAATCTGTGCCCGACTCATTGACGTCGGGCGGTTTGATCGGCACTTTCATGATCGCGCATTCGGCGAGATATTCGGCGACTTTGTCCGCGTTGTTCTTGAGCGAGGACAGCAGCGCCGTCATGAAGGCGAGCGGATGGTTGGCCTTCAGCCATGCCGTGCGATAGGCGAGCAAGCCGTAGCACACCGAGTGCGCCTTGTTGAAGCCGTAACCCGCAAACGGCTCGATGAACTGCCAGATCTTGATCGCCAGCTGCTCGTCGATGCCGCTGCGCACGCAGCCGTTGATGAACTTCTCGCGCTCGGCGGGGATTTTCTCTTTAATCTTCTTGCCGATGACTTTGCGCATCTCGTCCGCCTGCGCGAACGTATGTCCGGCGAGATCGCGGCAGATCTGCGTCGCCTGCTCTTGGTACACCGCAATCCCGTACGTCTCTGCCAAAATCGGCTCGAGCTTCGGGTGCAAATACGTGATTTTGCGCCGCCCGTGCTTGCCGGCGATGAAGTCGTTGATCCAATCCATCGGTCCGGGGCGGTAGAGCGCCACCATCGCGATGACGTCTTCGATGCACGTGGGCTTCAGCTCGGCGATGTAGCGGCGCATGCCCGCGCTTTCGAGCTGGAAGATGCCGGTCGTATGGCCGGACGAGAGCAGCGCATACGTCGCCGCGTCATCCAGCGGAATATCTTCGATGCGGAACGACGGGTCGGTCGCGCGGATCTGGACGGATGCGCGCTCGATCACCGTGAGCGTGCGCAGGCCCAGGAAGTCCATCTTCAAGAGGCCGACCTTTTCCACCCAATCCATCGAGTATTGCGTGTTGACGTCGTCGTCGCCCAAGCGCACGAGCGGCGCGTACTCGGTGATGGGTCCGGGCGCGATCACGACGCCCGCGGCGTGCGTCGACGCATGGCGCGCCAGCCCCTCGACGCGTATCGCAGTGTCGAGCAGCTTGCGCGCCTGCGCATCGCGGTGATAGATCGAGTTGAGATCCGGCACGCTATCGATCGCTTGGCGGATCGAGACGGGATTGGTCGGCACGTTCGGGATCAGCTTGGCGATACGGTCGACTTCCGCGAGCGGATGGCTCATCACGCGGCCCACATCGCGCACAGCCGCGCGCGCGGCCATCGTGCCGAAGGTGACGATCTGCGAGACGCGATCGGCGCCGTATTTCTCGCGCACGTACTCTATCACTTCATCGCGGCGCTCGAAGCAGAAATCGGTGTCGATGTCGGGCATGGAGATGCGGTCCGGGTTGAGGAAACGCTCGAAGAACAGATTGTAGCGCAGCGGGTCGACATCCGAGATGCGCAGCGCGTACGCGACGATGCTGCCCGCCGCAGACCCGCGTCCCGGCCCCACGGGGATGCCGCGCTCCCGGGCATAGCGGATGAAATCCCATACTATAAGGAAGTAAGACGCATAACCCATGCGCTCGATGATGCCCAGCTCGTACTCGAGGCGTTCGAGCTGGGCGGGCGTCGGCGACCCGTAGCGCTCACCCAGACCCCGCATGCACAGCTCGCGCAGGAATGCAGACTGGTCTTGCGCGCCCGGGGCCAGCGGAAACGACGGCAGCGCAAAGGACTTCGACTGCAGATCGAGCTCAGCCATCTCGGCGATGTCCAGCGTCGCGTCGCACGCGTCGGACGAGTCGGCGAACAGCTCGCGCATCGCATCGGCGCTCTTGAAATAGAAGTCATCCCCGTCAAAGCGCAGGCGGTCGCTGTCGGACACCAGGCGGCCTGTACCGATGCACAACAGCACGTCGTGCGCGGGCGCATCTTCACGCCCGAGATAGTGCGAATCGTTCGTCGCCACCGCGCGCACGCCGGTCTCGCGCGACAGCTGCAGCAGCGAAGAGCGGACCTTGTCTTCGGCTGCCATGTGATGATGGTGAAGCTCGAGGAAGTAGCGCTCGCCGAAGATCGCGCGGTAGTCGCGCACCATCGCGCGCGCACCGTCCATGTCGTCGCGTAAAAGCGCCTGCTGTACGCCTCCACCGAGGCAGCCCGACAAGACGACCAGTCCCGAGGAGTGCGCCGCCAGCAGCTCGAGGTCGACGCGCGGTTTGTAGTAATAGCCCTCTAAGAACCCGGCGGAGACGAGTTTGAGCAAATTCTGATACCCGGCGCGGTCGACGGCGAGCACCGTGAGATGATACTCGTCGCGCGCGGCACGATCGCGGCGCCCACGCGGGGCGACGTACATCTCGCAGCCGATCAGGGGTTTGATGCCCTTGGCTTTCGCCGCGAAATAGAACTCAAGCGCGCCGTAAAGCACGCCATGATCGGTCAAGGCGAGCGCCGGCATCGCGTTTTCGGCGGCCGCCTGTACGAGGTCGCCGACGCGGCAGGCGCCATCCAGCAGCGAATACTCGCTATGAACGTGTAGATGGACGAAGCTTTTACTCATGGGGCGGTGGGCAAACACATGTTCGCCTGGTCTATTTCAGCGTTGGGCAGTCGCGACCTTGTGGACGGGTTGTGAGCGCGATGCGAACACCACCGCGTTCTTGTGGATAACGTCCGCCCTGGGAACACGCGCAGAGGGCGCTTTGGCCGCTCGAAGGAAACGCGGACTTGCGGGGGCTCTTGCGCGCCCGCGATTTCGGTTTCTTCATCTGGAGGTGCAGTGTGAATCGTTGGGTCATCGGCATAGCCGGCATGATCGTGATGATCTGTATCGGCACCGTATATTCGTGGAGCATTTTCACGCAACCGCTCCGCGCCAGCTTCGGCTGGTCCAACACGACAACGACATGGATCTTCGCGCTCGCGATCTTCTTCCTCGGCGTCGGCGCAGTCGTCGGCGGAAGGTGGCAGGATCGCGTCGGGCCGCGCGCCGTCACGATCACCGGCGTCATCCTGTGGGCGGCTGGATATCTGCTCGCGGGGCTGGTCGGCAGGAACGGACCGATTTGGATGTATCTGACATACGGCGTGATCGGCGGGTTCGGCAACGGCATGGCCTATATAACGCCAGTCGCCACCGTCACCAAGTGGTTCCCCGACATGCGCGGCGTGGGCAGTGGCATGGTGGTCATGGGCTTCGGCCTTGGCGCCTTCTTCTATAACCAGATCGTCCCGCGCATCGCCTCGTTCAAGGCTGCTTCGGCGGCGGCGGCCGCATATCTCAAGGCGAAATCGGACCCCGCCACCGCCGCGGCCGCGGTTGCGTTGACCCCGGACCAAGTCCAAGCGATTCTGAGCGTCTTTGTGGTTTCGGGAATCGTGTTCCTGATCGTCGGCACGTTGTGCGCGCTCATGCTCAACAATCCGCCTGATGGCTACACCGTTCCCGGCGCAAAGGCGGCAGCCGCCAGTGCCGGCCGCTCGTACACCACGGGAGAGATGCTGCGCACGGGCCAGTTCTATCTGCTCTGGCTCATGCTGTTCCTCAACGTGACGGCCGGCATCTTGGTGATCAGCAACGCGGTACCGATCATCCTCGAGCTGACGAACCGAGTGGTCGCCGGAACGGTCGATCCAAAGACCGCGGGAACGGCCTACGGGCTGGTCGCGATCTTCAACGGACTCGGGCGCTTCTTCTGGGGCTCGATATCCGAACGCATCGGACGCAACTGGGCGTTCGTGCTGATCTTCGGCATCCAGGTCGTCGTGTTCTTCGTGCTGGGAACGCTGACGTCGCTGGTTTCCGTGTTGACGTGCTTCGCCATCGTGCTGCTGTGCTACGGCGGCGGCTTCGGAACGATGCCATCGTTCAACGCCGACTACTTCGGCACAAAATACATGGGCGCCAATTACGGCGCGATCATCACGGCGTGGGGCGTCGCCGGTATCGTCGGCCCGATCTTCGTCGCCTACGTGAAGGACCACTTGGGATCGTTCGCGCCGGCACTGCCGTATGTCGCGGTGATGTTGATCATCGCGATGATACTGCCGTTCCTCGCGCGCAGACCCGCGGACAGCACAGCACCGGTCGCGGCGGCCGCCTAAGGCGCTCGTTCGACCGAAGACGGGCGCGGCATAACGCCGCGTCCGTTCTCTTATGCTCGCAGCGTCTCAAGCGTCGGGCCTTTGGTGCTTTTGTACCGAAGGAAGGTCCAGCACACCGCCAAAAACCCATAAACGCATGGCCTTACTCAGCGGTAGCTCCATCGGTCTAGAATCGTTCGGCATCGGCCCAGTCGCCGGTGCCGACATCAACTTAAGCGCTGCCGCGCTGTTCGAAGAAGCAGTCCGGCGGGGCGAAGGATCCGTCGCCGCCGCAGGGCCTATCGTCGTCAACACCGGCAAGCATACCGGCCGGTCGCCGCAGGACAAGTTCTTCGTCAAGGAGCCGGGCAGCGAGGCCCACATCGACTGGGGCAAGACCAATAAGGCGTTCGGTCGGGAGCGCTTTGACGCGCTGCTCGGGCGTGTCGACGCCTACCTGCGCGACCAGCATGTATTCGTGACCGATGCCTTTGCGGGCGCCGACATCGATTATCGGCTGCCGGTGCGCGTCATCACGACGCAGGCGTGGCACGCGCTGTTCGCCCGCCACCTTTTCATCGATCCGGCGCCCGGTGAATTGCGGCGCTTCCGCCCAGAGTTCGCGGTCGTCGACGCAGCGGACTTTCTCGCATCGCCCGAACGCGACGGCACGCGCAGCGAAACCTTCATCATCATCGATTTCTCGCGCCGCGTCGTCTTGATCGGCGGCACGACCTATGCCGGCGAGATCAAGAAATCCGTCTTCACGCTCATGAACTACTTGCTGCCGCTGCGCGACGTCATGCCGATGCATTGCTCGGCCAATGTCGGTAAAGCCGGCGACGTTGCCGTCTTTTTCGGATTGTCCGGGACCGGCAAGACGACGCTCTCGGCCGATCCGGATCGCGCGCTCATCGGGGACGACGAACACGGATGGAGCGACGCGGGCGTCTTCAACTTCGAGGGCGGCTGTTACGCGAAGGTGATCAATCTCTCAGCCGAGCTTGAGCCTCAGATCTTTCCGACGACGCGCACGTTCGGCACGGTGCTGGAAAACGTCGTCATCGATCCTGCGACGCGTGAACTAGATCTCGCTGACGCATCGCTGACCGAAAATACGCGTGCCGCGTATCCGCTGTCATACGTACCGAACACGGTGCCGTCCGGGCGGGGCGGTCATCCGCAGCACATCGTCATGCTCACCTGCGACGCCTTCGGCGTGCTGCCGCCTATCGCGAAGATGACGGTGCCGCAGGCGATGTATCACTTCTTGTCAGGCTACACCGCCCGCGTCGCCGGCACCGAGAAGGGCGTCACCGAACCGCAAGCGACGTTTTCTCATTGCTTCGGCGCGCCTTTCATGGTCCATCCGCCGATGCGCTATGCGCAGCTCCTTGGCGAGCGCATCGCCAAGCACGAGGTCGACTGTTGGCTTGTCAACACCGGCTGGAGCGGCGGGCCATACGGCGTCGGCGGCCGCATGAAGTTGCCGTACACGCGCGCGATGATCAAAGCGGCGCTGTCTGGCCAGCTCGCGGACGCCCGCTTTACGCCGGATCCGATCTTCAACGTCTCGATCCCGGATCGCGTGCCGGGCGTGCCGGCCGAATTGCTCGATCCGCGCTCGACGTGGCACGACCGCGCAGCGTACGATACCAAGGCGGCGGAGCTGGCGCGTCTGTTCGCCGACAACTTCACGCGCTTTGCGAGCGCGGCCACGCCGGAAGTCGCGGCGGCCGCCCCAAAGGTCGGCTAGCACCCCGTCGAATCTTCATCCCATGAATCTGGTGGTCGTGGGCGGCCCGCATTCGGGCGTCGGCAAGACGCTCGCGTCTGAAATCGCGCTGCACGCGCTGACCGGTCTCGCCTACGGCGCGATCAAGCTGACCGTTGCGGACGGCGAGCGCGACCGCGGACACGATCACGGCGCCTCCGCGCTGATCATGGCCGACGCCGCCGGCATTTGCGGGCGCGGCATGTCATGCGGCGTGTGCGAAACCGTCTCCACCAAGCTGCCAAGCCGCCTGATCACCGCTGAAGGCGCGATCCACAAGCACGGCACGGACACATGGCGCCTTGCGAACGCGGGCGCGGTCGCGGTCGCGTGGATCATCGCGCTGCGCGAGGCCGCTCCGCGAGCGGTCGAGGACGCGTGTTGCTACCTCGCGTCAAAGGGCGCGCGCGGCGTTGTCGTCGAGGGCACGACATCGCTTGACTGGCTTACGCCCAGGGCCTCGGTGATGGTCGCAACCGATCCCGGCAGAACGTGGAAAGATGTAGCGCTCCGCCACGTCGCTGATTGCGATATCGTGTTGCTCAATACGGTACCGGTGCCGCCGGGAAACCAAAGCGCGCCCGCTGCGTTCACCGCTGCGCGCCCGGTGCGCTGCGATCTAGCCGACCGGGCTGACGAAGGTACGAAAAGCTACGGCGTGCGCCTGCGCCGTCTGGTTGAAGAGCGCACCTCGGTCTCTCACTGACGCGTTGCGTTCTCCGCGTCAACCTGCGTCTGCGCGCTGACGGCGGCGAGGCACTCGCCGCCGTTTTGCTCCTGCGGGTGCTGATTGCAGTATGCCAGTTCGCTCGCGCGCTCGCTGGGATGATGGTAGTACCATTGCGCGTCGCGCACGTCGCCTGACTGCCCGACACCCAACGAGCGCAGGCCGATGTAGGCGAGCACGCAGATGATGGCGAGCGTCAGCAGCATGCCGACAAGGCGCATGGCTAGCCGTTCAACGCTGCGGTGCGCCGGCCATCCCGGTGAGCGTCACGCCGGTGAACTTATCCGAACGCACGCCCTCGCGAGCGCGGCGCACAGGCCCTCGACCGCGCGAGCCGGCTCGCTCCCTTGCGCCGCACGCATCAGTGCCGAACCGACGACAACGCCGTCAGCGATATCCGCGATGGGCTGCGCATCTTGCGCCGTTGCGACGCCGAATCCCACGGCGAGCGGCTTGCTCGTGAACTTCCGCAGCATTGC
>JAFAKE010000098.1 GCA_019235715.1 Vulcanimicrobiota bacterium
GAATCAAACGACATGGCGCGACTGAAGGCCACAGACGTCGACCGATTTATCGAACGGCTGCGTGCGCCGCAGGCGGCAACGTCTGAGCAAGCCATTCGTACGGAAGCGGCTCCCGAGAAACGGGTGCCAGAAAACGCGCGTGCGCAACGCGCAGATCTCGATGCGGTCGCGCCCGCACTTCGATCGGCTCTCAGCGCCTATCTCGGGCGCGATGTGACGTTCAAACCGGATTCGTCCGCAACGCCGAGCGACACGGCGCTCTTTTTTGAAAGCGCGGGCAGCGCAGATGTCTGGATAATCGATATCGACGCCGCCATCGCTGCCGCGATCGCCGACATCGCGATCGGCGGCACGGGTGGCAACGTGCGCCACGCGAAGCGCGCGCGCATCGGCAAACAGCTCGCGGCGTTTGCGCTGCAGCTGATGCGTGCGGCGGCCGCGCAGTCCGGCGCTGATGAGCCGCAGGCTGCGCGCTTCGCTTCCGGATCTTCGGGTACGCAGACGGCCGAGCGCGCGACGCGCGTCGCTGGTACGCTCGTCCTGGGCGATGCACAAGGAGCATTGCGAGTTTCGCTCTCTCGCGCCGCCACGCCGGCGGCCGACAAGATTATTGAGAGCGCGGCGAGCGAGCGGCCCGCACGCAGGCGCGAAGTAGTGCGCCCGATCGCCGAGCCGCCGGGCCGCCCGCAACCGAAGGTTCCGGCACCCCTGCTCGAGCCGGCGCGCAAACAGCCGGCGCACATCGCCTCAAACGATGCGTTCGAGCCTGCAGTAGAGGCTGCGACTGCGCGATTGGCCGACACGGCTCGTTGCAGCGCTGATCTCGAAACAATGGACGTCGAGCGCGTCGACACACCCTCGCTCGCGCGTGGAGATCTGAAACTCGCGCTGATCGCGGGCGGGCAGGGCTCGCTCGTCCTCAGCGCCGACAAACAGACCGTCGCCAGCGTCGCCGCTGCAGTTCTCGGTCAAGACGACTCGAACATTGCGGTGGGAGCGGTGGGAATAGACGCGGTTGAAGCCGTTTTGCGCGCATCCATGCGTGCGTTTGCCGATCGCTTGCCCGCGATCGCCGGCACACCGCCTCGTTTCGTGCGACTCGCGGATGGCGCGCTTCCCGCGCGCAGTCCGCATTTCGAAATCATCGCGCCAGTACGCATCGGCGAGCGCGCTGCGACCCTGCGCTGGCTCGTGCCGGCGTGGATGGCAGGTTCGCCCCGCGATGGGCGCAGCGATTGAGAAGCGCGATCGCAGCGTTGCGCATGCGATTCGCGGACGCTGTTCGCACTTGGGCCGGCCGCATTCGGCGCAGGCCGAAAGTAGGCATCGATTTGATCGGATACCGTCCGTTGCACGGCGGCGCGATGTTATACGTCGCCGACGTCGACGCTCATCGCCTCGTGTTCATCGCCGCCTCGCACGCCGCGTGCTTGCTCGCCTCGTATCCCCTCAGCGAGCAGCCTCACGAGCGACAGGAAGCTGTATCCACCCCCGTCTAAAACCCAATACGCTATGTCAGAAGGCGAGCCGTCGTGAACCGCAAGGTGCTGTACCCGCTGATCTGGGCCAGCGTTTTCGTCGCGTCGGCCCTTGGTGCGTACATCTTCATGCGCACGCTCATGCCACCGGCGCCGGCCGATCCGACGCGCGACCGCATTCAGGCGCTGATCGACGAAGCGGATCAGCTGCGTAAGACCCTTGACGAAAGCCGCCGCGGATAGCGCGGCCCGGATCTCGCGTGAACCACTCGTCCTCAAAGATCTGCTGGAGAACGGCCAGGGCGTGGGCCGCGCCGATGGCCTTGTCGTGTTCGCGACCGGCGGGCTGCCAGGCGAGACCGTGCGCGTCGCGGTCGACGCGGTCAAACGCAACTATGTGAGTGCCCACGTCACCGCCATCGAGCAGCGCTCTCCCGATCGCGTCGCTTCCATCTGTCCTGTGTTCCCGCGCTGCGGCGGCTGCCAAGTGCTTCATCTGGAATACAGCGCGCAGCTCGCATGGAAGCGGCGCATGGTCGCGGACGCGCTGCAGCGCCTCGGCGGGTTCAGCGCTGTCGACGTCGGTGAGACGATCGCGCTGCCTGGCGCGACGGCGACGCGCTACCGGAACAAAGCCGGCCTCGTCACGCGCTTTGCGGGCGGCGCCATGCAGCTTGGTTTTTACGAAGCGCGCAGCCATCGCGTGGTCGCCATCGAGTCGTGTCCGGTTTTGTTGCCTCGGCTCGACGATGCGGTGAAAGCCCTGGTGGCGTTTGCGCGCGAAGCACCTGAGCCGTTTTCGCCCGCGCGCCACGTCGTCGCGCGCGCCAGTGCAACCGGTCCAGAGCTGGTCATTGCATTCAATGGCGCCAAAGCCAACCGCGCCGCCGGCACCTATGTCGACGAGATCCGCCGGCGCATTCCCGAACTGACGGGCATCGTATCGAGCTGGGAGCTGCAGAACGAGAACGCGCTGTTCGGCGCGCGCAGCGCGACGTTGTGGGGCTCGCCGATGCTACGCGAGACGATCGCGGGCGCCACGCTGCGCTTCGGCGTCGAATCGTTCTTCCAGATCAACACCGCATTGCTCGAGCTCATCGCGCAGCAGATCGTCGACGTGCTGGCGGGCGCGCGTCGCGTCGTCGATCTGTACTGCGGCGTCGGTACGTTCGCGGTCATCTTGGGCAAGCGCGGCATCGCGACGACGGGCGTCGAATGGTTCAAGCCGGCTGCCGACGAATGCGCCGCCAACGCCGCCGCAAACGGAGTTCTCAACGCGGCGTTCGAGCATGCGGACGCTGTCGAAGCGGTAAGCGGCGACCGCGGCCGGACGCTGCTCAACGGCGCTGACGCGGTGATCCTAGACCCGCCGCGCAAGGGCTGTGAGCCGGCGGTGCTTGCCGCGCTTGCTGACAACGGCGTCGAACGCATCGTCTACGTGTCTTGCAATCCGGCAACGTTGGCGCGCGATGCCAAGGCGCTTGCGGGGCGCGGTTATCGCGTGCAGCGCGTAACACCATACGATATGTTCCCGCACACCGGCCACGTCGAAGTGGTGATGACGTTCGTCAAAGGGTCGTAAACGATGCCTGAAGTGCCCATCGATATCGCTCATGTGGCGAAGCTTGCACGCCTGCCGCTGAGCGCTGAAGAAGCCGAGCGTTTCTCGTCGCAGTTCGGCCGCCTTTTCGAATTCATCCGCGAGCTGCAAGCGCTCGACGTCGAGCACGTGCACCCCACGGCGCAGGTCATCCCGCTGCACAACGTGCTGCGCACGGACGAGGTGCGTCCATGCTTGGACCATGAGGCGGCCATCCAGAACGCGCCGGCCACCGAAGGGCCGTACTTCAAAATGCCGCGCATCCTCGAATGACGATGAACACCGGTCACGAGATACGCGAAGCGATCGCGCGTGGCGAGGTCAGCGCCGTCGAAGCCACCGAAACCGCGCTTGCGGCGATCGCCGCAACCGAACGGCGATTGCAAGCGTACTTGCAGGTGACGCCCGAGCGCGCGCTCGCGCGCGCCAAAGAGATCGACGCCGCGATCGCACGCGGCCAAGATCTGGGATTGCTCGCGGGCGTTCCGGTCGCGGTGAAAGATCTGTTCTGCACGCAAGGCGTACGCACAACCGCGGGTTCCAAGATCCTTGAGAACTTCGTGCCGCCGTACTCGGCGACCGTCGTGCGCCGGCTTGAGGCGCAGGGCGCCATCATCGTCGGTAAGACGAACATGGACGAGTTTGCGATGGGCTCGTCGTGCGAGAACTCGGCCTTCAAAGCCACGCGCAATCCGTGGAGCACGGAAGACGTGCCCGGCGGCAGCTCCGGTGGCAGTGCGGCGACGGTCGGTGCACGGTGCGTGCCGATCGCGCTTGGCACGGACACGGGCGGATCGATCCGAGAGCCCGCATCGTTTTGCGGCGTCGTGGGCGTGAAGCCGACGTACGGCCGCGTGTCGCGCTACGGCATCGTGGCCTTCGCGTCGTCGCTCGATCAGGCCGGCCCGATGACGGTCGACGTCCGTGACAGCGCTGACGCGCTCGAGGCGATCGCGGGCTTCGATCCGATGGATTCTACCAGTGCGAACGTCGACGTGCCGCATTATGCGGCGCAACTGCGCAACGATCTCAAGGGCATACGCGTTGGAATCGTCTCAGAGTTCGAAGAGAGCATTGCACCTGATGCTGCGATGCACGCGCTGTACAAGCGCGCATACGAAGATCTGCGCGCGCTCGGGGCGGAACTAGTGGACGTGAGTTTGCCGCATTCGAAATACGGCTTGGCGACGTATTATCTCATCGCGCCGGCGGAGGCATCGTCGAATCTCGCGCGTTACGACGGCGCGCGCTATGGCCTGCGCGTCGACGGCCCGGATGTTTTCTCGATGTTCGATGAGACGCGCGCCGCAGGCTTCGGGCCGGAGGTGAAACGGCGTATCATCTTGGGGACCTATGCGCTCAGCTCCGGCTACTACGACGCCTACTACGTGCGCGCGCAAAAGGTGCGTACGCTCATGAAGAAGGACTTCGACGAGGCCTTTGCGCGCTGTGACGTCATCGCGTGCCCGGCGGTGTCATGTCCGCCGTTCCAGCTCGGCGCGAAGAGCCAGGATCCGGTCGCGATGTACCTCATGGATTTTTTCACCATCCCGATGAGTCTCGCGGGCGTGCCAGCGATGTCGGTGCCGGCGGGTTATGTCGACGATCTGCCGGTCGGACTCCAACTGGTCGCGCCGGCCTTTGAGGAAGGTCGGATGTTCGGAGTCGCGCACGCGTACGAACAAGCCACGCGCCACGCCTGGGCGCGCACGCCCATCGTGTACGCGGGCGATGGACACGCCGCATGAGCAAGGTGATCGGCGCCCCGGCAGACACAGAAGCGGTCATCGGGCTTGAGGTGCACGTCGAATTGCTCACCGCGAGCAAGATGTTCTGCGGCTGCCGCAACGCGTTCGGCGCTCCGCCCAACACGCTCGTCTGTCCCGTGTGTCTTGGGATGCCCGGCAGCCTGCCGGTCGCCAACGCGAAAGCGGTCGAGTATCTCTGCAAGGCGGGCATGGCGCTGGGCTGCACCATCGCCGAGTACTCGAAGTTCGACCGCAAGAACTATTTCTATCCGGACATGCCCAAGAACTATCAGATCTCGCAGTACGACATGCCGCTGACGACCGGTGGCAGCGTGACGCTGCCTTCCGGAAAGCGCGTCAATCTGACGCGCATCCATCTCGAAGAAGATACCGGCAAGAACGTGCACGCGGGCGAGAGCATCGCGCGCTCGGCTTACACTCTCGTGGACTACAACCGCGCGGGCGTGCCGCTTATGGAAATCGTCAGCGAACCGGAGATCTCATCCGCGCGCGAAGCCGAGGAATACCTCGCCGAGCTTAAGGCGGTGATGTCGTACATCGGCGTATCCGACGTCAAGATGCATGAGGGCTCCCTGCGCTGCGACGCCAACGTCTCAATCCGCCCGGCCGGCGCGCGCGAATTGGGCACGAAAGTCGAGATCAAGAATCTCAATTCATTCCGCTCGGTAGGGCGCGCGATCGAATACGAGATCGAGCGCATGCGCGCGTGCGTGCGCGAGGGCGAGCGCATCGTGCAGGAGACGCGGGGCTGGGATGAGGGCAGCGGCACGACGCATTCGATGCGCTCCAAGGAGCTCGCGCACGACTACCGCTACTTCCCGGACCCCGACCTCGTACCGCTCGAGTTGGGCCGCGCGTTGTTGTCGCGCTGGCGCACCGAATTGCCCGAACTGCCCGCGGCCAAGCGCACGCGCTATGTGCGCGATTTTGGATTGTCGGAATACGATGCCGGCGTGCTGACCTCCGAGCGTAGCGATGCAGATTTTTTCGAAGCCGTGGCGGCAGCGAGCGGCAATCCCAAACAGGCTGCCAACTGGATGATGGGAGACGTGCGCAAGGTTCTGGATCGCGCCGAAATGACGCTTGCCAGCGCCAGGGGTCGGCCCGAGCAGGTCGCCGCGCTCATCACCCTTGTCGCAAACGGAACGATCTCGGGCAAAGCGGCCAAAGAGGTGATCGAATCGGTGATGATCGACGGCCGGCAGCCGGCGGACGTCGTCGCCGAGCGAGGCCTCGCGCAGACCTCCGACGCCGGCGCCGTCGCGGCGTTCGTCGACCAGGCACTCCATGCGAATGCGGACTCGGTCGCGTCGTACAAGGCCGGCAAGGAGAAAGCGTTCGAATTCTTGGTCGGTCAGGTGATGAAGCTGTCGCGCGGCAAGGCGAACGTCGAGATGGTACGGGGTCTGCTCAAAGAGCGCCTTGGCTGACGAGTCGCTGAAGGCGCTCGAATTCCACGACGTCATAGCGCGCATCGCGGCGCAGGCGACGTGCGAGCCGGGCCGCACTGCCGCGCTGTCCGCCGCGCCGCTCGCGTCGCATGCCGCGGCAGAGGCGCGCCAGCAGCTTGTCGAGGACGCGATGGCGTTCGTCCAAGCGGGAGGCGACATCGCGTTCGGCGGCGTCGCTGACGTCGGTGAGATGATCGCACGCGCCGGAAAGGGCGCGCCGCTGAGCGGACCCGAGCTGCACGCGATTGCGGTCGCCGAGCGAGCGCTGCGCGATGTCGCGCGTTCGAGCCCGAAAGACGCGGCGCCACGCGGTGCGTTCAGGGCGCTGCTCGGCCGCCGCCATGACACGAAAGACCTGGTCCGCCGTCTCGACGAGGCGATCGAACCGCACGGCCGAGTCGCTGATGCGGCGTCGGCCGAACTTGCGCGTATCCGGCGACAGCAGCGCTCGCTGCACGACGAGATCCGCGACCGCTGCGCCGCGATCACGCGAGCGCCGGCGACCGCAAAGATGTTGTCCGAGCCGGTGGTCACCGTGCGCGCCGGGCGCTATGTCGTACCGGTGCGCAAGGAGTACGCCGGCGAGTTCGCCGGCGTGGTGCACGATGAGTCGGCCTCGGGTGCGACCGTGTACGTGGAACCGATAGCGTCGGTCGAAGCGAATAATCGCTTACGCGCGCTCGAGTCCGCTGAGGAGCGTGAAACGGCGCGCGTCATCGCGCAATTGACGGCGATGGTCGCGGCACGAGCCGACGAACTGCTGTCAAACGCGCGCTTGCTCGCCGAGCTGGATGCGCTCGGTGCGGTCGCCCGTTGGGCGATAGCGCACGCCGCCTTGCGCCCGCGCCTCACGGGTGAGCAAACGCTGCGCATCGTCGGCGGCTGTCATCCGCTGCTGACCAGAAAAGCAAAGCCGCTCGACGTCGAACTGGGCCATGGATTTGACGCGCTCGTCATCTCCGGACCGAACATGGGCGGCAAGAGCGTCGCGCTCAAGACGATTGGGCTCTTCTGTGTGCTCGCGTACGCGGGCATCCCGCTTCCCGCGCAGCCCGGCACGGAGATCGGCTGGTTCGACCGGATCGTGTGCGTGCTCGGCGACGAGCAGTCGATCGCGCAGAACTTATCTTCATTCTCTGCGCATCTGCAAGCCTTGCGCGCGGCGCTTGAGGGCGCTCGGCGCGGCAGTCTCGTGCTGGTCGACGAGATCGGCAGCGGCACGGAGCCGGTCGCGGGTGCGGCGCTTGCGCAGGCGTTCATCGAGACGTCGCTGTCTGCCGGCGCATCCATTGTGGTGACGACGCATTTCACCCGGCTCAAAGTGTTCGCTGCGGCGACCGCGCGCGTCGCGAACGCGTCGATGCTGTTCGATGCAGCGACGAACGAGCCGACCTATGTGTTGGCGCTCGGCGTGCCGGGGCAGTCGCTCGCGTTTCCGCTTGCGCGCGCCCTGCGCTTGCCACGGCCGCTCATCGAGCGCGCCGAAGAACTGCTGGGCGAAGAAAACCGCCGGCTTGAGACGGCATTCGAGGCGCTCGCCGCCGAACGCGAGGAGCTGCACAGGCGGCAAGCGGAGCTCGATGCCTTGCGAACGCAGGCGGCAGATCTAGAGGATGCGCTCGAACGCGCGCGCGCCGCGCTCGATCAGGAACGGCGGCAATTCCAACATCGTGCAGCCGTCATGCTTGACGACGCCGTGCGCCAGACGCGCGCCGAGATGATGGAGCGGGCTGCGCGCGGCGGTGAGTCGCGCAAGCGGCAGCGCGGTCCAGCGCCAACCGCCGCGCCGGACCTCAGCGCGACGCTCGAGCAGATGCGCAAGAGCCTCGGCTTGCAGGCGCCGGAACCGGGCGACGAACCGGCGACGGCGTTGCAGCCGGGCGACCGCGTCTTCGTGACGAGTTTGGATGCGACCGGCGTCATCGGCGAGCTCTACGAGCGCGATGCGCTCGTGACGGTTGGATCGGTGCGGACCGTTGTGCCGCGCGGCGAGCTGCGTCGAGTCGCGGCGCAAGCCGCGCAGGAGCGCGCGGCGCTCGAAGTCGGCCGGTTCTCAAGCATCGCCGCAGGAGCAGATCAGGCGATGAGCGAGATCGACGTACGCGGCCTGCGCGTCGATGAGGCGATGCCGATCGTCGACAAAGCGCTCGATAGCGCAAGCCTTGCCGGCATCAGCGAGCTGCGCATCATCCACGGCAAGGGAACGGGGCAATTGGGCCGCGGCCTGCGTGAATTCTTACGCGAGCATCCACAAGCGGCGGGCGTTGCGCAGGCGGGTGATAAGGAAGGCGGCTCCGGAGTGACCATCGTAACGGTGCGCTGACATGAGCGATAAAGCCGCGCTCCGTATGGCCGAAGCGCTGACGGCCCGTTGCGTCGACGTCGTCACGAAAGCAGACCTGATCGGCCGCTTGCGCGAGAGCCGTCCGTTGCGCGTCAAGCTCGGCATCGACCCGACCGGTCCACTGCTGCATTTGGGCCACGCGGTCGCGCTGCGCAAACTGCGGCAATTCCAAGACTTGGGCCACCAGGCGGTGTTGATCGTCGGCGATTTCACCGCACGCATCGGCGATCCGAGCGGGCGCGCCGACGCCCGCAAGCCGCGCAGCGCGAAAGACATCGAGCACGACATGAAGACCTACGCGCAGCAAGCCGGCCTCATCATCGATATGGACCGGACCGAGATCCGCTATAACAGCGAGTGGCTCGGAGCGCTCGACTTCGGCGATGTCATCGAACTCGCCGCGAAGACGACGGTCGCGCGGACGCTCGAGCGCGATGACTTCGCGCAACGCTACGCCGCGCGCGAGCCGATCGGCTTGCACGAATTCCTCTATCCGATCGGCATGGGCTACGACTCGGTTGCGGTCAAAGCGGACGTCGAGCTTGGCGGCACCGAGCAGCTCTTCAATCTTTTGGTGGGCCGCCAGCTGCAAGAGGCGCACGGGCAGCCGCCACAGATCTGCATGACGATGCCGATCCTTGAAGGGACCGACGGCGTGCAGCGCATGGGCAAGAGCCTGAACAACTTCATCGCGCTGCGCGAAGCGCCGGCGCAGATGTTCGGCAAGGTCATGTCGGTGCCGGACACGCTGCTGCGCAGGTATTGGGAGCTGGCGACCACCGCCGACGATGCGGAGATCGAACGTGCGCTGGCGTTAGGGCCGCGCGATGCGAAGCTGCTGCTTGCCGAGGCGATCGTGCGTTTCTATCACGGCAGCGATGCTGCGCTCGAAGCGCGCGAGCATTTCGAGAAGACGGTTGTGCGCAAAGAATTACCCGAGGACATGCGGGTATATCCGCTGACCATCGACCTCAAGCAGGCGAACATTCTCAAGCTTTTGGTGATGACCGGTCTTGCCGGATCGAATCGCGAGGGTCAGCGGCTCATCGAACAGGGCGCCGTCAAGATCGACGGAAAACGCGTCGACGACGCGCAGCACATCGAGCGCTCGTGGGACGGCAAGGTGTTGCAGCGCGGCAACCATCAGTTCGTGCGCATCGAAGCGCGCGACGCCAGCTAGACGGTTCCCTCGGCGGCGGCGTCCGACAAGATGGCACCGATCTCGTCCGGCGAGAAGTAATAGCGTTGGCCGCAGAAGTCGCAGGTAGCTTCGGTATCTTCCTCGGCCTGTGCCATCTCACGCAATGCATCGCTGCCCAAACTGACGAGGGCGCGCACGACGCGCGAACGCTCGCACGGGCACGAGAATGACAACGCCTGGATGTGGCTGACGCGCGGGTGCAAGTCCGCCGCGAAACGCTCGATCATCTCCTCGGGCGTGAGTCCGGCTCTGACCAGCGAGCTGACCTGCGGCAGCGCTGCAGCGGCTGACTCGAGCGCTGCGATCGTCGCGGGATCGGCGCCGGGCAGAAGCTGTGCCAGAATTCCGCCCGCCGCCAGCACTCCGTCGGGATTTGCCAAGACGCCGACCGCGACGACGCTGGGCACTTGCTCCGAGTTCGCCAGATAGTACGCGAGGTCGTCACCGATCTCGCCGCTTTGCAGCGGTACGGCGCTCGTGTACGGTAAGCCCGTGTTGAAGATGCGCGTGACGTGCAACGAGCCGCGCCCGATCACGCCACCCACATCGAATTTGCCTTTGGCGTTGAGCGGTACCTCAGCGCGCGCTCTACCCGGGTAACCACGGACGCGTCCACCCGGCAAGGCGTCGACGACGACAAACCGCGCCGGGCCATCCCCGTTGACCTGAAGCGTGAGACGCTCGCGGCCTCCGAGCGTCAGTCCCAGCAACGAAGCGCCGGTCAGGAGCCGGCCGAGCGCAGCCGTGACGGTCGGCGAAGAATCGTGGCGGGCTTGCGCTTCGCGCACGAGATTGGTCGTACGGGCGGCGACGATGCGAGCGGTCTCACCCGCGGCGATAGCGGTTGCGGCGTAGTCTCGAGACATGTGGAGGATGCAGACTTTTCGAGCGTTCTCATGCCGACCTCCAGCGGTCCTGGGCGTGGTCGAGGTTTCGTACGCGGCGCGCGCGAACCGCGCCGAGATGAGCCGGCGCGTCCTTGTCCTGCACGGCCCGAATCTCAATGCGCTTGGCACGCGCGAGAGCGATGTCTACGGGTTGGCGACCCTCGCGCAGATAAACGATCGCATACAAGCGCTCGCACCGGAACTTGGGCTCGACGTCGTTGTCGCTCAGCATCAAGGCGAGGGTGAGATCATTCAGGCCATCCACGCGGCCGCAGCCGAGGGGCGCGCGATCGTCATCAACCCGGGCGCATATACACACTATTCCTATGCCATCCGCGACGCACTCGCAGCGGTCGCCGTTCCGAAAGTGGAAGTCCATCTGACGAACATCTATAGTCGCGAGGCGTTTCGCCGCCGCTCGGTGATCGCGCCGGTCGTCGATGGAAGCGTCGCCGGTTTCAGCGGGGATTCCTACCTGCTCGCGCTGCGCGCGATTGCCGCAATGCCTGATAGAGCAAGGCATTGACGCGATAAGCGGGCAGGAATCGCCGCACGGGCGGGCCAAGCGGCGAGCAGCAGCACAGCGTTCATGTGCAGGCACGTAACTGTTTTTCTTTGGAGGGGGTAATCGATGACCAAGGCCGAGCTGATCGAAGAGGTCGCAGAAAGAACGCAAGCGACGAAGCGTGACGTCACCAATGTCGTGGACACACTGATGGACTCGATCAAAAATGCGCTGAAGAAGGGCGAGAAGGTGCAGCTGATCCCGTTCGGGAGTTTTGAGGTTCGCAAGCGCAAAGCGCGCGAAGGCCGCAATCCGAAAACCGGTGAGAAGCTCGTGATCGCCGCTCGTTCGGTGCCCGCATTCCATCCCGGCAAAGATCTGCGCGACAGCGTCAACAAGGGCAGGAAGTAAGCACCTTCGGGCTGCGCTCGTTCATACGAAAAGCCCCCAGCGAACCCCGGTCCAACGTGGATGCGGGGTTTCGCATTATGTGGCCGGGTTGACGCCGCCGCGCGGGCGGAGGTAGAATCAAAGCCGAGACCTCGTTAGGTGAGGCGTCGACTCGCAGAAAGGCCGCTACCCGGAAAGGTCGAGAGACCCCAATGGGTGACCAGGCACCGCCGAAATAAGGCGGTATCTAAGCCGGCTAAGTCCGTCCGGACTTTATGGCGGGTCGTGCCAAAACTCAACGCATGAGGGCACCGGACTTCTAGGCCAACGCCGATCATGACCGTTGAGCACCGCAGGCTCCGCGGTTTTTTGCTTTTTTTGATATGGCGACGTTAGAGCACGCGAGAGAACGGTTTGCAGTCCGTCGGCCGAGCGTCTGGCGGTCGCTGCTCATGTTCCTCTCCGTCATCGGACCCGGCATCATCACCGCGAACGCCGACAACGACGTCGGCGGCATCACGGTCTATTCGCTCGCGGGTGCGCAGTACGGCTACACGATGCTTTGGATTCTCATCCCGGTGACCGTCGCGCTGCTGGTCGTCCAGGAGATGTGCGCGCGCATGGGCGCCGTGACCGGCAAGGGTTTGGCTGATCTCATCCGCGAGAATTTCGGCGTCCGCGTCGCGTTTTGGGTGCTATTGGTCTTCGTGCTCGGCGATCTCGGCAACACGGCATCGGAATTCGCCGGCGTGGCTTCGGCGGCGCCGATCTTCCAACACTGGATCCATTGGCTTTCGCCGTATGTGCTCGTGCCGGCCGCCGCCATCTTCGTCTTCACCGTGGTGACGCGCGGCAACTACGCCGTCGTCGAGAAGATATTCTTTTTCTTCTGCTTCGTGTATCTGTCGTACGTCGTCAGCGCATTTCTCGTCAAGCCGGACTGGGGCGACGTCATGCACCAGTTCTTGGTGCCGCACTTCACGCCGAATAGCGCGTATCTCCTGACTGCGATCGGCATCATCGGCACGACGATCTCGCCCTGGATGCAGTTCTATATCCAGTCGGCCATCGTCGAAAAAGGCATCAAGATCCAGGATTACAAGTATTCGCGCATCGACGTGATCACGGGCGCGACGTTCACGGACATCATCGCGTTCTTCATCATCGTGGCGAGCGCGGCGACGATCTTCGTGCACAACCAGCACGCCGGGGCTCACAACCAGATCGTCGTCACCGATGCCGGTCAGCTTGCGGGCGCGCTCGGCCCGCTTGCCGGGAAATATGCGTCTCTGCTGTTCGCGGTCGGTCTGTTAAACGCCGCGGTCTTCACCGCATCGATTCTGCCGCTGTCGAC
>JAFAKE010000028.1 GCA_019235715.1 Vulcanimicrobiota bacterium
AGCGCTGGGGTCCGCGATGTTGTGCTTGGCTGCAACCGCGCCCTGCTACGCGCAGCCGACCGCGCTGCCGGCCACGCCGGCGCCGACACCGTTGCCCTCGGCGGCACCGGCCGTTCCGCCTCCACCGCCACCATCGGGCGCTACGCCCGCACCCACAGGCACGGTGTCACCTGAGGGACCGATCTTCTACAACATGGTGGAAGACATCGACAACAATTACGATGTCGACCGCAGCGCCACCGGCTACTACTATTTTCAAAAAAACACGAACGGAAGCGCCAAGGCCAAGTACGAGCTGCGTTACGGCAGAAGCCTTTGGAATAAGAACGCCGTGATACGGATCCGCATTCCCTACTGGACGCAATATCCCAATTCCGGCAGTCCGTACAGCGGTCTCGGCAACATCGAAATTGCATACTCGTACAACGTCGCATCGCGGATGTTCGATCACTCGATGGAATTTCGCGTCGCGTTTCCGACCACGACCAATCATGTGGTCAGCAACGATACGCAGATCAAAGGCTTCTATACGACCAAATGGAAATGGCCCGGCGGCGCGGCCATCTACGTGAACGAGTACGACCAAAGCGTCATCGTGCCGCCCGGCGCGTCGTGGACGAGCTACTACGAAGGCAAGCTCGACATCCCGAACTATAAGATCACGCCCGGCATCACCGTCGCAGCCATCTATAATTATCGCGTCCTATTCGACACCAATGGCACCTTCAAGCCCGCGGTCGGCGGCACGGTCTTCGGCAACTTCAACGACGTGGCGGTGTCATTGACCGATACCTGGGGCTACGGACCCAATGCTTTGTGGAAATACAAACCCGAGATCAACGTCACCGCAAAATTCTAGCAAATCCGTCCTGAGGAGCACGACCCATGAGCACCGACACCACCACCGCCGATCCGCTCGAGCGATTTCGCAAGTGGGATACGATCAGCCCGTTCGAATTGAAGGATGAGCTGGGCAGGATCGCCAGTCTCTCCAAAGACACGCAAACATTCTTGAACGCCGGTCGCGGCAATCCGAACTGGATCGCGACGACGCCGCGCGAGGCGTACTGGCTCTTCGGGCGCTTCGGCGTCGAAGAATCCAAGCGCGTGTGGGATGACAAAGACCTAGGCGGGATGCCGGACAAGAACGGCATCGGCGCGCGCTTCGACGCGTTCATCGCCAAACACGCGAGCGAGCCCGGCGCCGATATGCTCAAGCGCGGCATCGAGTATGGCGTCAAAGAACTGGGATTCAACAAAGACGCGTGGGTCTACGAGCTGACCGACGCGATCATTGGCGACATGTATCCCGTGCCGCCGCGCATGGGCGTACACATGGAAAAAGCCGTGTGCAAGTATCTCGTCGCCGAGATGTGCGGCGACTCGCCCCCGGCCGGCAAGTTCGACGTGTTCGCGGTCGAAGGCGGCACGGCGGCCATGTGCTACATTTTCGACACGCTGATGGTCAACGGACTCCTGCATCGCGGCGACAAGATCGCGCTGGCCATGCCGACCTTCACACCGTACATCGAGATCGCGCATCTCGATAAATACTCGTTCGAGATCGTCGAAGTCAACGCGACGAGCCTGTACGAGTCGGGCGCACATTCGTGGCAGTACCCCGACAGCGAGATCGACAAGATCGCCGACCCGTCGGTCAAAGCGTTCTTCGTCGTCAATCCGAGCAACCCGCCGTCGTATGCCATGGCGCGCTCATCGCTCGAGCGCATCACGAAGATCGTGCGCGAGAAGCGCAACGACCTGATCATCATCACCGACGACGTCTACGGCACCTTTGTCGAAGGCTTCCAGTCGCTCATGAAATGGGCGCCGCAAAACACCATCACCGTCTACTCGTTCTCGAAGTATTTCGGCTGCACCGGCTGGCGGCTCGGCGCGATCGCCATCCACGAGGACAACGTCTTCGACAAGATGATCGCCGCGCTGCCCGAGAAGGAGAAGGACCGGCTGCGCACGCGCTACGGCCCGTTGACGCTGACTCCCGACAACATCAAGTTCATCGATCGGCTCGTCGCTGACAGCCGCCAAATCGCGCTCAATCACACCGCTGGTCTGTCGATGCCGCAGCAGGTGATGATGACGTTCTTCGCGCTGTTCGACCTGACCGACGACAACCACGCCTACCGCAGCCTGACGCGGCGCATCTGTCAAGAACGGTTGGAGGCTCTCTGGAAGGGGATGAAACTGCCGCTCGTGCCGGATCCCTTGCGCGCCGGCTACTATTCGACGCTCGATCTCATGAAGTGGGCCGAACTGACGTACGGCGAAGACTTCATGAAGTTCTTAGTCAAGAACTACCACCCGCTGCAGATCGTGTTCGCACTCGCGACCTTCCACGCAATCGTGCTCCTCAACGGCAGCGGATTCGGTGCGCCGGATTGGTCTGTGCGCGTGTCGCTGGCGAACCTGCCGGACAAAGCGTATAGCGAGATCGGCGGGGACCTCGTCCAAGTCGCGCAAGGCGCAGTAGAGCGCTGGAAGAAGGAGAGCGCGAAGCAGAAGGTCTAGCGCGCCGCAAAGTCTCCTCGCACAGGGCCGAGTGCGCCGCTAAGCGGCACGCACTCGGCTTTCCTTTCACCTTGGATGCGTCGTATGCGTCGCTGACAAGGTTCACGATGCCCTCGCCTGCGGCCAGCGGCAAGACGCGAGGAATGCGATGGCGAGAGCGCGCATACGGCCCTCCCGAACGAGAGCAACGGGCACGGAGCGAGATGAGCAAGAGCAAGATCGACGAGTATCTCAAGGAAGTTGAACCAGCCAAGCGGCGCGAGCTTGCGCGCATCCGTGCGCTGGCAAAGAAGTCCGTGCCGGACGCAGAGGAAACGATATCCTACGGCATGCCGGCGATGACGTACGACGGCCAGCCGTTTCTGGGCTTCGACGCGCACAAGACTCACATCGGCATCTATCCGTTCAGCGGTCGCGTGCTGCCGGCTTTGAAAGAAACGCTGCGCGGCTACGCGTCGAGCAAGGGGGCGCTGCGCGTACCGCTTGACAAGCCGATCCCTGAGCGCACGCTCAAACGCATCATCAGCGAGCGGCTCAAGCAGATCAAGGCGGCGCGCCGCGAGCGCTAAAGCACTCGTCCGTTGTTCATGGGCCGGTGACGATCCGTTGATGATCGCGTATCACGACCGCGAGTGGGGCGTCCCCGTCCACGACGACCGCAGGCTGTTCGAATTCATCGTGCTCGAGGGCGCGCAGGCCGGCTTGAGCTGGTCGACGATCTTGCGCCGGCGCGAGGGCTATCGCGCCGCATTTGCGGATTTCGATCCCATGCGCATCGCGCGCTTCGACAAACGCAAAATCGCCGCGCTCATGCGCGACGAGCGCATTATCCGCAACCGTCGCAAGATCGAGGGCACCGTGCAGAACGCGCGGGCCTACCTTGCGTTACGCAAACGCGGTCTCACGCTCGACGAATTCATGTGGGCGTTCGTCAAACGCAAGCCGATCGTCAACCGGCGCACGCGCACGTCACAGCTGCCCGCGTCCAGCGCGATCTCGGACCGCTTAGCGAAAGCGATGAAACAGGCGGGATTCACATTTTTCGGCACGACGATCTGCTACGCGCATATGCAAGCGGTCGGAATGGTCAACGACCACCTCGTCTCGTGCTTCCGCTACAAGGCGTTGCTTGACAAGGCTTAACGGCGGGCACTGGGCGCCTTAGGGCGACCGATCCAGCGACATGCCGTCACCGACGTCCGAGTTGCCTTCGTAGAATCGGACGCTGCGGACTTCGTCGGCGTGCGGGCCTGTGTAACGCAAGATGTACAAGCCGTTGCGGATGTCGACGACGTAGATGAGACCGTCTTTGATGATCGGATAGCTCCACATGGTGACTTTGCTGCCGCCGCGGTTGAGCGCGGGATCCTCCGTGGCGACCCTCGCCAGCGGCGCCGGCGAATACGAACCTACTTGCGTTGGATGAGCGGGATCTGAGATATCCGTCACCTGCACGCCGCCGGAATGCCACGTCGCGATCGCAAGATCGCGCAACACCGTTGGATTGTGAGACGAATAACTCGTGTACGCCTGAGTGGCCGCATCGTCCGCAGCGGAGCCGCAGAAAGTTTGCTGATCCTGCGCGATCTTGTATTCGCCGACGATGACGGGATGCGACGGATCGGCGATGTCGATGAAATGCTCCCAGCCCCAAGGGCACCCGTGTTTTGGATCCGTGAACGTGCCGTACACCTCGTCGGTGGTGACGACCAGCTGTCGCTGCGGCACCTTGACGGCGGAGTGGCTGTTCGGGCAAGCGGTCTTGCAGACGCTCGGGACCGCAGAAGCGCTCGCCGGCTCTTGCATCCAGGTCGGCCGGTGGGCCGGTTCGGTGAGCAGTGAATCATTGAGCGATTGCACCACTCCAGGCTTCGCATTTTTCGCGACCGACGTGGTATCGAGCACCAGGAAGTGCCCGGCCTCCATCGCGAGATACGCCCGGGTGCCGTCGAGCGAAAGGCTCATCGAATGCAGGAACAAATTGCAATCGTATGGACCGCACGTTTTTGTCGTCGGGTTGAGCAATGCCGCCGCGTCTTGTGCGCCCGGATAGCGGCTGACCCAGTTCCCCTCAGCGACCTCGATCGGCGCAGCCCCGCTGCTGACGCGACTGATATCGAGGACGACCATATTGGGAACGGCCGGGTCCGGTAGAATTGACGGTGTCGAAAGATATAAGAGCGCGCGCTGCGTGTTGGCGGGGTCGATCCACAGATACATCTCGTGCGGTTTGACTTTGCGTCCGGCTTTGGAGACCGGTACGTAGCTGCTCAGATACTCCGGATTGACGGGGTCGGCCAGGCTGAAGAACGAGATGTCGAACGGATACTGCTCGTCCGTGCCGCTCGCGCATGCGTGGATGACCCGGGTGCAGCGGAAGTCCATGACGATGAGCAGCTTGCGATCCGGCCATACGCGCAGCTCCCGAGTCGTCACTCCGACCTTGCCGGCATGCGGCGGTCCGATCTCGCCCGCGTCGATGGGCTTGGCCGGATTTGCGACGTCGACGATTAGAATGCCGGCGTGCGGATGCGCACATGAGTCGCCAGATGGCATGCCCGTCGCGCCGACGCAGGTCGATGACGAGTCGGTGCGGTTTCCTATGTAGACATAATGATCGTAGATCGCCGGCGCGGCGTTCATCCCACGGTCGAACAGTGGGTCGTGTCCGACCACGACGAGATTTGAGCTATTATCGGCGGTCGCAGCCTTCGGGCCGATGGCCGCAGCGAGAATGGTCAGTAAGAAGAAGGCGGTGGTAAAACAGAGGCGGCCCGGCATGGGCCGCCTCTTGAGTCTTGCCGGCGCGCTACCCTGCGCGCGTCCGTGGCTAGCGCCCTTGCCGAGCCCACGCGCTAGCCCTTGGCGCCATTCCGGAATCTCTTCTCAGCTTTGCGCACAAGCGCCATCGCCTGCTTGGAGTTGACGGTGCTCTTGAGTTTGATGCGATTGCCCTGCAGGCGCGAATAGCCCACTAAGAACTGCTTGATCTCCTTGAGCAGCGGCTTGGGGACATCGCTCAGCTCGCGCCAATCGTCGGAGGGCTGGGGCGCGCCCTCGCTTTTCATCAAGGCTGCGATCATGCGATCGTTCTCGATTCCGTTTTTGGTCTCGCGGATCGCGCCGAGAAGGCGAACCGTTGCCAGACAGCCCGAGAACAAGCCCTGCTGGGTGATCACGAGCACGTCGAGAGGGTCGCCGTCGGCGCAGTTCGTGCTAGGCACGAACCCGTAGTCGTAAGGCCAGTGCATGCCGTCTGGCAGCACATCATGGATCGCGATGATGCCGTACTTCGGCTTCAGCGCGTACTTGTGCGGGCTGTTCTTCGCCGTTTCGATGACGGCATGAATGCAACGCTTTCCTCGCTTCGAGAGGGCTGGGATCTCCTCGTAGCGGGTCGCGTTGATGCTTTTCGCCATTGGAACTCAGCCCGACGTCATTCTTGCGCGCCGTCTTGTCCGCGCGCGCCCTCTTGTTCCGAGTCCTGCTCGCCGTCCGTCGCCGTACGCTTTTGCGTCGCGTGTTCGGCGCCGCCCATGCCGACCGGGAGCTGTCCGGACTGCGTGCGCTCTTTGGGCCCTTCGCGGTCGCGCTGGCCGTTGTCACCGTTCCACGTCGTCTTAGTGCCTTCGCCCTCGCGCTTGGTCTGCTCGTTGGTGTCGTCGTTCATATCAGGCTTGGCCTCCTCGGCTGCGCGCATGCCCTGCAATCGCTTGTACCCCGCTGCGGTTCAGGTTGCGCTTCAATGGATACATAGAGGTGGAAGACGTCGTGAGACCGTTTGAGCAGGAGCGCGTCGGCGCTGACCTCCGATATGTCACCGATGACGCCCCTGGTATCAGCCGCGAGCGGCGAGGCGATGGCTTCGTTTACCGCCGCCCCAATGGCCGGCTTGTGCGCGACGCTGCGACGCTGCGGCGCATCGCCAAACTCGCGATACCGCCCGCGTACGAGGGCGTGTGGATCTGCCCATTGCCCGAGGGCCACTTACAGGCAACCGGACGCGACGCGCGCGGGCGCAAACAGTACCGCTACCACCCCGAGTGGTCGCAGCTCCGCGGCGCGACGAAGTTCGACCGCATGCGCGAGTTCGCGCGCGCCCTCCCTGCGATCCGGCGAGCGGTCGAGCGCGATCTCGCTCTCCCCGCCCTGCCCCATCGCAAAGTCGTGGCGACGGTCGTTCGCCTCCTCGAGCGGACATTGATCCGCGTCGGCAACGAAGAGTACGCAGCGGCGAACAATTCGTACGGGTTGACGACGCTGCGCACCAAGCACGCTGCGTTTCCCACTGCGAGCTCGTTCGAGCTGTCATTCGTCGGCAAGAGCGGCAATCGCCACAAGGTCCGTCTCGCCGACCGCCGACTGGCGGCGATCGTTCGGCGCTGTCGTGATCTGCCCGGCCAGCGGCTGTTCCAGTACATCGGCGACGACGATCAGCCGCACGCCGTTGAATCTGCGGATATCAACGCCTATCTGCGCGAGGTTTCGGGCGAGGACCTCACCGCCAAAGATTTTCGCACCTGGTTCGGCTCCGTCGAGTTCGTACGCGCCCTACAAGCCTTCGATCGGACCGAGACCAAAGAGGAACGTCACGCCAACGTCCGCATCGCGCTCGAATCCGTGGCACAACAGCTGCGCAATACGGTTGCCGTCTGCAAGAAGGCGTACGTGCACCCCGGCCTGGTAGAGGCGTACGTGGCCGGCCGTCTCGATCTGGCAGACGCCGGCCGAGGAAAATCGGCACCCCGTTTCGCCTTGTCGAGCATCGAGCGGCTTACGCTCCGCCTGTTACCGCGAAAGCCCGCCCGGCGGGCGCTTCCGGCGAAGACCGCCGCATAGCGCTGCACGCCTTCTATCATTATATACGCCACCGTCATATACACCACCGTCGCTGAGCGTTGTGCGAAGGCATCGTCGCGTCGATGAAGCTCGAATCGCTTTAGTCAGCTGAGCGCCGACGGGTGTCGCGCGCCTGCAGACACTGCATATGCATCCATACGCATCCGCGCGTGTCAGCAATACAAATGCTTCCGATAACATAACGCGTACGCGATCAACACTGAATGAAATTGATGCGGAAAATAGAGCCGAAACCCGCGAAAAAATCTTTTTGCATGACAGAAGGAAGGACACACCTGTTTCGTCAACATTGTCCTACGTTCGAGCTCTTCAAAGCTCGACAACGCCATGTGGGGGTAATGAATGGCAAAACGTAGAGCTAGACGTAAAGTCGCGCGTGCGGTCAGAACGACCAAGCGTAGAGTCCGCCGCACAGTGCGCAAGGTAAAACGACGGGTCCGTCGGGCGGCTCGCAAAGCCTAGACGACCTCGAGGGGCCGGCGTTTCGCCGGCCTCTTTTTTTATTCTCGACGCACGAAAACAGCGGTCTAGGACCCGTCCGGCGGCGCAAAGAAGGCGGCGGCGATGCTGAACATCGGGATCATCTGCATGCTCGTGGCGCTTATGCTGTGGGCCGGCTTGCAGTGCACGCTCGGGGATTTACGCGCGGCGCTCTCCGACTACGTGTTCGCGATCCGGGCGATCGTCCTCAGCGTCGTGGTCGTGCCGCTGCTGGCGCTGGCATTCTGCCGGCTGCTCCACATCGGGCCCGATTTCGAGGTCGGAATCCTGATGATGGCCGTGTCAGGAGGCGTCCCCTTCCTCCCGCTCGCCGTGAGAACGGCGGGCGGCGACATGCGCGCAGCGGTGGCCCTCGTCTTCCTGCTCTCGCTGGTCGGTGTGTTCACGGCGCCGATCACCATCGCGGTTCTTGCCGCGCAGATCGAGATCCACGAGCTTCCCGTCAAGGCGTTCATCGTCAAACTCCTCGTACTACAGTTCCTACCGCTCGTGGTGGGCATGGTGATCGGCTCGATCGCCAAACCGGGTCTGGTCGGCGTGCTCGTCCGCCTCTTTCAAGTGATCACCTACGCTTCGATCGCAGTCGTCCTCGTCATCTTAGCCCCAAAGATCGGGCAAGCGTTCGTGACGGTGTTCGCGACCGGCACGATTCTGACGATCGCGCTGGTGATCGGGACGTCGATGATCATCGCGTGGTTTTTCGGCGGGCGCGATCTTGGCAAGCGCAAGGACCTCACCGACGCGATCGGCTTGCGAAATCCGGCATTAGCGCTACTACTCGCTCAGGCAAGCGATCCAGGGCCGCTGGCCAACTCGGCGATCATCGCCTACCTTGTGCTGCAGATCGTCGCGGACCAAGTGGCGGCCCCGCTCATGAAGCGCGCGACTTCCTAAACCGCTCGCAGGCCCTCAAAGGTTGCCGCGCTCGCGGCCCTGTGACCAAGCGGTGTCGAGCATCTTGGACATCCCCGCCGGCAGGCCGGCGATAACGTCGCCTGTCACTGGCACGTGAGGCCGGCCGTCTGCGCCGACGAAGCTGACCGGAACGCCAGTCGCTGTGAACGGCGCTGCATCGGGCGTCCGTTGAGCATGCACGTGCAGGTGCGGGCCGGTCGAACGGCCGCTGTTGCCACAGCGCGCGAGCTCATCGCCCGCACAGACGTGATCGCCCGCTTTCACCTGTATCGAACCGCACATGAGGTGGCATAGAAAGACATACGCATCGCCCGTCTTCAGGACGACGTGATTGCCGAACGGCTTGCCGGCGACCGCGGGATGGTCTGCTTTCGGCGACGGGCGCCTGTCGGGCATACCATCTGCGACCGAGATGACTTGCGCGTCGCATGGCGCGAGAATCGGCTTGCCGAGCGACCCTTCAACCGAGACGAAGTCGCACGCATACGCTTGATCGCTGGCGGCAAGATGATGGTTGAGCAGCGGATCCGGCCCTGCAGCCGCGACGAGCCAATGTCCGTAGAACGGTGCTTGCAACGCAATTGTTTGGGCCGGGTCGAGCGTGTGACGCTTCGCGCGCGCGACGATCGTGCGCGGAATGAAAGCGAGCGCGAGCGCCACGATGAGCGCCGCGGCTTGTATGTAGGGCACGACCGGCCGCGGTGCGACGACCGACCAGGCGAACAAGATGAAGGTCACTACGGAGCCGGCGACGAGCCAGGGGCGAAGCCGGAACGTGAAATACGGCAGCGACGCCACGAGCGCCGTCAAGCATACGGTGATGACGACGAGGCCGATCACGGCCAACATCATCGAGCCGGCGCCTGTTGCGGGCCGCTGCGGGTCAGCGCCATCCGTCGTATAAGCGCTTCGCGCGTGACGAAACCGAGCAGCTTGCCACCGGCATCGATGACCGGCAGCTGGTGGAAGCCGCTTTCGCCGAGCGCCTTGAGCGCATCGATCGAGCTTGCCTGCGGCGCGATGGTGGTCAACCGGTCGAGCGGCGTCATGATCGCGCCGGCGACCTGACCGGCGTTGTTGGCATTGTTAGCCAGCTGATGTCGATGTAGAAATCGATACCGAACAGACGGGCGACGCGCATCTCCCCCCAATTTTCGCACACTTAGGGAAGTTGTTCAAACCCCAAGAAGCATGGGTCATGCATATCGCAGCATTGATCGTCGCGCTCGTGACTGCGCCCGGCACCTTTCTCGTCTTCAACGGAGCCGACAGCTACGTCGAAATCCCCAGCAGTCCGGCGCACAGCCTGACCCCGGCCGGGCTCACCGTCGCCGTGTGGATGCGGCCTGACAGTCTAGCGTTTGCGAAGACCGAAGGGAGTCTTGCATCGCAGCAATACGTCCACTGGCTCGGCAAAGGACAAAGCGGTCAGCAGGAATGGACGTTCCGCATGTACAGCTTGACGCAGCCAGGTCCGCGTCAAAACCGCATCAGCTTCTATGCGTTTAGTCCGCCGGGTGGCCGCGGATGCGGAAGCTACTTCCAAGATCCGATCCAACCCGGACGGTGGATCCACGTCGTGGGCGTCATCGATCCAAGCGTCCAGCAGGTCTCGATCTACAAAAATGGGCAGCTGCGGCACAGCGATTCGTACGCCTCGTTAGCGCCCGGTCCGCAGATGGGCGGCGCGCCGATGCGCATCGGCTCGAAGGATCTTACGAGTTATTTCCAAGGCGCGATCGGTCCGATCGAGATCTGGAATCGCGCATTGTCGGCGACCGAGGTCGCGGCGCTCTTCAATGCAGGCGCTGTGCCGCAAAACGGCTTAGCGGCGCAGTACTACGTCAGCGAAGGCAGCGGATCGACGATTCACGATGCAGTCGGCCATCACGATGGCGCGATACACGGCGCCTCATGGGGACAGGGTGCGGGCAGCATCGCGACCGGTGGTGGTCAAAGTGGCGGTGGCTGCTAACAGGAAGGCCCGCATCTCACGGGCGCGATGCGGGCCGGATGGCGCCGTTCGACGCCAAGGGCCCAAGCGCCCAATGCTCTCCGGCCGCGCCGTGCCACAATTGTGTCAGTCTAATGAACGAGCAGATGATGGGACGGCTGCACGCTCGCGTTTTCGACCAGCCACTTGCCGTGCTTTTTGTCGGCGTCGATATGGATCGTCGCCGAACCCTTCTTGAAGACGAGGTCGGCGTCATAAGATGCGCTCTTCACCTGATCTTGGCCGCTGCCCGAGATGACGGTGACGCCCTTGGCCTTGTTGTAGGTGACCATCGGGCCGAGCGACTTTGAAAGCTCGCCGAAAAACGTGCGCACACGCTGCATGCGCTCGTGCGTGTATACCGCTGGATCTGCGACCGCAGCGAGTGCGTTGGCATCCCAATTGGTGAAGATCTTTGGGATCACCGTATCCATGACGCTTTGCGCATCCGGATCGCTGGAGGTCGTGACCGGTCTCGGCCCGCAGCCCGCAAGCGCGAGGAGAAGCACCGCAGCGACGATCGTGTAAAGCGTTCGCACGACACGCCCAATACGCCACGCGCGTGAGACTCTACTGCCCTGAGACCTAACTCCTACGGCGCACAGGCGCGGGCCGTGCAGCGTGATAACGCTCGCATCGCGTGTCGTTTGCAGAAATTGTCGTTTTCCTCGCCCTCGGTGCGCTGCTGGGCTGGCTCGGCGGCTTGTTCGGCATCGGCGGCGGGCTGATCGCGATCTCCATCCTCGGCATCGCGTTCGGCATGGATCAGCAGCACGCACAAGGCACCTCGCTGGTCATGGTGGTTCCGACCGTTCTGGTTGGGGTCTATCAATACTGGCGGCGCGGCGGCATGGACATGCGCGTGGCAGGCCTCATGATGCTGAGTGCCGCGACGACGACCTACCTCTTCGCGCGCCTTGCGGTGACGCTGCCGAGCGCGCCCTTGCGCCGCGGCTTCGCGGTGTTTCTTATCGTGCTGGCGCTCTATTATGTCTGGCGCGGGTATGCCGATTCGCATATCCGCATCAAAGCGGTCGTCCTGCCGTGGCCGTTGACCGCGATCGTCGGCGCGATCGGCGGCGCGCTGTCCGGGCTGTTCACGGTCGGCGGCGCCGTGTTCGCGGTGCCGTCGCTCACGCTGCTCTTCGGCTTCGCGCAGACGAGCGCGCAAGGCGTCGGCCTTGCGCTGGTCATCCCTGGATTGATCTTGGGCCTCATCGTCTACGGCGGCGCCGGCGACGTCCACTGGCCGATCGGATTGGCGCTTGCGGCGGGTAGCATCACGACCGTGTCATGGGGCGTCACGCTCGCGCACAAACTGCCCGAGACGACGCTGAGATACGGCTTCAGCGCCGTCTTGCTGTTCACCGCAGCGCTGCTCTGGCTGCGTGCCTAGCGCGCCTCCGGCGCAGTCCGCGTTAGATCTTCGGCTTGAACTCCACCGTGAAGGCTGCTTGGAACGGCATCTTCACACCGACAAAGCCCGTATTGTTGTTGTTGAGCCAGACTGAGTACGGGTAGCGCAGCTGCACCGGCGCAGCGGCGGTCGGCACGAAGTTGCCGACCGGCGGCAAGATGCTCGACGGTAGGCTCGAGTAGACGCAGATGTTGGGATAGTCCCACGCGTAGCCGCGCTGGTAGCACTGGTCCACAAGCCCGGTCATCGTGATCGTCGCGTTGACCTGCGGCGAGAACTCATAGCCGATCTGCAGATTGGCCGTGAAGCGCGAGGGCTGTTTGAATGCGCCGAGGTTGTCGAAGTTGCCCGAGTAGACGTCGGGAATGAAGATCTGGCCCGTGCAGGTCGTCGTGTTCGCGCCGCCCGCGCCATTGCTCGCGCACGTGTTGGGCGCATAGCCCGGCCATGAGAGCGGCGAGCCGTAGTACGAGCCGGAGCTGTAGGTGAAGCTCGGCGTGATGGTCAGCGGTCCGTGTTTGTAGCCGACGATCAGCGAGGCGACGCTCGGCGTCGCATAGCCATTGGCCGCCGCGAACGGGGCGGGGATCAAGTCGTAGGTCGTGTACGAGCCGTTGCGGTCGAACAGCGCCTGGGTCGCCATCGTGTAGTACGGATTGGTGACGTCGCCGGGCAGGCACGCACCGGTGTGCCCGACGCCCGCCGTAAAGCACGGGAACGCGACGGCGCTGGGCGTGCCTGTCGCCGTGCACGTCGCTGAGGTCGAGCCCACGCATCCTGCGGTGTACGCGTTATACGCCGTGATGTACGAGTTCATGATGTCGATGACGTTCTTGCCGTTCTGGAAGCTCGCATACTTGATCGTGCTGTGCGTGTACGTGTAGGCGAGCTGCGCGGCCCAGCCGTCGCGGTTGAAGTTGCCCTTGGTCAGCGCGAATTCGACGCCGCTCGAGGTCTGCGTGCCGGTGTTGAGCGTGCCGAACAGGCCGGTCAGCGGATTGAGGATGAACTGCTGCAGCTGATTTTGCGTGCTGCGGTAGAACGGCGTCAGTTTGAAGCTGGTGTCCGTGTTGTTGAAGTGATGTTCCCACGACAAGTCGGCGTTGCTCGACGTGTCCGGCTTAATGTCGTGCTGCGGCGAATTGAAGCCGTACGGCACCAGGTTCGTACCCACGAAGGTGGCGAGATCTTGCTGGACCGTGTTGTAGGCGGCATCGCGCGAATCGGGCGGCCGCGAGTAGATGCCCCAGGACGCGCGCAGCACGTCGTTCGCGCTCTCCGTGTACGTGATGCCGATGCGCGGCTGCCACACGTCGTGATCGAGCGTGCCGCCGCTCTGATTGACGATGTTGACTGGCACCGCTCCGGTGCCGAAATCGCCGACGCACGTGTCGGCCGGATTTGCTTTTTGCTCGGGTGCGAAGACGCCAGGCACGATGCAAAACTCGCGGTTGTAGGCGGCAAACCAGAACGGCCGCGCCGGATACCCGTCGACGGTATCGGGCAAGTAGAAGCGGTAGTTCTCGATGCGCAGGCCGATCGAGAGCAGCAGCTTATCATTCGCGCGCCAGTTGTCGTTGATCGCGATCGCGGTGTTCTCGGGCTGCACTTGGTTGAGGTTTGCGCGATAGCCGTTCTCGGTCGCGACCCACTGGGCGCCGGCAAGTGCGGCCGGCGAGCCGGCCGGCGGCGCGAACGGCGTCGGGTTGTTCGGCGCGCCCGGGGCCATGCTGATCGGATAACCGCGGTTTGCGGTGTTGCCGAAGCAGCTCGTGATGTTGCCGGTGTTATCGTAGCAGTTGCCGGCGGCGTCGATCAGATTCGTGAACGCCTTATACGGACTGCCGCCGGGGAAGCCGCCGGTCGTCGAGTAGCGCTCCACGCTCGCATACGACCAGTATGCGCTGGCGGTGAGCAGATGCTGGTCGCTCAGCTGGTTCGTATAGCTCAGGCTGACGCCGTATTGATGGACGGGCAACTCGTAGTCGGCGACCTCGGCGCCGAACGGGAGGAACGCGCTCACCGGCCCGTTGATGCCCCAGAACGAATACAGCGAATAGCCGAAGATGCGCAGGTACGATTGGGTGTTGAAGTTGCGCTGGTACTGCAGCTTCGTGATGCCGACCGCGTTGGCGTTGCCGTCGGGAGTCGAGTTCGGCAATTGGCTAAACGCTTGGTGCGGGGCCGAGCTCGGAAAGAAGTACGTCGGATATAGCGACGGTGAGTTGCTCACCGGTTGGTAAACAGGTCCGGTATAGACCGTACCGTCCGACCAGGGGATCGGGATACCGCCGTTGGTCGTCGCGACGGCAGCGGAGCCGCCAAGATCGTTGATCGAGCTGTAGTAGTAGGCGACGATGTTGCTCCACACGTAGAGCAGCTGCACGTCGTCGCTAAGATCGCCGTGCGGAATCGCATAGTGCAGGTTGACGACGTCTTCCGTGTCGCGCGTGTTCTCGATCGCATACGACTGCCCGGGGGCGAACGTCGCCGTTCCGCCGACGAAGATGCCGGCGGGTCCAGAGGGCACGTTGATCGGATAGAAGTAGCCGCCCGCACCCGCGCCGTTGTTGTTGTCGATGTAACGGAAGCCCGAATTGACGCCGGCGAAGGCGCCATAATACGAGAGCCGGCCCATTTCGCCGCCGAGCTCGACACTGGCCTTGTTGTACAGCGCCGGCGTGCCGATGCCCAACACGATGTCGGCGAATGGCTGCGCGGTGCCGCGCTTGATGACTTGGTTGACGTAGCCTGCGATGCCGGATGCGTCGGCTGTCGCTTGCGTGCCGCCGGTGTAGACCTGCAGCTCCTGTTGGCCGATGTTCGAGAGCATGGTCATCGGCGCGTTGTCATAGGAGCGGTTTGCGGGAATGCCGTCGAGCTCCCAACCCGCCTGATCGAGATCGCCGCCGCGCACGTAGATCGGCTGGTACCAGCCCATTTGACCTTGCGGCACGTTAATGCCGGGGACAGAGGCCATCGCGCTGTACGCGGTATTGAGTCCGCCGGAACCGCTTAATGCCATCGCGGCTTTGGTTCCGGTCGAATTGATCGAGTAGACGTCGCTCGTCGTGCCGGGCTTAAGCAGGTCGGAGTTCGCGCGTACGGTGACCGTGCCGAGCGTCGCGACGCTGCGCTGCATCGGGATGTCGACGTCCTGTTCTTGGTCGGCGAGCACGGTGACGCCCGGTTTGGTCGTCGTGTTGTATCCCGCTTTGACAACTGTGATCGCGTACGTATCCGGAGAAAGCGAAACAAACACGTAGCCGCCGGTTGAAAGCGTCGTCGTCTTCGCCGTCTGCGACGGCGACACCGCGGTGACTTCCGCGCCGCTGACGGGCGCTTGCGACTGCGCGTCGAGGATGCGACCGCGTATGCGTCCCGTCGTGCCTGCGTAGCCAACCGACCCTGCGGCGATGAACGCCGCCGTCGCCGCGACGATAACCGTAGCGGCGATCCGACTCACTCGCGACATTTCGATCCCCCTGATCCGTGCGACCGGAAACGTGAAGCGACATGCGCTCGCAACGCACGCTTACGTTTGGCGCCCGCCGTTCGCGCGGGCGAAACACCGTTCCTTGAGCACAAGTCTGTGCATAACCGCTGGGGGATGAGATTGCAGAGGGCGGCACAAAGCCGTCGTCGTGACCTACGAGCAAGCACGCGCGGCATTCGGTGCGCGGCTCGATGCGGAGCGCGCAGATTCGGCCGTCGATCCTCGCTGCTACTCGATTCTGCTCGATCACGGCACCGCCACCGAGCGCGCCATCGCGTTTTTCCATGGCTTCACCAATTGTCCGCAGCAATTCGCCGCGCTCGGTCAGCGCTTTTTCGAAGCCGGATATAACGTCTACATCCCGCGTCTGCCGGGGCACGGCATGAAGGACAAAATGACGACGGCGCTCGCCGGCGTGAGCGGAGAGGACCTGACGCGTGCGGCCGCCGACGCGGTGCGCCTTGCCGGTGGTCTCGGCCGGCGCACGCATGCGTCGGGAATTTCGCTGGGCGGCGTGTTGACCGCGTGGGTGGGCGACAATCTCGACATCGCCGCGGCGACCGCGATCGCGCCGTTCATCGCGGTCGCGGGATTGCCGGCATGGGCGAATAACCTCGTTGCATCCGCTCTTTTCGCGCTGCCCAACTTCTTCATGTGGTGGGACCCGCGAACGAAAGCGAACAATCCGGCAGTGCCGCCGTATGCGTACGCGCGCTATCCGACGCGAACGCTCGCCGCCCAGCTGCGTATCGGGTTGCGCCTGCGCGCGAGCGCTTCGAGCGTTGCGCCCAAGGCGTCGGTCAACGGGCTATTCATCAACGCTCACGATCCTGCGGTCAACAATCGAGTCGCCGGCCAGCTTTACGATCGCTGGCAGCAGCGCGGCGCGCGGGTCGTGCGTGAGACGTTCGATGCAGGCCGGCTGCCGCACGATATCATCGACAACTCGCGCGGAACGCTGCCGGTCGATGCGATCTATCCCGCAGTGCTCGCCGCTGTTGCGCGTGCCGACGCCCTCAGCGAGCAGGCGATCGAATGACAGCGCCTCGGGAAGCTCGGCGTGCGACGAGCACCGTCCTCGCGGCGGCGTGCCTGACGTGCGCGCTCTTTGCAAGCGCGTGCACGACCACGCAGCGCCACGTGCCGGTGCAGCAGGCTGCTCGCGCAAATCGGCTTGCCTGTCTATCCCGGCTCCCGACCCGCGGACTCCGCGCGCGAGCAGACAGCGCGCGCCGTGGTAGGCTCGACCGATACGCTCACCGTCATGATGACGACGCGCGACAGGTTCGACGACGTCAAGCGCTTTTACGAGGACGCGTTGCCAAAAGGCAAGCGTGAGGTGACCTTGCCGATGGGCAAGCTTTCGAATTGCACGATGCAGTTCTACGAGAAAAATGCCCAAAAGCAGGTGACGCTCTTGACGATCAACGGGATGACTGTGATCGAACTCGCTTCGACCGCGATAGGGCCGCTGGTGCCGGCGGCCTCACCTAGCGGCTAGCTTCGTCGTGCGGCGGATCGAAGGCGCGCATCCGGTACCATTGCACTTCGTGACGAGTCGAGCCGCTGGATACGTTGACTTCGACGACGAGCGCGGCCGAACCGGCGAACAAGAACAGACCGCCGAGCATGACGATGGACGGTCCCAGCCAATCCAAAGGGCTATGGAAGAGCAACGTGAAGCCGATGACGAGTGTCGACAGCAAGAACAGGCTGATCGCGCTGTAATAGCAGATCAGCGCGGTGCGCGTGAGGTCGTTGCGCCGCAGCAGGGTGTTCAGCTGCTGATCGATCACCGCGACCGCCTCATCGTTGCCGCTGCGACGCATCTCCTGGCCGCGCACGATCAAGGCGCGCACGTTGTCGACGATACGGCCGATGCGGACGAGCGTGCTCGCGACCAACGAGCCGGCGGCGAGGATCAGGATCGCCGGCGTGATCATCGCCGAAACGACCTGCAGCGAGGGAAGAATGGTCGTAGAAGCGGCGCCCATGGCCCGTGATTCGAACGACGCTCCGGAGATACCCGTTTTCGCGCGTTGCTGGAACGACGGCGACTTCTTCATGGCGCACGAAGTGCTCGAAGGTCTGTGGATCCGCTGCCGCGATGAGGGCTTGCGCGGATTGATACAGCTCGCCGTCGCGCTCTATCACATCGAGCGTGGCAATCTCAAAGGTGCGCGCACGATGATCGAACGCGCGCGGCCCCGTCTTCAGAATCCGCGCAATGCGCCGTTCGGGATCGATTTAGCGTTGATGGACGAATATGCGGCGCGCGTCACCGCGGCTTTGGCCGCGGACGAACCGCGGTCGATCGTCGCGGATCGTCCGCGCCTCTAGTTGTTCGCGCCGCCTGATTGATGCCCGCTTGAACCTGGGGACCCGTTAGATCCGCCGGGTTTGCCGCTCGTGCCTCCGGCTTGACCGCCTTTGTTGGTCGCATGTTTGCCGGCGGGTTTCGCGTTTTTGTTCCCAGTCTTGCTATGGGAGACCGAAGCAGAACCGGTTCCGTTGCCCGGATGATAGGTCGTGCTCGCATTCCCGCCGGGAGCGGTGCTGTTGAAGCGGTCCCAAGGCGAGTTGGTCGTATGCACGGTCGTTTGTGCGCTGTGCACGGCGGTCTGCACCGCGGTCTGCTGTGCGGTGAACGACGCCGGCGTTTTCGCGGGCGCCGGCAGTTTGGCGAAACGCGATGAGACGACCGTTGCGCTCGCCGCGTGCGCGTTGTTCCAGGTCGTCGGCGCGAGGTTCTGCTTCGTCGGCACGACCGGCAAGGCGCTACGGACGAGCGCCACATTGTGGAGCTGGCCCGACGACACCGGAATGTAGTGATACGCGCCGCCGTTGGTGAAATTCTCGTGGCTCACGACGGCGACGCCACCCGGCACGGCCGCATTATGGTAGATATTCGTGATGTTGGTGACGTTGGTGTAGTTGTAGACGATCGTCGTGTGGTTGACGTAACCCGGTCCCCACCACTGATGGAACGGCTCGTAGGGAGCCAGCGGCACCCAGCCGACGTTGCCGAATGCTAGGTTGAACGAGAACCCCGCACCGCCGCCGCCGAACCCGAAGAAAGCGACAAGCGCCGGCCGGTACACCGGTCGCACGTACACCGGACCGGGATACCACGCCCAGCCGAGGTTCTGCGCGTAGAACCAGCGCCCGTAATGATAAGGCGCCCAGCCCCACGGCTCGTAACCCACCCATGTCCATCCATAGTACGGCTGCCACACCCAGCGGCCATACTGGTAGGGGGCCCAGCCCATCGGATAGGTGTTGGCGACCCAAACGTTCCCATACGACGGATAGCTGACCCAGTGCCCGTACGCGTCGAGGTCGGAAAGTCCCACGATACCGCTGTTCGCATACGGATCTGACGAGACGGCTACGAGATACTGGTCGCGTTGCGCGTTCCAGCTGTCAAAGCCGTCATCGGCGATGTTGTCCATCGCGACGACCTGCGGATCGTTCTGGTTGCCGGAGATGCGCACGCTCGTGCCGGCGGCGATCGTCTGCGATCCCTGCGGCATGAGCACGTTCGCCGATCCGGAGCGGACGGCGAGAAGCGTGTCGCCATCGTCGGTGACATCGACGCGATAGCGCCCCGGCGCGCCGTCCTCGATCGTGACCGACGGCGTTTGCACCGACGGCCGTCCGGCCGACCGCTGCAGCGACTTCACTTCAATGGTGCCCGCGGCGAGCTGCATCCCATTTGCCGGCGCGTCCAGACTGGTAAAGCGCAATTGCGCGTCCGAGCCCAAACGCACGACATCGTTATTGTCCAACTGCACCTCCGCGCGCGAGCTGTCGTTGGTCATCACGTAATCGCCCACGCTGAGCGGGGCGTTGGTCGCCGCCGCGATCGAGTCTCCCGAGTCGGCGCGCTTGATCGTCACCGAGCCGTTGACGACGCTGATGCGGGCTACGCCCGTGTCGGCGGCGGTGCTTGTGCTTGTATCGTCTGCGCGCGCACTTGCGACGCCGCCGGCGCCCAGTATGACGAACGCACAACCGACGATGAACAACCGCGACCACGTGCGACGGAGCGGTGCCAGCATGAATTCTCCTTTAATAGCGGACGACGATGATGCGGTTTGCGTAGAACGAGCCGTTCTGCCAGTAACCGGCGACGTTGACGACCATGCTCGGTGCGATCGTCGTTCCGGTCGGTTTGATGACGGTGCCTTGATGCAGCACGACGGGATACTCGCGCGCGTTGACGCGCAGGGTCATGTTGAAGCGATCGAAGGAGGTCACGACACCTTGGACATCGTGCGCAGAGGCGAAGCGGTCGTCGGCGTCGACGATCGTATATGGGCGAACGATCGCCGCCGTGCTCCCTGGTACGAAGACTACATCGGCTTGGGATTGCTCGCAAAGCGCAGTGCAACACACCGCAACGGTGAGCAGCGCGAGTGCGATTTTATGCATGTCGGGTTCCTTTCCGGAGCTACCGATATCGTACTACGCGCGTCGCTTAGAAATCCGTGAGAGGACGCGAAAGAGTTGATGAAGGCTTTCGCGCGGCCGAGCGGCTAGGTCAGCAGGCGAGCGAGGCTCGGCAGGGCCTCCGCGTACGTCGGATGGATGTGCACCGACCGATCCAGTATGTGCCAGGTCGATCCAGCCTCCATGTGCGCGACGATCACGTGGATGAGCTCGCCCGCTTCGTATCCGACCATCGTAGCGCCGAGGATCTTGTCCGTCTTCTGGTCGACCACGAGCCGATAGAAGCCGTTGGTCTGGCCCCATTCGATCGCGCGCGCCACCCAGCTGAGCTCGTAGGTGACGCAGCGCGCATCGTAGCCGGCCGCGACCGCCTCATCGATCGTCATGCCCGCGCGCGCGACTTGCGGCTCCGTAAACGTCGTGTAGGCGAGCACGCGATCATCGCGCGTGCGCGAACCGCCGGCGATGATGTCTTTGAGCCGGCGATGATCTTCCCAGGACACGTGCGTGAACGCGGGTTGGCCCGCGACGTCGCCGATGGCGAACACGCCGGCGCACGTGGTACGCAGCTGCGTGTCGATCTTGATCGTGCCGCGCTCGTCCAAATCGATGTTGCTGGCGGCGCACTCCAGCGCCCCGCTATTCGGCGTGCGCCCCACCGCCACGAGCAGCGCGTCGCCCTGCAGGCGCTGGCCCGAGTCGAGTTCGAGTTCGAATGTATCGCCATCGCGGCGCACGCTCTTGACCGAAGGCCCGAGATGAAGCCGTACTCCGTCCTCATGCAAGCTGGCTTCGAGCACCGTGGACGCCTCGGGTTCCTCACGCGCCAACACGCGTGGATTGCGGTCGACGATGTCGACCTGCGCACCCATACGGGCGAACCCTTGGCCGAGCTCGAGTCCGATGTAACCGCCGCCCATCACGAGCACGCGGCGCGGCACGGAGGTCAGATCGAAGACCGTTTCGTTTGTGAGAAACGGCGTGCCGGCAAGTCCGGGGATGTTCGGCACCGCTGCCGACGTGCCGGTGTCGATGACGACGAGCGGCGCGCTAAGCGTGACGCCGCCGCCGCTCACCGTGCGCTCGCCGGTGAAGCGTGCCTGTGCGTGCACGACACGCACGCCCGCCTGATCGAGCTTACGCGCGATCCCGCGCATGAACTCATCGCGGATCGAGCGCACGCGCTCCATAACCGCGGGGAAGTCGACATTGACCTGCGCGTACACGGCCAGCTTTTCGGCGTTGCGCGCGCGGCCGGCATTGTGGGCCGACGCCAAGAACGCCTTTGACGGCGTGCAGCCGTAATTGATGCACGTGCCGCCCAGACGTCCGCGCTCGAACAGCGCCACAGATTTCCCCTGCTGCGCGAGATCGACGGCGAACGGCACGCCACCTTGACCGCTCCCGATGACGATCGCGTCGACGGCGTCGGCGTTCATATCGGTGACTTCTCTTGGCCGCCGTACTCGGCGCACTGCTGCAGCAATTTTGCGACCAGGCCCGTCCAGCCGGTTTGATGCATGGCGCCGAGCCCGGCGCCGTTATCGCCGTTGAAATACTCATAGAACGGCAGCAGATTCGCGAAATGCGGATCGGTTTGGAACTTGTCAACGTCGCCGAGCATCGGACGCCGTCCACCTTTGTCCAGCATGAACAAGTTGATCAAGCGGTGCGAGAGCTCGGTGCCGACATCCCATAGATTGATGAGCTTGCCGGAACCCGTCGGGCACTCGACCATGAAATCGTCGCCGAAATAGTAGTGGTAACGTTGCAACGCCTCGATCAGCAGGAAATTGGGCGGGAACCATACCGGTCCGCGCCAGTTCGAGTTGCCGCCGAACAGATCGGTCGTCGACTCGCCCGGCTCGTAATCGATCATGCGCGTTCCCACGTCGAGATGCAGCTCGAAGGGGTGAGCGCGATGGTATTGCGAGAGCGATCGGATGCCGTACGGACTGAGAAATTCGGTCTCGTCGAGCATGCGCGCGAGCAAGCGGCGCAGCCGTTTTTCGTCGACGATGGCGAGCAGCCGGCGTCCGCGCAAGCTCTTGGCGCCAAGGTTGTCGGCGTTTGCGTGCAGGTCCGGCCGGTTGCGGAAGAACCACTGAACCCGGCGGCGGAAGTCGGGCAAGTTCTCGAACGCGTCTTCGTCGCCGGCGACGCTTGCGACGATGGGCAGCAAGCCGACCATCGAGCGAATGCGCAGCGGCAGCGGCTCCTTGTCGAGGCGGTGATAGGAATCGTAGTAGAAGCCGGTCTCCTCATCCCATAGTCCGGCCACGTCGTCGCCGGCCGTGCCGTTCATCGCATCGGCGATATAGACGAAGTGCTCGAAGAACTTGGTCGCGATGTCTTCATACACGGCATTCTGCTGCGCCAACTCGATCGCGATGCCGAGCATGCTCAGACAGTAGGCGCCCATCCACGTCGTGCCATCGGCTTGGTCGATGTGCGCGCCGCCCGGCAGCCGCGTGCTGCGGTCGAAGACGCCGATGTTGTCTAGGCCGAGGAAGCCTCCGCCGAAGATGTTGTTGCCTTCCGCATCCTGGCGATTGCACCACCACGTGAAGTCGAGCAGCAGTTTCTGGAACACGCGCTCCAGGAACGGGCGATCGGCGCGTCCGTACATCTTGCGCTCGATCTGATAGACGCGATGCGCCGCCCATGCAAGCACCGGCGGATTCGCATCGCTGAAATTCCATTCGTAGGCGGGCACGTGGCCGTTTGGGTGCATGTACCATTCGCGCGTGAGCAGATCGAGCTGACGCTTGGCGAAGACGGGATCGATGAGCGCAAGCGTGACGCAATGGAATGCCATATCCCAGGCTGCAAACCACGGATATTCCCAATCGTCGGGCATCGAAAGCACGTCGTTGGCTTCAAGGTTTTTCCAGTTGTTGTTGCGTCCGCGTTTACGCACGGGCGCTGGTTTGGGCAATCCTGGATCGCCGGCCAGCCAGCGGTACACCATGTAACCGTAATACTGCTTGGTCCACAGCATGCCGGCGAACGCCTGACGCTGCACGGTGCGACCGTCATCGGAAAGGGGATAGGGCGAGACGCGGGCATAGAACTCGTCTGCTTCCACACGCCGCTGGCGCAGCACCGTATCAAAGGCTGCGCCCAGCGCGTCGTCCAGCGGCGGGCCGTCTCCTAGGCGCGCACGTATGCGCGCGCTTTCGCCAGGCTCGATCTTAACTACGTAGAGCGCCGCCGCTTTGCTGCCGCGCCGCGCCGGATTGACCGCGGCAGTGTTGTCGCGCAAGATGTACTCGTGAAACGCGTCCTTCACGTACGGCTGCGCATTCGGCTCGCCGTAAATCCGCTGCCGGTTGGTCTCGTTCTCGGTGAACAATAGTGCAGTCGGCGGCTGAACGTAGAACCGGCGCGTGCCGAGCCCATGATGGTTGACCAACAGCACGCTGTGGTCACGCGTATCGAGTTCCCATGCGATCGACGGTCGCGACAACGGCGGGTCGCTCCACGACCACGTATTTCGAAACCACAGCGTCGGCAGAAGATGCAGCGTCGCGGCGGCGGATGCGCGATTCGTCGCGGTGATCTCGATGCAGATGTCTTCGGCTCCGGCTTTGGCGTATTCGATCGTCACGTCGAAGTAGCGATCGTCGTCGAACGCGCCGGTGTCGACCAGTTCGTATTCGGGTTCTAAGCGAGAGCGGCCGGCGTTGACGGAGACAAGCGGACCGTAAGGAAACGCGCCTTGCGGATATTTGTACAGCGCCTTCGCGTACGAGTGCGTCGGAGTGTTGTCAAGATAGTAGTAACACTCCTTGACATCTTCGCCGTGATTGCCTTGCGGATTGGACAAACCGAAGAGACGTTCTTTGAGGATTTCGTCGACGCCATTCCACAAGGCTGGGGCGAAACACAGCGTCTGCAAGTCGTCGCTGATGCCGAGCAGGCCGTCTTCACCCCAACGATAGGCTCGCGCGCCGGCATCGTCAAACGGGAAATACCCCCATGCATCGCCGTCAGCGCTATAGTCCTCACGGACTGTGCCCCACTGGCGCTGGCTCAAGTACGTACCCCAACGCCGCCAGCGCACGACCCGTGCGTGGCTTTCGGAAAGACGCACCTCTTCCGCAGTCGGCGGCGCTTCGCTGATCGGCGGCACTGTTGAAGCAGCGCCTGCTGTGGGCGATTGTCCGGGATCGTCCATTGTGGGGGCGGCCATTCCCGCATCGCCGCACCGGCGCCTTTGTAGGTGCGCGTCGACCGGGCCCTGCCCACGCTGCATTGACAAATATCGATATAAGCGCTACTATATTGAAGTATGTCAATACAACGGACGTGCCCGCGAGCAAAAGTCGACAAACGCGAGAGGGATGGAGAAGCAGCGCTTTTTCGTGCGCTTGCGGACCCGTATCGCTTGCGCATGATCGCGACGCTCGCGCGCACCAAGCACGAGATTTGCGTCTGCGATTTCACCGACGCATTTCCCCTGCGCCAGCCTGCCGTTTCGCATCATCTTTCCGTCTTGCGGGAAGCGGGGATCGTCAAAGCCGAACGTCGCGGCACGTGGGTCTACTATCGTCTCGCCGACGATTTCTTCCACCGGCTCGATGCCGCGGTCGACGCCATCGTCCCACGGAGAGCCGCCGCGTGAAAACTCATCTCAGCTTCACCACGCACGACCTCGATGCGAGCGTGAAGTTCTATAGCACCCTTCTCAATAGCGAGCCGCTAAAGCGCCTTGATGACTATGCGCTGTTCATCACCGACGAACCGGGACTTGAGTTAGCGCTGTCGCCTGGATCGCGCGGGGAAACATCGCGGGGCGACCATTTCGGAGTGGCCGTCGATTCAACCGATCGCGTACAGGCGGCGATCGACCGGCTGCAGCGCTCGGGATTCGCCGTCGAGGTCGAACGCGGTGAAACGTGCTGCTATGCGGTGCAGGACAAGGTGTGGGCGACCGATCCGGATGGCCGGCGCTGGGAAACGTACCACGTTATTTCAGAAAGCGATGAACGCCAGAGCGCGGACATGTCGTGCTGCCGCGAATCGGACGGCGCCCATGCGTGCTGTTCGGCCTGAGGAGGCCAAAGTGGAAGGCCATTCGCAAAAGAACGTGGCCGAAGTGCTGTTTGTCTGCACGCATAATGCCGGGCGGAGCCAAATGGCGGCCGCGCTGCTCGACGACAGAGCGAAAGGTCGAGTGCACGTGCGTTCGGCCGGTAGCACGCCGGCGAACGCAGTGAACCCTGTAGTCGTTGAAGCCATGAGCGAGCTCGGGTTGGACCTGAGCAAAGAATTCCCCAAGCCGTTGACCGATGATGTCGTGCGCGCGGCGGACGCGGTCATCACGATGGGGTGCGGCGATGCGTGCCCGATCTATCCGGGAAAGCGCTATTTGGATTGGGACGTAGAGGATCCAGCCGGTAAGGATCTGGCCACCGTCAGAGGCATCCGCGACGACATCGCGCAGCGTGTCGATCAGCTCGTCGTTGAGCTTTCGGCCGCAACGCGTCTGTCCTAAGTGCGCCAGGCTCTCGCCGCTGAGCTCATCGGAACGTTCTTTCTCGTATTGGCCGGCACCGGCGCAATCGTTGTCGATGCGCTGACCCACGCGGTTACGCACGTCGGCGTCTCGCTCGTTTTCGGTCTGGTCGTCGCCGCGCTCGTCTATGCACTAGGTCATATTTCCGGTGCGCACTTCAACCCGGCGGTGACTATCGGATTTTGGATCTCGGGAGAATTGAACGGCGGTCGCGTGCCGGCGTATATCGCGGCACAGACATGCGGTGCGGTTGCGGCAAGCGGAGTCGTTCGTTTGATCTTCGGCCAGGCCGGAGCGCTCGGCGCGACCATCCCGAACGGCGCCGCGGACACCTCGTTTTGGCTTGAGTTGCTCATGACGTGTCTTCTCGTCTTCGTCATCTTAGGTTCGGCCGTGCATGGGCGTGCGACGAAAAGCTTCGCAGGCATCGCGATCGGGAGCACGATCGCGCTCGATGCGCTGTTCGGTGGTCCCATCTCCGGCGCGTCGATGAACCCCGCGCGTTCGTTTGGGCCGGCGCTGATCGGCGGGATCTGGCACGATCAGTGGATCTATCTGACCGCGCCGTTCATCGGTGCGATTGTCGCGGTGCTCGCCTACCGGCTGACCCTCGATCTCCCAATGCTCGCGCTTCCCAGGAGAGCTTCCCCGTCCTACGATAGATAGCGCCATGGCGCAGTCTACGCAGCCACGGTTCGTCAGCTTGCTCACGAAGGCGACGCTCGCCCTCGTGCTTGCTGGTGGCCGCGGTTCACGGCTCATGCAGCTGACGCAATGGCGTGCCAAACCTGCGGTGCCATTCGGCGGCAAGTTCCGCATCATCGACTTCCCGCTTTCAAATTGCATCAATTCCGGCATCCGCCGCGTGGGCGTCATCACGCAGTACAAGGCGCACTCGCTCATCCGCCATTTGCAACGGGGCTGGAGCTTCTTGCACGGTGAGTTCGGCGAAGAGATCGAACTGATGCCGGCCTCGCAACGCATTGAGGAATCTTGGTACCGCGGGACCGCCGACGCGGTCTATCAGAACCTGGACATCATCCGTTCACACCGTCCCGACTACGTGCTGGTGCTCGCCGGCGACCATATATATAAGATGGATTACGGAAAAATGCTCGTCGACCACGTCTCTTCGAGGGCCGACGTCACGATCGGCACG
>JAFAKE010000008.1 GCA_019235715.1 Vulcanimicrobiota bacterium
CGGCACCATGAGCGTGCCATTTTTGACGAGCGCAGCCAGGACGCGTCCTTGGCGCAGCGTGTCAGGGTTGGCGTACACATGGTGGTCGTTGAACAGGATGGGGATTTCGCCGGACGGCGGACTGCCAAAATCCATCGGGGGCAGCGCGGGCGCTGTGGGCGCCATGGTCGCCTCCGGCGTCATGACTGGTGCCGCGCTGGGCGCACCTGGTGTGGAACTCATCGCGGGCGCCGGCGTCGGGGTGTCGGCGAAACTCGGCGCAATGCCCGTGGCGACAAACGCTATCGCAAGCGCAGCCGCGAGACAAAGTTGCTTCACGCGTGTTTCCTCCTGCGAAGATGTTGCCGGTAATGTCAACTGGTCACAAGCGTTTGCGCTCTGAAATTTCTTTTCCCACCAAAAAGCCACACGAAATAGGCCGTGTGAAGGGACAGGAGTCGCAAGCTTGGGCGGCACTAAAGTGCCGCCCCTACAGAGATTGCTCGCTGCTAGAAGCGGAAGCCCAAGCCCGCGTACGGCCCCGAATGCGTCTGCGAGATCGGCATGTTCTGCTTGGCTGTGTAGCGATCACCGGAGTATCCGGCAAGCACGTAGATCCAACCAAACCCATAGTTGACGCCGACATCGTACTTCAAGATCTGGGCTTGCTGCTTGTAGGACGTGCCGTTGTTTGGACCGGCGGTCTCCATGTACGTCCCTTGCATCCACGGGTAATAGAAGAAGGATCCGTACCAGTCGAAGGTCGTCTTGCCATAGGGCAGCTTCTCGATACCAAAGCCGCCGCCCGTCAGACGCGGATCGCCGTAGTTGGTGTACGTCGTCAAGAAGCTCCCGCCGATGTTGATGCGCGGCTTGAGGATCTCGTACTCAGCGCGTCCTTCGATATCCCATTGACGCCCAGTGAACACCGGGGAGAATGCCGTTCCCGTATCGATCGTGTTGAACTGGGTGAGCGCGTTGCCTGATGGATCCTGTGCGTTGTGGGTCGTGCGATATTGATCCGTGCGATAGGTGCCCACAAGCGAAACGGGGCCTAAGAAGAGACCCGCTTCACCGTTCCACGATCCTGTCGAGTGCATGCCGGGAGCATATTGATTGCTCGTCAGCGTGCTGGCGATGCCGCCCTGGATGAATCCGATCGGCGCGGGTGTCGGCGTCGGCGTTGGTGACGGCGCTGGTGTCGCGATTGGCGGCGGCGGTGTTGGCACGGGTGTCGGCGGGATGAACCGCACGACACAAACGCGCTGCTCGGGCACCCATTGGACGTATGCGCCGAGCGCTTCTGAGATCACGCGCACGGGAACGAGCAACACACCCTTGTACATCATGGGTGGCACGTCGAGAGGACGTGCCTCGCCGTTGATGACGACTTGGTTCTTGCCAAGGGTCACTTGGACTTCGGAGCCTGGCTTGCTCGCTTTGACGGATTTGCTGGCAGCGTCGTAGCTGACGGTGGCGCCCATCTGCTCGAACATGCTGCGCAGTGGCACCATGATGGTCCCCTTCTTGACGAGCGCGGCGAGCACGCGTCCCTGCCGCAACGTATCGGGGTTGGCGTATACATGGTGATCGTTGAAGAGGATAGGTATCTCGCCGGATGGCGGGTTGCCGAAATCCATCGGCGGCATCGTCGGCGCGGCCGGAGGTGACGGTGCCGGTTGCGGTGTCATCTCTGGCGAGGCTTGCATGGCCGGCGTCGCGTTTGGTACTGCTGTCGGCTGCGCGAGACTCGGTGTAGCGCCGCTCATTACCCAGACCAATGCGACTACAACCGCGGCAAAGAAATACCTCAAGGTCGTCTCCTCCTACTCGAGCGCCAATCCTTGGTACGGCAATCCCTCGCACACCGTTTGCGAACGTGCGCGGTTTTCCCACTCATCACTTGCAAAACTCAGACCGCAATGGGGGACACATAAAAAATGACGCCCGATTGTTGCATCGGGCGTCATTCGTCGTCGGATGGAGCCTAGAAGCTGAAGCCTAGACCCGCATACGGACCGGAGTGCGTCTGCGACACCGGCGCATTTTGCTTCACAAGGAAGCGATCGCCGTCGTACCCGACTAGCACGTAGATCCTCTTACCGTACGTCACACCGATGTCGTACTTGAAGAGCGAGTACTGCTGGTAGTACGTGCTGCCCAAGTTCGGGCTGCCGGCGGTCGTCACCGTGTACGAACCCTTGATGTTGGGATAGTACATGAATGAACCGTACCAGCCGAGATCGTTCTCAAAGTCCGGCAGTTTGTCGAGACCAAATCCTGCGCCCGTCAACTTCGGATAGCCGTAGTTGGTCCATGTGTTGAGATAGCTACCCGCGATGTTGATACGAGGCTTGAGGATCTGATACTCGAGACGCGCATCCCAGTCGGTCAGGTTTTGCGTTGACACCGGGATGAACGCCGCACCACCATCGATCGTTGAGAACTGCGTCTGCGGGTTACCTGACGGATCCTGATGGTTGTGGGTCGTGCGGTACTGGTCCTCACGCACGTTGGCCGTGACGGCGAACGGGCCGAGGAACAGACCAGCTTCACCCGTCCACGCGCCGGTCGTGTGGTTGCCGGCAGGCGAGAACTCGTTGGCTACCTGGTGCAGGTTGAACCCACCCTGAATGAAGCCGATCGGCACATACGGATGTGGCGTCGGCACCGGGGTCGGCACAGGCGTCGCCACCGGCGTCGGTGGCGGTGTCGGCACCGGCGTCGGCGGGATGTAGCGCACGACGCAGACATGCTGCTCGGGCACCCACTGGACATATGCGCCGAGCGCTTCTGAGATCACGCGCACGGGAACGAGCAAAACGCCCTTGTACATCATGGGCGGCAC
>JAFAKE010000018.1 GCA_019235715.1 Vulcanimicrobiota bacterium
GAGATGGCGGTATAACTCGTGGACGTAGGGGCGCACTTCCAGCCCTGGCGCGGACGGCAATGATGCTGGATCGATCCGCGGACCCGCGACGGCGATCATGCGCAGCGACGGCACGAGCTTTTTGGCGGCCGCGAACGAGTCGATCACGCGGCGCAGCAGGTGTCCGCCCACGCCCGATCCGCCCACCGTGACGATGCAGACCGTCTCATCGCGTCGATAGCCCAGCTCTGCGCGCAGTGCGGCGCGGTCGGCGAACGCGGCCGGGTCGAATCCGGTGATGTAGCCGGAGAAATCGAAATGGTCGCGCGTCCAATCCGCGATGCGCGGCAGATCGGCGCCGAACGTGTCCGGAACGATGTCCTCGGGATTGCCGACGAAGATGGAACGGTCGCGCAAGCGCGGATAGCGCGCGATGTGCTCGATCATCTCCGCGTTGTAATCGGTCGTGATCGCGGCTTCGCGCGTGCCGCCATCGGGCATCGGGATCCAGCCGACGAAGTCGGTCATCCAGACGAATGGCGCGCGCTTCTCTTCGGGGTTCTCGTGCAGGAAATAATCGAGCTCCCACGCTTCGTCGCCGATCCAGACGTCGTACGGCTCGTCGCGCACGATGTCGTGGAACACCATGAAGTTGTTGACCAGGATCTCGTCCATGCGCCGGACCGCTTGGAACGCGTGTAGGTCGTGTTCGGCCGATTCGCTTTCGATGTGCGCGCTCTCGCTGGCGAGAAAAGCGCTCGCCGGGTGGATGCGTTCTCCGGCTGCGGACAACACACGCGTGACCGGGTCCTGCGCGAGCCAATCGATCTCAAGATCGGGATGCAGGCGGCGCAGCTCGCGCGCGATCGCGAGATCGCGCTGCGCGTGGCCGAGGCCGATCGGCGATGAGATGTAGAGCGCGCGCCGGCGACGCGTGCGCGCGACGGACCAGCGTGATGTCGGGACCATGGAGTACGTCCTCTCCGCAAAGTCGCGCAGCAGCAGATTGATCTTGACGGGCTCACGGCCCCACAGGACGTGGCAGCCGCCCTCGATGACGACGTGTTCCGCATTCGTCGCTTGAGCGACGGCGGCGCCGCGCGTCGGCGACACCAAGCGATCGTCGCTGCCGTGGATGACCAGCACCGGGCACTCGATCTTGCGATAGAGCTCAGCCAGGGCCGGCTCGCCAGGTTTCAACGTCGCCAGATATTCCGGCGCGTCGACTGTGGCCGCCAGCGTCGCCGGGTCGGTCTGTAAACCCCAGCCGACGCAATCCTCGATCTGCTTGCTCGAATGAGGTTCGCTCAGCGCTTGATCGAAGAAAAACTCAAGGAAGTCGCGATAGTTCGTCTGCCAGTACGCGCGGTTCTCTTTGGCCCACCCTTCGTGCGTCGCAAGCACGTCGTCGAACGAATAGCGCTCGCGCTCGGGCAAACTTTCTCCGTAGGGGGACACCGGCGCGAAAAAGACCAGACCTTCGCAGCGGCCCGGGTGTTCGCCGGCGAGCAACGTCGCCGTCCACGCTTCGGTGCAGATGCCGACGACGACGGCGCTTTCGGTGCCCGTCGCGTCCAACACAGCGATCGCGTCGGCGACGCGCTTCCAATCTGTGTACTGCGCAGGATCCTGCGAGCGATCGGACTTACCGTTGCCCGGCGGATCGTAGGCGATGACTCGAAAGTGGCGCGCGAGGTATGGCACCTGCAGCTTCCACGCGCGCGAGTTGCTGATAGCCCACGGCGGCAACAGCAATATCGTATGCGGACCGTCGCCGAAGATCTCGTAGTAGATCTTGAGGCCGTCGCGCTGTGCGTAACCGCTTTGGTCGGGTTCGCGCGCTCTCATCGTCTTCTCTCACGCCGGCTTTTTCGCCGACTCGCGCTGCGCCTTTGCAGCTTCGAGCTGTACGAGCCAGCCGTCGATCGCGCGCAGCAGTTCGCGATGCCCCCAGTTAACACCTGACAGCCGCTGCAAATGGATGCCCATGTTGAACGTGCCGACGAGCGTCACGATGGCTTCCGATGAGAAGGTCGAGCGGTCAAGCCCGTACTCGTCCATCGCCTTGGTGAGCGCCTCGTCGATGACGTCGTACCACACGCGAGTGATCCTGGCGACGCGCTTGCGGATCTCCGGATCGTTCCAGCCCATGGCCTGCAGCTCGTACCAGATCTTCGCGTAGCCGCTGTCTTCATCTTCATCAAGGTAGCGCATCGCCGTGCGCCACTTCTCGATGAAGGGGCCGGGCGCGGCATACATCTCGCGCTGGCGCTCGACGAGCCGATCGGTAAACCGCTCGAGCACCTGCAGCAACAGTTCTTGCATGGAGCCGAAATAGTAGTGGACCAAGCCGTGATTGAGGCCGGCCTCTTCGGCGACCTTGCGTGTCGTGATGCCGGCGTAGCCGACGCTTACGAGCAGCCGCTCGGCCGCGTCTAAGAAAGCTTGCTCGGCTTCTTCTCTCGCTGGTGTGATGCCGGCGCGCCGGCGCGGTATTGCTTCGATCGGGGGAGCTCCTTTACAGTCCCGGTATCGCGTGCGGCAGCGCAAGCGCGATCGCGGCGAGCACTGCGAGTGCGACGCCGACAGGCATGACGAAGCGTTCGCCGTCGCGAGCGCCCTTTTCGACCAGCATGACGGCGCCGAGCACGCCCATCCACGCCAGGTGCGCGACGCCGGCCGCGAACATCACGAGCATGAGCGCCCAGCAGCAGCCCAGGCAGAACAGGGCGTGGCCAAAACCGATGCGCAGCCCGTTGAGCGCGCCACGGCGGTAATGCGCGGCGAGGTACATGCCGGGGTGGCGGCACGCGCGCAGGCACGCGTCTTTGAGCGGCGTGAGCTGGTATACGGCTGCGAGCGCCAACGTGCCGGCTGCGATGATCTGTGGGTGCGCGTCCAGCCACGGCCACGCATCGACAAGCGCGTGCAGCCGCATGTCGCCGAGGAATGCGAGCAGCGCGAATCCGCTCCACACCGCGAAGTAGGCGAACAAGAACAGCGCGAGCGCGGCCGGGAACTCCGGCGCGCTGCGTGCGGCGGCGGCGTACATGCGGATGAAGCCGAGCGACGAGGGCAGCATCATCGCCGCCGTCATCGCTTGCCAGGCGACGAGCAGCAGCAGCGCGGACGACCAGAGCGGACGTCCGTTTTCGTACAGCGCGTGGTGATGCACCGTCGCCGCGACGCCGCTGATCTCCGCCCAGATACAAAGCGTCCAGGCGCCGGCGATGGCGGCGAACAAGATCGCGAGAGCTTTGGTGTGACCGGTGATGCCACCGGTCACACCGCGAGCGATTGCCGACATGTCAGGCTTCGAAGCGGAAGTCGCCTTGGATCGCGTTGCGGTCCTTGAACGTCCACACCATGCCGTGTTCGGGGATGTTGACGAAGTGCTCCGACGCTTTCGAAACGTAGGCCGGCGCTCCGGCGATCGTGCTGAATATGCTGTCGCGCAGCGTCGTCGCCGTACCGTAGGCGCTCTTGTAGGGCGCCATCTTCGCGTGGATCTTGTCACCCACGCTGATCGTGCCTTCGCCGCCGACGAGCTTGTGCTCGATCGGCACGTCGTAGCTGGCTAGGTCTTCTTTGACGAGGCCGCTCAAGTCGCCGAGCGGTCCGCCAAGCCGGCCTTGGAACGCATCGAGTAGCGCCTTCTTCTGCTCTGGGCGCGCGCGGTTGTCGACGAACGTCACGCGGCTCCAGCTCTTGGGCACGAGCACGTTGCCCGGGATCTTCACCACGCCGACGAACGTGAGACCGGAAACGTCGATGCCGTTGATCTCGCCCTTGGTGATGTTGTATGCGAGGAACGCGTCGCATGCGCCGCCGTCGGGGTCTTCGCCGATCCAGCAGCGGCATAGCGTGCGGCAAGAGCAGGCCTCGAGAATCGTGCCTTGCAGCACGTAGGTTTTTGCAGCCGTCTTCGCCTGCGGTTGGGTCTGGGTCGCCATTTCACGCTCTCCTTGAGGGAACAGGAAACCAGAGGCCGCTGTGGCCCTACGGGCTTTAGTCGGACGCCTTGGTCAATTGACTAAATACCACAGTTACCATCCCCTTGTCAAGATGGTAAACCTTCGCCGGCCCTTGGCTCAGCGGGTGCGAGCTTTAGCGGCTCCCGTCGCCTTGAGGTAGGCCTCGACAACGCCCGTCATCGTCGTCTGATCCGTCTCCGGTAGGCAGCGGGTCGGGTGCGGCATCCAGGATTGGAACAGCACGAAGTCGGGCTTGCCCTGTTCGCTTCCTTGGTACTGCTCGAAGCGCGCGATCGACTTGCTCGCCCAGATCTGGTCCGAGGAGTCCTGCAAGTCGCCTATGTAGAGGATGCCGAATTTCATCCCCGCCGCGCGCGTCGAGCTCTCGAGCGTCTTCACGAGCGCGGGCCAGGTGGGGTTCGAAAAATCGATATCGGCGATGTAGAAGGGAAACGGCGCTCCGGCTGCCGCCGCAAACGCGCTGTGCCATTGCGTCAGTGCGGTGACGACGTCGGGCGAGTACGCGCTTGCGATGACGGGTTCGATGTCCCCGACTTGCGCATTCGGATAGACCGTGTGCACCAGTTGTGCGAACTGCGCGACCTGTTGTGCGACGTAATTGACGCTCCAATGACAAGGCGGCGATGAGGCGAGCGGATCGCTCGTGATCACGCTGCCGAAATAGAAGGGTTCATCGACCTTCAGGTATGCGACATTGACGCCGAGAGCGCGCAAGCGCTGCAGATATGTGAGCGTGACGTCGTGCACCGTAAGAAAGTTGGGCACGAACCCCTCGACGCCGTTGCCGCAAGCGGCCGTCGCTTGCAATGACGGCACTTCGAGCTCGACTGCCATGTGGTGAGCGTTGAGAAAAGACGCCGCCTGCGCGAGTGTCGGGTCGTCGATGCTCAGCACCCAGCCGGCATAAAGCCCGAACACCGCGGTATGCGCGGCGACGTCCGCCCAGCTCGCGTCGCTCTGGAAGAGCGCAAGAAAGTCCACTGCGCCCCCACCGGTCGGCGGCGGCGCAACGATGTACGGCTTTGGATGCATCCAGATCTGTGCGTTGGAGGCGAACCCGTTGGGTGTGCTCGGCAGCGCCAGCGTCGCGCTGTTCGAGCTGCAGCTTGCGAGCAGCAGGGCGCATGCGATGGTGACGCCGATGAGCCAGTTCGCACGCATGTGCTAGCGGTCTTGTGCGGCGCGCAGCTGTGCGATTTTCGCCAGCTGCTCGCTCGTCAGCTCGTTCTTGATGGCGATCATGAGCTGCAGCTGCGTGTGCTTGATCTCGCGTTCGAGCGCGAGCTCCTTGTCAAGCTGCGCGAGCGCCTTACTCGCGTCGACGTGCGGCTGTTTCAGGATCGATACGAGCGTCTCCATCGCAGCAGAGAGCTGCCACTGCGTCGACGTGAACTTGGCTTGCGCCGACTGCATCGCGGATTGGATCGCCGCCTTTTGGTTCTCGCTCAGGCCGAGCTCTTGTTGATGGCCCATTACGAGATCCGGCGGCACAAGTGCAGCCCCGACAGGGTCATTGGCGGTCGGTTGTGCGTTCGGCGCCGGATCGGCGAGCGCGCCGGTGTTCGTCAGCAGCAGCAGCGCAGTTGCAAACGCTGCTATCTTACTCATCATGTTTGTCTCCATTCGATACATCCACGTGGACGCGTGAGCTGCCGGCTAGTCCGCCCGGTGCGTTGACGTTGAACACGCTCCCGGAGGGCGCGAGCAGCGTTGCTGTCGGCGAGTTCCAGTCGAGAACCGATTGGCGCTGTTGCGGCGTGCTCGCGACGGGTGCATGGCGCATGCCGACATACGATGCGACGACAAGCGCGAGCGCGGCGGCAATACCGGCCGAAAGCGGCAATGCGGCCGGCATGCGCGCCTGCGCTGACGCGCGGGTCCGGATCATCACCCGCTCGGCGATGTCGCTGGGCGGTGCCTGCGCGATCCACCGTTGCACGGCGCCGTCGATGCGCTCCATGAGCGCGCGCTTTCGCTGCAGCTCTTGAGCGCATTCGTCGCAGGTTTGCAGGTGCGCACTCAAATCAGCATCCGCAGTCGCGCCCGCCGCGACGTCGTCCAGGATCTGCCGGAAACGATCGCAGGCGTTCACGACGCAAACGCCTTCAGCAGCGCGCGGCGCGCCAAGAACAGCCTGGAACGCACGGTTCCTTGCGGAATGTCAAGGATCCGCGCGACCGACGCGTGATCGAGTCCCTCGACGGCGCACAGCAGCATGACGTCGCGCAGTTTCGCCGGCAATTGAGCGACGCGCTCGCGTACGTCCGCGGCAAACGCGCGCTCTGCCTCAAGCGATTCAACGTCGGCCGGCGCATCGCGCTGTTCGAACGCCCTGATCTCGCGCTGCCTCGCACGCTGGCAATCGCGCACGCGATTGAGCGCCAAACGATGGCTGATGCGCGCGACCCACGCGCTGAATTTGTGCGGCTCGCGCAGCGCGCCGATGGCGCGGAATGCCCGTACGAAGGTCTCTTGGGCGACGTCTTCGGCGTCCGCGGAATTGCCGAGCACGCCGAACGCGATCTGATAGACCACGCGCTGATTCTCCCGTACCAGGCGCTCGAAGGCGCCGTCATCGGTCGTCCTCACCGGAATGTCGTGATACTGACACCGCGGACGCGGTGCGCGTTCACTGCTTGCGGGCGGTGAGCCGGACGATGACCTCTTCGAGCGCCTGATCGGGCTGGCGCCGGCCGGTGAGGGAGCGCTCGAGCGCCGCCATGGTGACGTCGACGCGCTCTTTGAGCTCTTTGCTGCTCAGGCCGCGGCCGGCGCCGAGCAGCTTGCTGACGCGCCAGGTGTTCTGGCCAGTCGCGGCTGCGTATTCGGCCGCGCGCGCGCCGTGGCGCAGCTCCCAAATCATCTGCTGTTCGGCGGCAAGCCAAACGAGCGGTCCGATGGCGTCGCCCGGATCGGCGACGAGCTCTCGTGCCAGCCGCAGGGCGTGTTCGGCCTGACCGTCGTTGATCGCGCCGGCGAGGTCCCAAAACTTCGCGTCGCCGCTCGGCAGTGCATATTCGCGAACGTCGTCTTCGCTGATGTGTTTTTTCACGAGCGACAGCAGCTCGAGGGCGTTCTTGATCTCTGTCACGTTTTCGACGGAGGCGAGCGCTGCGGCCGCGCCAGGGTCGACCTCGATCCCGAGCCGTTGCGCGTGCATCTGTATGTAACGCTCGCATGCTGCGGCGTTGAGCGTGACGTCGATGAGCAGCGAATCGGGCAGCGCCTTTGCAAAAGCCGCCGCTTCGTCAGCCGGCTTGCGTCCCTGCGGACGTGCAGGCTTGCCGCTGTGATCGACGATGAGCAAAGCGCCGGCCGGCACGAGCGCCGCGGCTGCCGCGATCTCGTCGCGCTGCTCTTTCTTGAGGTCGATGGTGCCGCGCACGATGACGACCCGGCGCGATGCGAGGAACGGCAACGCAGCGCTCTTCTCCGCGATCGCACTGAAGTCACTAGCTTCGCGAGCGTCGATGACATCGGCGTTGAGCGCACGCAGCGATTCGTCGGGCAGCGCGGCCGCGACTAGCCGCTCGAGCACGTCGTCGGCAAGCGCCGGCTCCTTGCCGGCGACGACGATCAGCCGCGGCGGGTCTGCGGGCGGGTCGGCGATGAAATCGAGATACCCCACCTTTCCTGCGCTCTTCTTCGCGCGCGGCCCGGCTGCTCGCGCGCTCACGTCTTGGCGGTCGCCGGAGCCGCGGCGCCGGCCTTGCCTAACGCCGCGATCGCTGCATCGAATGGCGGCGCGAGAACGCCGGCGTCGGTGATGAATGCCGTGATGTATCGAGCGGGCGTCACATCGAACGCCGGATTGGCGACAGGCGCGTCGGCCGGTGCGATAGGTACGCCTTGCACCGCGCGCACTTCGCCCGCAGATCGCTCCTCGATCGGAATGTCGTCACCGGTCTGCGCGTCGGGGTCGAACGTCGAGCGCGGCGCGGCCACGTAGAACGGGATGTCGTGCTCGCGCGCGAGCACGGCCAGTGCGTAGGTGCCGATCTTGTTCGCCGTGTCACCATTCGCTGCGATGCGGTCCGCGCCGACGATCACCGCTCCGATGTCGCCGCGCCGCATGAAATGGCCGGCCATGCCGTCGGTGATAAGCGTGTATGGGATGCGGTCGCCATCCAGCTCATACGTAGTCAGGCGAGCGCCCTGCAACGCCGGCCTCGTTTCGTCGACATACACCCGGCGCAGCGCACCGGCGCGCCACGCCGAGCGGATGACGCCGAGCGCGGTGCCGTATCCGCCGGTCGCAAAGTCCCCGGTGTTGCAGTGCGTCAGCACGTTCGCCCCGCGCGGCAAGAGCGGCGCCCCCGCATCCCCAATGCGCCTGCAAGCGGCGATGTCATCGGCATGCAACGTTTTCGCTTCCTTTTGAAGCTGGACCGCCACCGCTTCGGGCGGCACGCCGTCGTTGACGTGGCGTTTCGCCTCATTGAGCAGACCGTGCACGGCCCACGCGAGGTTGACAGCCGTCGGCCGCGCGGCTTCAAGCGTTTGCGCAGCGTCCGCCAGCATGCCGAGGAAATGATCGGGGCTGTCGGCCTTTCGCGCCGACTGCAGCGCCGCGATCGCAAGGCCGTAGGCGCCCGCGATACCGATCGCGGGCGCGCCGCGCACGCGCATCTCACGGATCGCCGACGCGACTTCGCCTGCCGACGTCAACGAGAGCACGTCGAGCTCGCCGGGCAGTTTCGTCTGGTCGACGATGCGCAGGACGCCGGGCTCGTACGCGATGTGCGGGGCGCGCTCGCGCGTCTGCCCACTGTCGCTCACCTTTGTCGGATCGCTCACGCTTGCGCGAACTCGCGATCGGCGACGCCCAGCGCGTCATCGAGAATGCCAGCCGCTTCATCGGCCTGCGCGCGCGTGATGACGAGCGGCGGTTGAATGCGCAGGGTGTTCGCGTACAATCCCCCGCGTCCGATCAGCAGGCCCTTGTCTTTTGATAGGTTCAGGACGCGCTCGGCGGCCGCCGGCGCCGGCTCCTTGCTGTCCCGGTTCGATACGAGCTCGATGCCGATCATCAGGCCGCGTCCGCGCACTTCGCCGACGATGGGATGCGCGCGCGCAAGGTCGCGCAAGCGGGCGAGCAGGTGGTCGCCGATCGCTGCGGCATTCGCCGTCAAGCCTTCAGTCTCGATGACGTCGAGCGTCGCGATCGCGGCGCGCGCGGACAGCGGATTGCCGCCAAACGTGTTGATGTGCGGGCCTGCGTACGCGTCGGCGATCTCGCGGCGTGCGATCACCACTGAGATCGGCAATCCGTTGCCAAGTCCTTTTGCAGACGTGACGATGTCCGGGATGACGCCCCAATCGGAGATGCCGAACAGGTTGTGGCCGAGCCGGCCCCACGCGGTCTGCACCTCATCGGCGATGAACAAGATGCCGTGCCGGTCGAGGATCTCCTTGACGATGCCATAGTACTCGGGCGGCGGCGTGATGATGCCGCCGACGCCCTGAATCGTCTCGGCGTAGTACGCCGCGACGTTCCCGGATGTCTCCGTCTTGATGACGTCTTCGACCGCTTTCGCGCACGCGATGCCGCAGGATGGATACGTCAGGTGAAGCGGACAGCGATAGCAATACGCGTTGGGCGCGAAGACGACTTTGGAAGGCTCGGCTCCGAAGTTGCGCCACGACGAAAGCCCGGTGAGGCCGACCGTCCACGCCGAGCGGCCGTGATACGCGTGTGCGAGCGCGATGAACTCCGAGCGCTTGGTGAAGTGGCGTGCCAGCACCGCGGCAAGTTCGTTCGCTTCGGTGCCCGAGTTTCCGACGAACACTTTATCGAGGCCCGGCGGCGACAGTTCTGAGAGCTTTTCGGCCAGGTCGAGCACCGGCTCGTTGAGGTACAGCGTCGAGGTGTGCACCAGTTTGCCGGCTTGATCGTGCACCGCCGCGCTGACCTGCGGATGATTGTGGCCGGCGACGAGCACCGCGATGCCGGCGAAGAAATCAAGGTAGCGCCTGCCCTCTTCGTCCGTCACGTACGCGCCCTCGCCGGAGACGAGGGTCAACGGTTCGGGATAATACGTCGTGGCGCAGTCCATGAGATACGCGGCCTTGCGCGCCGCATTGCGGCTTGTCGTCTTTGCCATTGCCACTCGCGAGTTCTCCGCCCACCGGGCGCGCTCCGCCGGGCACGGGACGAACCTGCGCCCGAGTTCATCGCGACTTCCGGCGCCCTTCACCAGGCAGCGATATGATAGCTGCGACCTGGCATGCTGGAAGCCGATTGGTTCATCCGTTCGGCGGATGGTAGCAGGCGTACCGCGGTGCTACGATGCGTACGGAATCTCGGAGGCGACGCGGCGATACTATGCTCGATATCATCCTGCTCGTTTTGACGCTGGTCATCTTCTACGCGTTCGATCGCTACACGGTCGGATTGGAACGGCTCTAGCGATGGCCGACCAGATCATCGGACTCGTGCTCTCTCTGTTGGCGCTTTGCTATCTCACCTACGCGATGCTGCGTCCGGAGAAGTTCTAAGATGAACCTTTTCGGCTGGGCGCAAGCCGTCATCTTCCTCTTGCTCGTCCTGCTCGTGACGCGACCGCTTGGCGCCTACATGGCGCGTGTGTTCGAAGGCGAGCGCACCTGGTTCCAGCCGGTATTCGCGCCGCTCGAGCGCGCGTTCTACCGGCTATGCCGCATCGATCCCGCCACGGAGATGTCGGCTGCGTCCTACCTGCTCGCCACGCTGGCGTTCAGCTTGATCGGACTCGTCTATCTCTACGCCTTGCTGCGCACGCAGAAGTGGCTGCCGCTGAACCCTCAGCACTTCGACAATCTGCCGGCCGACAGCGCCTGGAACGTCGCCGTCAGCTTCATGACCAACACGAACTGGCAGTTCTACTCCGGCGAGAGCACGATGAGCTATCTTTCGCAGATAGCCGGCCTTGCCTGGCATAACTTCGTGTCGGCAGCTGTCGGCATCACGATCGCGATCGCCGTCATCCGCGGCGTGACGCGCACCGACCGCACGACGGTCGGGAACTTCTGGGTCGACGTCACGCGCGCCACGCTCTACGTGCTCCTCCCTATCAGCATAGCCGGCTGTCTGCTCTTGGTATCGCAGGGCATCCCGCAAAACTTCCATGCCTATCAAGATGTCGTGTCGATCGAAGGCTTCAGGCAGACCATCACCGGCGGACCGATGGCGTCGCAAGAAGTCATCAAGGAGCTCGGCACCAACGGCGGCGGCTTTGTCAATGCCAACTCCGCATCGCCCAACGAGAATCCGACGCCGCTCTCAAATCTGCTTGAGATGTTCTTGATCTTCTGCATCGGAGCGGGACTCACGTATACGTATGGCCGTTATGCGAAGGATCAGCGCCAGGGTTGGGCGTTGTTCGTGGCGATGGCGATCTTATTCGCCGCGGGCTTCACGGTCGCTTACGCATCCGAGAGCGCCGGCAATCCGTTGGTGCACGCGCTCGGCGTCAGCGGCGGCAATATGGAAGGCAAGGAGTGCCGCTTCGGAGTGGCGGCTTCATCACTGTTCGCGGCGGTCACGACCGACACATCGTGCGGCGCTGTCAACGCGATGCATGACTCGTTCACCCCATTGGGCGGCCTCGTTCCGCTGGCGAACATGCAGCTCGGCGAAATCGTGTACGGCGGCGTCGGCACCGGCCTCTACGGCATGATTCTTTTCGTGGTGCTGACGGTGTTCATCGCCGGGCTCATGGTTGGACGCACGCCCGAATATCTCGGCAAGAAGATCGAGCGCAGCCACGTGCAGTACGCGATTCTCGCGGCGCTGGTCTTGCCCGTGTTCGCGTTGATCCCGACCGCGATCTCGGTGCTCGTGCCTGCCGGAACCGCAACGCTGGGCAACGCCGGCGCGCACGGATTTTCCGAGCTGCTCTACGGCTTCACCTCGACGACCGAAAATAACGGCAGCGCGTTCGCCGGTCTTGGCGGCAACACGTATTTCAACATCCTGATGGGCGTCGTGATGCTGTGCGGGCGCTTTCTTTTCCTCATCCCGGCCGTGCTGCTCGCAGGATCGTTGGCGGGCAAGCCGCGCGCACCCGTCACCAGCGGCACGTTTCAGACGCATTCTCCCGTATTCGTCGGCCTGCTCATCGGCGTCATCATCATCGTCGGCGCGTTGACCTTCTTTCCGGCAGATGCGCTGGGTCCGATCGTCGAGCATTTGCAGATGCTGCACGGAAAGTCGTTCTAGATGATCTCCGAACGACGGCTTGACCGCCGCCCGAAGGCGCGCTCGCTCTTCGATCGCGCGATCCTCTCGCGCGCGGTGATCGATGCGTTCCGCAAGCTCGACCCGCGCTGGCAGTTCCGCAATCCCGTGATGTTCGTCTGTGAGATCGGTGCGCTCGTCACGCTGCTGTTCTTTTTGCGCGACTTGCGCACGCACGGACCGGCCGGCTTCGACTTTGCCATCTCGGTCTGGCTGTGGTTCACGGTTCTGTTCGCGAACTTCGCCGAGGCCGTCGCCGAAGGACGAGGCAAGGCGCAAGCTGATTTCTTGCGGCGGACGAAATCCGACACGAAGGCACGCCGCGTCGTCGCGGGGCGCGAAGAAGTCATCAGTTCGACCGAGCTGCGCAAGGGCGACGTCTTCCGCGTCGACGCCGGCGAGCTGATCGCGGCCGATGGCGACGTCATCGCAGGCGCCGCAACCGTTGACGAGTCGGCGATCACGGGCGAGTCGGCGCCCGTCATCCGCGAGGCCGGCGGCGACCGCAGCTCAGTCACCGGCGGCACGCGCGTGCTCTCCGATTCGATCCTCGTGCAAGTGACGGCGAATCCCGGCGAGGCGTTCCTCGACCGCATGATCTCGCTGGTCGAAGGCGCCAAGCGCCAGAAGACGCCGAACGAGATCGCGCTGTCGATCCTCATCTCGGGCCTCACCATCATCTTTTTGATCGCCGTCGCGACGCTCTCGCCGTACTCGATCTATGCGCACACGGCGCAGTCGGTCACCGTGCTCATCGCCTTGCTGGTCTGCCTCATCCCCACGACGATCGGCGGGCTGCTCTCGGCGATCGGCATCGCGGGCATGGACCGCGTGCTGCAGCGCAACGTCCTCGCGATGAGCGGACGTGCCGTCGAGGCTTCGGGAGACGTCGATACGCTGCTCTTGGACAAGACAGGGACGATCACGCTCGGCAACCGGCAGGCGACCGAGTTCTTGCCGGCGCCCGGCATCCGCATCGAAGACGTCGCGCGCGCAGCCTACCTGTCGTCGCTGTCCGATGAAACACCCGAAGGACGCTCGATCGTCGTGCTGTCCGAGCAGTACGGCGCAGCGCAAGGCGGCAAGCCGGCCGATGCGACCTTCGTGCCCTTCTCAGCATACACGCGCATGAGCGGCGTCGACGTGCCGGGCGCAGCGCCGATCCGCAAGGGTGCTCCAGACTCGATCCGCACGTGGGCGCGAGAACAGGGCGCAGCCAACGCGGACGTGCTGAGCGCGGAGGTGGATCGCATCGCGCGCGCCGGCGGCACCCCGCTGCTGCTCGCGCAGGGCGGCACCATTCTGGGCGCCATCCAGCTCAAAGACATTCTCAAACCCGCGATGCAACAACGCTTCGACCGCTTGCGCAAGATGGGCATTCGCACCATTATGATCACCGGCGACAATCCGCTCACCGCCGCGACCATCGCGCGCGAGTCGGGCGTCGACGATTTCCTCGCCGAAGCGACGCCGGAGACCAAGATGGCGTTGATCCGTCGCGAGCAAGAATCCGGCAGGCTCGTCGCTATGACCGGCGACGGCACGAACGACGCGCCGGCGCTCGCGCAAGCCGACGTCGGCGTCGCCATGAATTCGGGCACGCAGGCCGCCAAAGAGGCCGCCAACATGGTCGACCTCGACTCCGATCCCACCAAGCTCATCGAGATCGTCGAGATCGGCAAGCAACTGCTCATGACGCGCGGCGCGCTGACGACGTTTTCGATCGCCAACGACGTCGCCAAGTATTTCGCGATTCTGCCAGCGATGTTCCGACTCGCGTACCCGGAAATCGATGCGCTCAACGTCATGCATCTGTCGACCGCGCAAAGCGCGATCCTCTCGGCCGTCATCTTCAACGCGCTTATCATCATCGCGCTGATCCCGCTCGCCTTGCGCGGCGTCAAGTACCGTCCGGTCGGCGCGAATATCGTGCTCCGCGACAACGTGCTTTGGTACGGCATCGGCGGCGTCATCGTACCATTCATCGGCATCAAACTGATCGACGCGCTCCTAACCGCGTTGCACCTGACGTAAGGACCCGGCATGAACGCTATCGACCTCAAAGACAACACGCTGCGACATCTGCGCATAGCGCTCGTGTATACGATCGTCAGCGTGATCGCGTTCGGACTCGTCTATCCTTTCCTGATGACCGGCATGGCCATGCTGATCTTCCCGCGTCAAGCCAACGGCTCGATCGTCTTCATTGGCGGAAAGCCGATCGCGTCGGCGCTGATCGGTCAGTTGTGGACGAAACCGCAATACTTCCATGGCCGGCCTTCGGCGGCCGGCAAAGGCTACGATCCGACGTCCACCGGCGGCACAAACCTGGCCCCGACCTCCAAGAAGCTCGTCGATACGACGCGTCAGACGATCGCCGCATTGCGCAAAGAGAATCCGGATGCGACGCTTCCTATTCCGATGGACCTCGTCACGTCGAGCGGCAGCGGCATCGATCCCGATATCAGTCCGGAGGCCGCACACTACCAAGCGCCGCGCGTCGCTCGTGCGCGCGGCATGACCACGGCCAGCGTCGACGCGCTGATCGACCGGCACGTGCAGCCGCGAACCTTCGGGATGTTCGGCGAGCCGCGCGTCAACGTGCTGGAGCTCAATCTGGCGCTGGATGCCCAAAAGCCACGAACATGATCCGCATATCATCGATAGCGCTCGCCGCTTTCGTTCTGTGCGCGGCGGGAGCACTTTGCGCCCCGGCGCTCGCGGATCCGACGCCTAACCCGTCGCCGTCGCCGTCGCCGACGCCAAGCGGCGTCTCCGATCCGTGCACCTCGATCCTTGCGATCGTGACGCGACCGACTGTGACGACCGACGTGTGCACCGTGCGCGAAGGCCATTTGCTCGTCGAGAACGGGTACACAAACACGACGACGACAGGTCCCGGCGGCGGCAATACCGTGGCTTATCCGCAATCCTTCGTGCGCATCGGTTCGAATATTCCGCGCATTGAGATCGACTGGACCCCGCCGGGCTACAACAAGACATCGCTCGGGGGTGCAGTCGTCAGCGGTGCGAGCGACATGGCGTTCGGCGCGAAGTGGGAAGCTGGGTATTCAGCCAACGCCCTGTGGGGCGCCAACGCTTTCGTCAGCGTGCCGAGCGGCGATCCGGCGTTCAGCGCGGGCGGCACGCAGTACGTCGCAAACCTCAACTGGGGATACAGTTTCAACTCCGAGATCTCGGCGGCCGGCACGCTGGGCTTCAATTGGCTCACCGCGTACGACGCGAACCATACCCTGCAGCACTTTTCTTCCATTATACCGTCGGTAGAATTCACGGCGGGCTTGCCGGACAACTCGGAGGCCTTCGTCGAGTACGCCTACTTCAGTCACGCCGGATTTGGCCTCCCTGGCAAAAGCCTGATCGACGCCGGGCTCATCCACGATTTCGGTCCGCACCTCCAAGCCGACATCGAATACGGATATTCGCCAACCGCCATCAACGGTCAAAAGCAGCACTACGCCGGTTTCGGCCTATCGTTCATGTATTAGACGGGCTGCCGTTAGGCGCGGGCGGTTGCAACACAAGCAGCTCGTGGGCGCCTGCCTCAAGGGTGCGGCGCGCAAACGTAGGACCGCGCGGCCAGTGTGGGGTTGCGCGTGCGCCTTCCAGCGCGAGCAGCGCGCCGCGCTCGCGTGCGAGCGCGACGAGGCTCTTTGCTGCGTCCGCGGCGCTCGCATAAAGCCAGTCGGCTTGGACTGCTTCTGCAGCCGTTTGCAACGCGTTGAGGACGTCGGGCGGCGTCACGCGGCCCTTCTGCTGGATATGCGCGACGGTGTACTGGGCATCGAAACGCGCGCGCAGCTTCGCACCGCGGTAGATGAGGTTGACATCACGTGCTCTCGGCCCGACGCCGAGCAGCAGAGCGGCGACGGGCGAACGACGCGGTTCCCCAGCGCTCGTACGCACCGTTTCGCGCAATGCCAACTCGCGCAGCGCCGCGAGATTCTCGGTGCGGAAGAAATTTGACAGCGACGCCTCGACGCGATTGCTCGGATAGATGAAGCCGGCACGCAGTCGTTCGCGCAAGATCTCGGGCGACACGTCGATCAAGATGAGGTCGTCCGCCATGTCGAGGATCCAATCAGGCAGCGTCTCGCGCACGGTGACGCCCGTGAGACGCATGACCGAATCCCCTAATCCTTCGAGATGCTGGATGTTGAGCGTCGTCAGCACGCTAATGCCCGCTCCCTGCAGCGCGAAGACGTCCATGTAACGCTTCGCTGCAGCGCTGCCGGGGGCATTGGTGTGCGCGAGTTCGTCCACCAGCGCGACTTGAGGATGACGCGCGATGATCGCGTCGCGATCCATCTCTTCGTATGTGATGCCTCCTGCGAGCGTGACCCTGCGCGGCACAACTTCAAGCCCTTCGAGTTTGCGCGCAGTCTCGGTGCGGCCGTGCGTCTCGATGTAACCGACCACGACGTCTATTCCCGCATCTTTGAGCTGGTGTCCGCGGTCGAGCATCGCATACGTCTTGCCGCTGCCGGCGGCCGAGCCGAGGTAGATCGTCAGCCGTCCATAAGCCTGGCGCAACGGATTTTCGCCGGCAGCGCTTTGTGCGGGCGTTTCGGCGGCGGCCGCGCTTTGGCTCAGCTTGCCGTCGGTGACGAGGATATCGCGATCGATGCCGCGGCTCAGCACGCTGCGCGCAAGCTCTCCATAAGGCAGCGCGATGAGCGCGCCGGTCAGCGCGTCGAGACGCAGCAGCGACCCGTCGCCGACGGGCCACGGGACGCTCTTGCCGCCGCTCTTGGCGACCGCCGCTTCGCAGTTCTCGGCGCTGACATCCGGGGCACACGCCACGTCGACCGCGAGATCGAAAACAGACGCGAGCGACGCAACGCGCTTCAGATACGCGCTCGCGTCTGCGCGATCCGTGAGCAGCGCGACCGCGGTCGACGCGCGCGCGGGCGCCACCGCGGGAATGGTGAACTCGTCGACCAAGCGCAGCATCAGTTCGCGCATGGAATTCAAGGCCGCAAGTCTGAACGGTCCCGCGAGCGCCCGTTCGATGTCTTCGCCGTGAACGATCTTGCCTTCGCGTAAACGAGCTTGCAGCTGCTCGGGCGACACGTCGACCGCGACCAGCTGATCGACGTGCTTGAGGAATGACATCGGGATGATCTCGCGCACGGGAAAGCCGATGATGCGTTCGGCAGCCGGCGCGAGCGACTCGATATGCTGCACGTTCACCGCACCGAGCACGCCGATGCCGTGCTTCACCAGATCTTCGGCGTCTTGCCAGCGCTTGCCGTGACGGCCGCCGGGCAAGTTCGCATGCGCGAGCTCGTCGAGCACGACGATGTCCGGTTTCTCCGCGAGCGCCGCAGCGAAATCAAAATCCTCGAAACTCGAGTTCGCAATGCTTACCGTGCGCGGCGGGATCTGCGGCAGGGGCGCGGCCAGTGCGGCAAGGTCTGGACGCCCCTTCGTGTCGAGCGCGCCGATGAAGACGCGCCGGCCGCTCTTGCGCAGTGCGAGCGCATCCTCGAGCATGCGGCGCGTCTTGCCGGCGCCGGGCGCAAAGCCGAGGTATACGCGTAAACGCGGACCAGCGCCGATGTCCGACAAGAGCGCTTGCGCGGCCTTAGCCCGCGTGTCTATCGCGTCCACGCGACCAACCTTCGCGCCCGTTTCAACGTCCCCATGCGCATGAAACGTTTTGCGGCGGCGCGAACCAGTCATCGTGCCGCGTTCTTGGATCGTCTACGCGTGCGTCGGGCTCGTGCTGGCGGCCTGGCTCATCGACATGTTCACACCGCAGCTATTCGTCGCGGCGATCCTGTTCGACGCGCCCGTCGCATTAACGGCGCTGGCCCTCAACCGGCGCTTCACGTGGACGATCGTCGGACTGTGCCTCGTCTTCAATGCGATCGCCGGCTGGTACAACGGATTGCACGAGGGCGTATACTATCCGATCGCGACATTGGATCGCGTGCTCGCCGGTCTTTCGACCGTGTTGGTCGGCGGTCTGGCCGTTGCCACGCAAGGCGCCGCGCGCTTCGCCGGTGAGTCTGCCGAGCGCGACGCGGTCGCCAAACGCGCAAACGCGCTGCGCCGCGCGGGCGAGCGCATGCGCGAATCGCTCAGCCTGGAGCTGGTCTGGCGCGAGGTGGTACGGCAAGCAGTCGCGCTGTTGGACAGCGATGCCGCGACGTTGTTCCCTTGCGACAACGGACGTCTTTCCGAAAACTCGTTCGTCGCCATGCACGACAGCGATGACGTCGAAGCGCGCAACGAACGTCCCGGACCGGGCGTGTGGACTGCGCTGCAAAAGGCGCTGGCCGAGCGCGGTATCGTCTATCTAAACCAAGCCGACGCGCTGGCGCGCTTCACGCTTGGGAACATCGGCGCGCAGAGCGCCCTTATCGCGCCGCTCGGCTCAGGACCCGACGCGGTCGCCGTGCTGCTCGTCGAGTGGCGCCAGCACGAAAGACAGTTCGATCGCGAACTTGAGAATCTCGTCCAAGCGTTCGCTGACCAAAGCGCGCGCGCGATCGAGCAGGCAAAGCTCGTCGAAGCGCTCGCGGCGACGAACGACCAGTTGCAATCCGCCAATCGCGAGCTGCTCGAGCGCAACCAAGTCATTCGAGACCTCGTGTATGCGCTGTCGCACGATCTGCGCACTCCGCTCATGGCCGGCAGCATGACGATGCGTCAAGCGCTGGCCGGAGCTTACGGGCGGCTCCCCGCCGAATATGTCGAAGTGCTGCGCCGTTCGCTGCAGTCGAATGAAGAGCTCGAACGGCTCGCGCAGACGCTGCTCCTGGTCGCACGCTATGAGTCACGCGAAGAGTCGAAGCAACGGCGGCCGGCCGACCTGGGGGCGCTCGCGCGCTCTGTGGTCGCCGAACTCGAGTCGCTGTGGCGTTCAAAGCACATCGAGTGCCGCGTCGAGGGCGAAGGCGTGTTCGGACTCGTCGACGAGAGCGAGATGCGGCGCGCGCTGATCAACCTCATCGCGAATGCGGTCACGTGGACTCCTGAAGGAGGCAAGATCCTCGTTCGCGTCAGCCAATCCGACGGCACGGCGCAAGTCGACGTTGAGGACGACGGTTTTGGCGTGCCCGCGCAGGAGCGCTCGGCGCTGTTCCAACGGTTCTTCGGCGACGGCATGGCGCGCCGCGGGGGCGGCACGGGTCTAGGCTTATACATCGTGCGCCGCATCGCCGAAAGCCACGGCGGAAGCGTGACGTACCAACCGCGCCAACCTCGCGGCAGCGTCTTCACCCTTCGTGTGCCGAGCGCCGTGCCCGCCGAGGCGCCGCATGCCTAGGACGAAGGTGCTTATCGTCGAGGACCACGCCTTGACGAGGACCGGCTTGCGCACCGCGCTCGATCTCAACCAGACGCTCGAAGTGGTCGGGGAAGCAAGCGATGGGGAGTCAGGACTCGACGCGGCGTTGCGCCTGCATCCGGACGTCGCCGTCATCGATATCGGACTGCCGGGCATCGATGGCATTGAGCTGACCAGGCGCATCCGACACGAGTTGCCCAAGACGAAAGTGCTCATCCTCACGATGCACGACATGGATGACGAGGTGATCGGTGCGCTCGCAGCCGGCGCGGATGCGTACTGCCTCAAGGCGGCCGATCCCGAGCGCATCGTCGACGCCGTGAAAACCGCGGCCGCGGGCGGGGCCTATTTCGATCCCGGCATCGCGCACGTCGTCCTGCGCGCGTTCAACCGCCCGGAAGTCGCCGAAACGACCGCGCGATCTCCGCTCACGGCGCGCGAGACGCAGATCCTCGGCCTGATCGCCGGCGGCACGAGCAATGCGGATATCGCCGACCGGCTCTCAATAGGGTTGGGCACGGTCAAGGGCCATATCCGCGATATTATGGAGAAGCTGTCCGCCGCAGACCGCACGCACGCGGCGGTCATCGCGCTGCGCCGCGGCTTGATCTGATGCATGAGCCGTGCGACGGCGATCACTGTGAGAGGAACCACAGGAGTGCCAGTACGCGGGTAGGTGTGACATCAGTCCGGGGGTCTATCACGGGAACCTTGCGCGCCAAGCGGTAGACTAGGCGACATTGGGGGGCCGCTTCTCAAGCGCGAGGGCGGCCGTGTTTCGTTTCAAAGAGAGGGTTCATGGCGACATAGTCGCCGGCGGCAACGTCTACCTCAACAGGGGCGGAGCCAGAGCACATCGTGATGTTCGCCTACAGCGAATATTAGAGCTTAAGAAGCGGCCTTAGTCGGCCGCTCCCCGCACGAGCGTCTCGAACGACCCGCGCTGGCAGGCGCGGGTCGTTCCTTCTGCATCGGCGTCGCAAACGCAAAACCGGGAAGACCTCAATCGTGACGCAGCCGTTCCTGCTCGCCAACAACGGCTGCCCGCAAGTCCGTGGCTCGGCGAAGATGTTCGACTGCGTCGTCACCGTCACGTGGACGGTGGCCGGCGCGCCGCGCAGCATCGAGGTGGAGTCGTTTGTCACGCAACAGATCTAGGGCACGGCGCGGCTACACCTTCGCCGAAGTGCTCACCGTCTCGGACTTTTCGTTCGCGCTGCCCGGTACGATCGTCGTCTCGACGTTCGGCGCATACTAGAGCGCTTTTCGGTATCCGAGCAGCCGGCGCAACACGCCGGTGAATGTCAGAATGCCGAGTGGGATCAGGACCAGACCCAACGCGCGTTCGCCGCTGGCGACTTGCGGCGCCGTGAACGGCGTGCCCGGAATCGCGCAGCTGGAAATGCGCCATTGCGTCAGCGGTGCTGGATCCAACCACGCATATGCGGCCGCGCCGAGCAGCGCCGCGTCACCCGCTGGTGCGCGCGCATCGCAGGGATAGGGGATCGTGACTTCGTCGCTGGGCGGCGGCACCGTCGTACCCGGCAGCATGAAGAGCGCTGCCGCGAGGATCAGCGGAGCAAGAAGCCACCCGAGCATGCGCCATGGGCGCACGCCGTACCCGGTGATTGCGCGCAGCGCGCGGTCGCCTGCGAGGCGCAGCAGATCGGCCCAAAACGCCGCTGACCAGACCGGCGAGCGCAACGGATGTACCCGATTCCCCTCGAGCTCGCGCCGCAGATAGAACGCGTCTGCAGCCTTGCGGCGCTGGCTGCGCGGCGGCGCGGTGGCGTGCGCCTTCTCAGCGCTCTTGGCCGGGAATGCTGCGTCATCTGGTGCGCGCGAGGCTGACTGCAAGATGACGAAATGGCCGCCGCGCAGGTCGAGCGTGATGCCGCGATCGCGCGAGCGCGGCGCGGCGGGCGCCTGTGCCAGCTCGCCGTTCGAGCGCGCGCGTTGCCGCGGCGCAGGCGCACCTGCGGCCGCGCGTTCACCGAGCTCGAGCGCGCCGAATTGCATCCAGCGAAGATCGATCGGCGCTGCAAATGTCGCGTCCGATAGCTGGATCTCGCGCCCTGCGCGGGCGCCGATGAAGCGCGCCTCGGCGGCAAACGACGCGCGCTCGAGACAGAGGTCGGTGCCGACATCCATGCCGTCGAAGACGGCGCGTTGCCCGAACGTCGAGTCCGACAAATCGGCGCGGCCTCCGGCCCGGACGGCGTCGAAGCGTGCATCGCCATCGAAGAGCGCGTGCGTCAACGTAAGGTCGCCGCGCACGGTCACGCCGTCGAAGTCAGCGCGTTCGCCGAAGCGCGCGCCGCGTGCGTCGAACTGGGCGCCGAAGAGCGAGCCCGAAAATTCCGCACGGCGTGCAAAGCGTGCGCCGGCAAAACCGGCACTGCCCGCGATGCCGATGCGATGGAAGATCGCGGCAGCGGAAAATATCGCATTCGGCGCGCTCAGGCCGCCCGCAGCCGTGACATCGTTGCAGCGCACGTCACCGTCGAACGCCGCTTTGGCGAAGTCGATCGCCGCTTTGACCTCCAGTCCGTCGAACAGCGCGGGCCCGCTCACTTTTGCCCCGGCGAACAGGAGACCGGATGTGACGCGGCTGGACCGCAGGTCGGCCACGGCAGCGAAGGTCGCGCCGCTGCAATCGATCGCGCCGCCCGAATTGAGCGCGCCGAGTTGCGCTTGCCCGGCGAAACGCGCGCCTGCCAGCATGACACGGCCTGCGCAGCGAGCGACGCTCAGATCGACGTCGCCGCCGAACGCGACGCCGCCGGCCTTCAGCGCGCCACCAATGGCAGCGGCGCGCAGCGAAAAGGCGCGCTGAAGTTCAGCGCGCTCTAGGCGCAGGTCGCCGCCGATCTTGCTTCCTGCCAGGCGCAGATCGGACGCAAAACGCGCGCCCTCGGCATTGAAATCGCCTTTGATGGAAAGATTGGTCGCCGCGAGGTCGCCTTCGAACACGGCCGCGCTGAGATCTGCGCCGGCGCCGCTTTCCACATCGCTCAGATCGGCGCCGCGCGCGAACGTCGCATGCGATGCGTCCAACGCGCCGGCGCGCAGCGCGTGGCAGTTCGCGCCTGCGCGAAACGCCGTCCACGCAAAGCACGCCGCGCCGTCCGCGCGCGCATCGATGAACTCGGCATCAGCCTCGAAGACTGCGCGCGTAAAGTCAAGCCTTCCAAAGCGCGCGTTGGCGAAGTTCGCCGTACGCCGGAACGCCGCGTGCGTGAAGTCGGCGATTTGGGCGGCGCGCGCATCCGCAAAGTCTGCGCTGTCCTCAAATGTCGCAGATTCGAACTCAAATGCTCCGCCGCCATCCGCGGCGCGCATCCCAATCGTTCCTTTGAACACCGCGTCTTCGAAATTGATGTCGCCGCCGGCGACCAGGCGCGTGAGATCGACGTCGCGGGCGAAGGACGACTGCATGCACAACAGGCGGCGCGCGATGCGCGCATCGGTGAGAACGAGCCGTCCCTGGAACGAGATGTTGGAAAACGCCGCTTCGCCCAAGGCCGCAGCGTCCAGCGCGACGTCAGCGGCGAGCGACGCTGCGGTCGCGACCAGCGCCTCGGCGACGCGCACGCCGCGCAGGCGCAACTCGCCTTTGGAAGACGCTTCGCTGAGATCGAACGTGCCGCCGATCTGCGCGCGCTCGAGCGCAAGGCCTTGCCCAAAGGCAGTATGTTTCGCGCTGACGTTGCGGATCGCCGACAGCTCGCGAATGATGAAGTCGGACTCGATGACGCTGGCGTCGAGTACGACGTCTGCGCCGACTTGAAGCTCCTCCAGGCGCAGACCGCGCTGGAATGTCGCATTCGACGCGAGCAGGGAAGCGCCGACCCGCGCGCTCTTCCCCGTGAACGGGCCATCGAGGCGGACGCCGTCCAGCACAAGATTGCCGCCGACGGCGACGCCGCTCACGTCGACCTCACCGCGTATCCGAGCGCCGGCGAACGAGACATCGCTCTCGGCGCGCATGCTGGTCAAGCGCACCCCGCTCTCCAGACGGCAGCCGTCGAAGCGAACCGCTTGTAGGAAACGCGCGTCGCCCAGATCGAGGCTCGAAAGCGTCGAATTCGTCAGCGAGAACGGCGCAGGTATGTAACGCCCTTCGAGCTGCAGCGGCCCTGCGACGATCGCGTTGTCAACGTCGACGGCCAACCCAAGGCGTACCGCTTCGATGATCCACTCAGCGCGGACGACGCGTGCACCATCAGGCCCCTCGGGGGGAAGATGAAGCGCGCTGCCGGCGAGTATCGCCTGCAGATTGGCGTCGTCGACGACGTCCATCAGATGTCGAACTTCTTTCGCAATTGCGCCATGTCGACCGCGCTGAGGGCGGCCTCGTATCCTTTATTCGAGCGCGCCGAGCGCTCGGCATCGGCCGGCCGTCCTTCGCCCCCATGGCCGGCGGTCCGTCCGGCTCCTACCTCAGCGCGCGCAAGCGCCTGTTCCAACGTATCGGTCGTCAGCACGCCGAAGATGACCGGGACCCGAGTGCGCAGCGCCACATCGGCGACGCCGCGCGCGGCCTCGCGGGCGACGTGCTCGAAGTGCGGGGTCTGGCCACGGATCACGCAGCCCAGGCAGACGATGGCGTTATATTTCTTGGTCTCGGCGAGCCAGAGCGCGGCCAGCGGCAGCTCGAACGAACCGGGCACCTCGAACGACTCGATGAGATCGGGCTCGATGCGGGCGTCCGCAAAACCGCGCATGGCGCCTTCGAAAAGCGCCTGCGTGATCGGCGCGTTGAAACGGCTGCGGACGACGGCGAATCGCACCGGCGTGCGTCTTTAGCTAGAGCGGCGCTCGAGCAGGTGGCCGAGCTTTTCTCTCTTCGTGCGCAGGTACTCAGCATTGTGCTCGTCGCCGTCGACGATCAGCGGAATGCGGCCTGTCATCTTCAGCCCATAGCCCTCAAGCCCGACGATCTTACGCGGGTTATTGGTGATGATCTTCATCTCGCGCACGCCTAGGTCGTGCAAGATCTGCGAGCCGGTTCCATACTCGCGGCTATCGACCGGCAATCCGAGTTTGACGTTCGCCTCGACCGTGTCGGCGCCGCTGTCTTGCAGTTCGTACGCACGCAGCTTGTTGGCCAGACCGATGCCGCGGCCTTCCTGATGAAGATACAGAAAGACGCCTCGTCCGGTGCGCGCGATGATCTGCAGCGCGGCATCGCGCTGCGCGGCGCAGTCGCAGCGTTTGCTGCCGAGCGCGTCGCCGGTCAGACACTCTGAGTGGACGCGCACCGGCACGTCGCGGCCGTCGCCGATGTCGCCCATCACCATGGCGACGTGGCATGCTTGATCGACCTTGGATTCGTACGCGTAGCCCGTGAAATCGCCGAAGCGCGTGGGCAGCCGGAACGTCGCAATGCGCTCGACGAGCTTCTCATGAAGCATGCGATACGCGATGAGATCGGTCACCGTGATCATCTTAAGGCTGTGTTCGGCGGCGAAGCGCTCGAGGTGCGGGCGGCGCATCATGGTGCCGTCCTCGTCCAGGATTTCGCATACGACGCCGGCCGGATACAGACCGGCGAGCTGCGCGAGATCGACAGCCGCCTCGGTTTGCCCGGCGCGCACGAGTACGCCGCCTTCGCGCGCCCGCAGTGGAAACGTATGACCGGGGCAGACGAAGTCGCTCGGCTTTGAGCGCGGATCGAGCAGCGCTGCGATCGTCGCTGCGCGATCGTGCGCTGAGATCCCGGTCGTCGTGCGGCCGCGCGCTTCGATGGAAACCGTGAACGCCGTCTCGAGCGGCGATGTGTTCTCATGCACCATCATCGGAATGTGCAGTTCGTCGAGCCGGCGCCCGATGATCGGCACGCAGATCAAGCCACGGCCGTGTTTGGTCATGAAGTTGATGGCGTCGGCGGTGGCCAACTGCGCGGCCATCGTCAGGTCGCCTTCGTTCTCACGATCCTCGTCGTCCATGACGACGATCATCCGTCCGGCGCGGATGTCTGCGATGGCGTCTTCGATGCGTGCGAGCGGCATGGTCACTCTTTCAAGATAGAGGCTTGGACGTAGCGGGCGACGGGATCGACCTCCAGGTTGAGACGGTCGCCGGCCTGCGCGCGGCCGAGCGTGCTGCGCGCGAGCGTTTCAGGGATGAGCGCGACCGCGAAGGACGGCCGGCTTGCGTCTACTTCGGCGACGGTGAGGCTCACTCCGTCGAGCGCCACATACCCCTTTGCTACAATCATCGGCCTCAGCGCGGGCGGCGCAGAGCACCACATGCGAAAACCGGGCCCCTCTGACAGCTTGCGTTCGATCTGCACGGTCGTATCCACGTGACCGTAGACGAGATGGCCGCCGAGCGGATCACCGAGCCGCAGGCTTGGTTCGAGATTCACGACGTCGCCGGCTTTAAGATCGCCGAGGTTGCTGCGCGCGAGCGTTTCGGGAACGACATCGAACGACAGACATCCGCGGTGCGCCTCCACCAACGTCAAGCAGACGCCGCTTACGTTGATGCTGGCGCCCGGCGCTTCGCTGTGCGCGAGCTGCGGGCTTTCGACGACGAGCCGGCGCGCGCCGTCCTTCGCTTCGACGGCGACGATCGTGCCTTCATGTGCGATGAGCCCGGTGAAGATCGTTGCACCTCCGGCGTGCCGGACACGAACACATCGCGCCCGATCGGCGCAACCGCATCGATCCGCGCGCGCGCGATCTCGGGCGCGGCTAAAGCGTCCGGCAGCCGGCCAAAACGCTTCGATGCGATCAACCAATGAATGCGATCGACGAGACGTGCGGCGAGCAGTGCGCGCGCAAGCGTCGGCCCGGCTTCGCATAGCACGCTTAGGTGTCCTTGACGGCCCAAGCGCTTCAAGAGATCGTGCAAGTCGACCCGCCCGTCAGGCATATGCCGGCAGACCATGACGCGCGCGCCGCTGCGTTGCAAGCGCGCGCGCACCGCACGCGGCATCGTACGCGTCGTCGCGATCAGCGTTCGTGCCGCGCGTTGATCGTGCAAGATGCGTGCGCCGGGCGGAATGCGTCCGTGCGAATCGACGACGACGCGCAGATACGGCACAGCGCGGCGATGACGCGGGCGCACGGTCAACAGCGGATCGTCGACGATCGCAGTGTCGACGCCGATCATCACGACATCGTGTTCGATGCGCTCGCGGCGTGTGAACGCGGCCGAGCGCGCGCCGGTGATCGGCGTGCGCTCGCCGCGGCGGCGCGCGACGTAGCCGTCGAGCGTTTGCGCGATCTTGAGCGTGAGGTATGGCAGACCGCTCGTCCGTTGCTTGAGATAGGCGCGATTCAATTCGCGCGCGGCATCGCCGCCATCGCCGATCTCGACGTCGACGCCGGCACGCTTCAGCGCCGCGATACCTCGTCCACGTACGCGCGCATCGGGATCCTCAAGCGCGATCACGACGCGCGCGATGCCGGCTCTTACAATCGCATCCGTGCACGGCGGGGTTCTGCCGCGATGCGCGCACGGTTCGAGCGTGACATACAGTGTCGCGCCGCGCGCGCGCGCGCCGGCCTGCGCGATCGCGACGTGTTCTGCGTGCGCCGCGCCGGCGCGGCGATGATGTCCTTCTCCGACGACACGGCCGTTGCGCACGAGAACGGCTCCAACCATCGGATTCGGACTTGTATCGCCGGCTGCGCGCGCCGCAAGGCGCAGAGCGCGGCGCATGTGCGGCGAAGGCTCGGCCGCGTTCTTGCGACGTACGATCATTGCGTCTGTGGGTTTTCGCGCTGACGCGGCGCGCTTCCGTCAAAGTTTGGCGGCCGCGCAAATCGCCATGATGCTGCGCGCTCCACAGGCGCGCAAGACCTGCGCGCATGCCCGCAGCGTCGCGCCTGTGGTCACGACATCGTCCACGAGCACGACGCGCCTGCAGGCGACGACGCGTGCCTGGGGTCCCGCCGCGAACGCATCGCGGACATTGGTTTCACGCGCGCCGAGGTGCAATTCGCTTTGGGGTGACGTCGCGCGCACCCGGCACAGCGCATCAGCCAGCTCGAGCCGGCTCTCTCTTGCGAGTCGCCGCCAGCCCAGAGCCAGCGCGGCTGCCAACAGGCGCGCTTGATTATATCCGCGCGCGGCGAGACGCGCGGGATGCAATGGAACCGGCACGAGCACCTCGCCGCCCGGCGATACTCGTGCGGCGATCAGCGCACCCAGCGACACAGCGACGTCGCGCCGGTTTTGGTACTTACATGCGAGGATCGCTTGGCGCAACGGTCCGTCGTACGCTCCAAGCGCTAGGATCAAGCCAACGCCGTCCACATCGCGCCGCTTCGTCAGCGGCGTTTCCGCGATCCTCAAACGGCAGACTGGGCAAAACTCGTGTCCTGCGCGACCGCAGCCGGCGCACCGCGGCGGTGCGATCGCATCAAGCAACGCGCGCAACACACGTGCCGTGTCACGCGCGCAATCGCGTAGGACAAGGCTCCGGTATCAGCGGCCGGAGCCGTAGACCTCGTTCATGTCAGCCGCGAGCTTGGAAAGGTCTCCGGCGATCGTATGATTGTCGGGCGAGAGCGCAGCGCGCGCGACCGCGTACGGGAGATCGTTGAATCTTGCGACTTTCACGAAAAAGGCGCTCGGGGACATACCGATAAGCGGAAAGTCACCCTCAAGCACCGGCTCGGCAGCCGGCGAGCCGATGATCCAAAAGTTAGACCCGCCGCCCGCTACGCAGCGCGCCTTCACGCCGCGCAGCGTGAGAACCGGCGCATTCATGTCCGCGCGCGGCTGCGGCGTCGACAAGAGCCTTTCCGCGGTCGCTTTGGATGACTTGATCATGTGGTCGTTGATCCAGTCTTCTCCGCTCCCGGGCGGCTTATCGGGCACGCTCGCGCACCTCCGCGAAGTCAAGTGCTACGTCTAACCACGGCGCAGCGTGCGTCAAGGCGCCGGTCGAGATGATCTCGACTCCGGTGGCGGCGACGGCGCGGACGTTCTCAAGGCTCACGCCACCCGAGGCTTCGATGACTGCGCGGCCTTTCGCGATGCGCACCGCGTGGCTCATTTGTTCGAGCGGCATATTGTCGAGCAGCACGGCATCGGCACCGGCGTCGACGGCCTGCGAAACCGCTGCGAGGTCTTCGCACTCCACCTCGATGACCGTACCCGCCGGCGTGTTCGAGCGCGCCAGAAGCACGGCTTGGCCTGCGGTCAAACCTGCGGCGAGATGGTTGTCCTTGATGAGCACGGCGGACGCGAGATCGAAGCGGTGATTGAAACCACCGCCTGCCCGAACCGCATACCGTTCGAGAGCGCGCAGACCCGGAGTCGTCTTGCGCGTGTCGGCGATCCGCACAGGCAGCCCGCGAACGGCATCGACGAACCTGCGAGTAAGAGTTGCGATCCCGCTCAACCGGCCGATGAAATTGAGCGTGACGCGCTCGCCGGATAGGATGCCGCGTGCGGGGCCGGCGAGCCGTATGACGGCAGCGCCCGCGTTCACCAGCGCGCCGTCGGCATCCAAGATCTCGGCATCGATCCGTTCGTCGGTAAGTCTCATCGCCATAAGACCGATCTGCAGCCCGGCGACGACGCCCTCCGAGCGCAACCGGACGTCGCCGTGGATACGGGCGCGTTCGCCGACTGTAGCCAGCGTGGTCACATCCTTCTCAGCGGCGTCTTCGTCGAGCGCGCGGCGTATGAGAGGCGCAAATCCGGCGGCCTGTGCCTGCGTCATCGGCTCGAAGGGAGCATTGTCGAGCACCGCATGACGCACTGCTAGCGCGGCACCGGCAGTGGCGCGATGGCGCTGCCGGCACGATCCCAAATGATGTGGACCAGCCATTGCGTGTCGTCGCGCTCGGGGAAGTCCTTGCGGTAGTGCGCCCCACGGCTCTCCTCGCGGATCAACGCCGATCGCGCGACGTACCGCGAAGCTTGCCACAAGGCGCGGGCTTCGAGCGCAGGGCGCGCGATGAGCTGACGGCTCAACTCTTGCGCCGCGATGCTCGCGAGTAAGGCCTGCAAGCCCACGGCGTCGCGTTCGATCCCCGCCGACCTCCACATCGCGGCCTGCAGACGCGCGATGTCTCCCGGCGCTTCGACAAAAGCAGGCGGAGACGAAAAAGGCGCGCCCGGGAACTCGTCGCGCAGGATGCTTTCGATGTCGTCGGCGGCACGCGCCGCGAAGACCAGACATTCGGCCAACGAATTGCTCGCGAGCCGGTTGGCGCCGTGCAGACCGGTGCACGCGCATTCGCCGATGGCGTAGAGCCGTGGCACTGAGGTGCGACCCCACAGGTCGGTGAGCACTCCGCCCATGTGATAGTGCGCGGCGGGTGCGATCGGAATCGGCGCCGTTGCGATGTCAATGCCGAAACGCGCACATGCCGCGGCGATGTTCGGAAAGCGCGTGCAGATCGCGTCGGGCGATCCGGCCGGACGCAGATCCAAGAACGCGACGCCGCCCGATTGCAGTTTGCCGAAGATCGCCCGAGCGACGATGTCGCGCGGCGCGAGCTCGCCGCGCGCATCCGTTTGGAAGAGGAACCGCTCACCGGCTCCATCGACGACGATCGCTCCTTCACCGCGCGCCGCCTCCGAAATGAGCAGCGCGGGCGCGCCTGCCACTGCGAGCGCCGTCGGATGGAATTGGACGAATTCGAGATCGCTCAACTTCGCGCCGGCTGCAAGGGCAAGCGCGAGCCCATCGGCCGTCGCTCCCGGCGGATTCGTCGTGCGCGAGAACAGCTGGCCGCTGCCACCCGTCGCCAGCGCCGTCGCGCCCGCCGCGACGCCGAGCAGCCGGTTGTCCGCGACCAGCCAGGCACCGCGGCAGCCTTCCGCCCCGCCGACGAGTTCGACGGCACACGCGCGCTCGACAACGGTGATGTTCGGATGCGCGCCGACCTTGTCGGCGAGCGTGGTGGCTATCGCCGCACCGGTATTGTCTGCGGCGAACGCGACGCGGGCGTGAGAGTGCGCCGCCTCACGCGTGAGTGCGAGACCACCGTGAAGGTCGAAGGTGAATGCGACGCCTAGCCGCAGCAGCTCCTCAACTCGCTGCGGAGCCTCGCGCGCGACAAGTTCGGCGGCCGCCTCGTTCACCAGACCCGCGCCCGCGGCGATCGTATCGGCGGCGTGCGCCGCAGGAGAGTCGTCCTCAAGGTTGAGCGCCGCGGCCACGCCGCCTTGGGCCCACGCGGTATTCGACTCTTGCAGCGTGCCCTTCGTGGCTAACACAACGTCAAGCCCGCGCTCGGCGGCGTGCAGCGCGAGGAGCAGTCCGGCCGCTCCTGCTCCGACGACGAGGACGTCTGTCTTGATCAAACCGCCATCATGCGCTCGATGGAGCGCCGCGCGCGGATCATGATATCCGTCGGAATCTCGATCGGATTGCGTTCGTTCTCAAGGCAATCCAAGACGGCGTCGAGTTCGATGAACTTCATGTACGGGCAGTGCGGACATGGGGCGATCGAGTAGAAGTGTTTGTGCGGATGCAAGCGCTTTAGCCGCAGCAAAAGGCCGGCTTCGGTGAGGATGATAAACCGCTGTGCCGGACTGGCGCCGGCGTAGTCCATGATTCCCTGTGTGCTGCCGACGTAGTCGGCGAGCTCGAGCACCTCGGGCGAGCACTCGGGATGGGCCAGCACCAGCGCGTCGGGATGTTGTTTCTTGCTCGCCAGCACCATGGGCGGCTGGATGACGAAGTGCGTTGGGCAGTATCCTTGCCACGCGATGATCTTCTTATTCGGGACTTTCTTTTGCACGTAGCCGCCCAAATAGCGGTCGGGGCAGAACAAGACCTCGTCATCGGGCAGAGACTCGACCACCTTGGCGGCGTTGGTGGACGTGCAGCAGATGTCCGACTCCGCCTTCACCTCTGCGTACGTGTTCACGTATGAGACCAGTGGGAGCCCGGGGTATTTCGCGCGGAAGGCGCGTGCTTGATCCGCGGTGATCATATCCGCCAAACCGCAGCCGGCCTTCATGTCCGGCAACAGCACGAGTTTGTTCGGGCTGAGCAGTTTTGCCGTTTCAGCCATGAAATGGACACCGCAAAAGACGATAATGTCGGCTGAAGTGCGCGCGGCCTCGCGGCTCAAGTTGAGGCTATCACCGATGAAATCGGCCACCTCCTGGACTTCCCCGCGCTGGTAGATGTGGGCCAGGATGACCGCGTTCTTCTCGCGCGCGAGCTCACGAATGCGCTGCTGCGTGGCGCGCAGCGCGGGCGTCTGCTTTGCTTCGACTGTGCCGTCATCGGCAGGTAGGGCGATCGCAGTCATGCTCTAGTTCTTCTTCGACGTCCGCGGCCGCAGCACCCGTACATCCCACGTGCATCAATCGTCAGAGCGAGCACAGATTATCTCGCTACCTTAAAGCGCGCTTCGAGAATGGCGCCGAACGACGTGTTGCGATCGGCAAGCGCCGGCGGTGAAACGAAATGCGCTTGATAGTCGATGTCGCGCACGCCGGCGCCGAAGTCGACGCCGCGCAAATGCAGCACGTATTCGGCTGTCCAATCCGTCGCCTCGGCGACTTCACTGTCGTAGCCCGGCGGCACGGGGATCGGACCTAATTCATAGCTGACCGAGCCATGCATCGCGGGCATGTACGCCGCGCGCAGCTCGAGCGTCCCCATATGACCGGAAGGCAGAAACGCGCGCGCTTCATAGCGGCTGCCCGTCACACGCGATGCGGCCGCCAGCGGCGGCGACAAGAGCGACGTCTGCTGATTGATGATGACGATGCCGCCGCCGATCCAGAAGCGGTCGGTGCGACCGATGCGCAGGTGCGCGAGCGCGTTGAAAACGCTGACGTTGGTCAAGGGCTGCGGCACGCCGTGCGGCGCGACGAGATAGCTGCGGCCGCCCACCGACGGGATGCCCTCGATGGCAAGATCGACCGTTTTCCAGCGTTGGCGAAGTTCGAGTAATGGTGCGACGCCGCTTATGGGCGCGCTGCCCGCCTGTTCGGCGTGCGTGCCGCTGACCATCACGCCTTCGATGCCCAACGTCGTCTCAGCACGGCTGGGAGCCGCGGTGAGCGCTAAAAGCGCGGCGAGGATGAGCAGAGCGCGCACTACGTCGATCTATTTCGTTTGCGTTCGCTTAACCGCCGCGCGCCGCAGTGACTGCGGCGTGCTCGCCGCCTGAAACGACGGCGCCAGCCTCGATCGAAACGCCGTTGCCGATGACCGCATCGCGCACGCGTGCGCCGGCACCGATCTTCGCGCCACTCCATACGATCGAACGCTCGACGCTCGCGCCCGCTCCAACCACGGCGTCGTGGCCGATGCATGATGGGGCGACGATCGTCGCATCTTCCGCCACGCGTGCAGCGGCGCCGATGAGAATGCCGTCGCGCACGGTCGCGCCGGCGCTCGGCGTGAGCCGCACCCGGCCCTCCAGCGCCTCGCGGTGCACCCGCCGGTATTCGGAGGGAGTGCCCACGTCGCACCAATACGCGTCCTGCACCATGCCAAAGAAGCGTTCTTGCGAACGCAGCAGATGCGGAAACACCTGCTTGCCGAAATCGTAGAACGTGTTCGCGGGGATGTGCTCGAGCACGCCCGGCTCGAAGATATAGACGCCGCTATTGACCAGCTTGCTCAATTCAGTGCCGGGCGCGGGCTTTTCTTGGAAACTGCGGATTCGTCCGTCCTCATCTGTCACGACGACGCCATACTGGCTCACGTCCTCGGCGCGCGCGAGCACGATCGTGGCCATCGCGTGGTGCGCGCGATGAAATTCGACGGCGGCCGCAAGGTCGAGCGTCGTGACGTCGTCGCAACCGATCACGGCGAACGTCTCGGTGAAGCGCGCAGCGAGCTGCTTGACCGCTCCCGCGCTGCCCATCAACTCGGTCTCATGCAGATAGGTCACCGACGCGCCCCACGCCGAGCCGTCGCCGACGAATTGGCGCACCGCTTCGGAGAAGTAGTGGATGTTGATCGCGATGTCGTCGACGCCGAAACGGCGCAAATAGTCCAGCACGTGTGCGACGACGGGCCGGTCGAGAACGGGCACGAGCGGTTTGGGCAGCTTCAGCGTCAGCGGATACAGTCTCGTCGAAAGACCGCCCGCGAGGATCATGCCGCGCATGTGTTTCCTTTGCGCGGCGGCTCGCGTCGGGCCAACATGAAACGAGCAGCCGATAAAGGCGTGCGGCTCATGGACCGCTATTTGACCTGCGGCTGGGCGGCGCCTACCCGTGCGCTCAATGACTGACGCAGCGCACGCATCGCGAAGACCGGGAGGGCCAGTTGGCGGCGCAAGCGCCGCGGCTCGCGCGCGAGGCGATACAGCCACTCGAGCCCGGCGCCGCGGATGGCGGCCGGCGCGCGCGGCAAGCGGCCGGCGATGACGTCGAACGATCCGCCGACGCCGATGCACACGCACGGCGCGAGCGGTGCGCGATTGTCGTAGATAAATCGTTCTTGCCGTGGAAACCCTAGGCCGGCGAACAGCAGGCGCGCGCCCGAGGCGCGGATGCGCTCGCAAACCTCAGCGGCGTGCGCATCATCGAAATATCCATGTTCTGCACCGGCGATGCGCAGGCCAGGATGCCGTTGCGTCAACGCATTGGCAGCCGCATCTGCGACACCGGGCGCGCCGCCAAGAAGGAACACCGGATACTGAGAGCGCGACGCGCTCGCGCAGACGCGCTCGAGCAGATCGACGCCCGCGACGCGCTCCGGCAGCGGTGTGCCCATAAGCCGCGCGGCGAAGACGATGCCGACGGTGTCGGGCACGACGAGGTCAGCGGCGTTGATGATGTCGCGGTACGTGCGATCGCTATACGCGAGATTGGCCATTTCGGCGCCCAACGTGACGACCTGCGCGCTGCTGCCGCGCTCGATCAACTCGTCTATGCACGCTGCGGCGCCTTGCGAATCGACGCGATCGACGCGGCAGCCGAGGATGGAAACGCTCTCCGGCCTGCGCAGGCCGGAGCCGGTCATACCGCTGCTCGCACGCGCCCTCGCCATGGCTCCAGCGCGCGATCGAGCGCGCGCTCCTGCTCCGCGTTGAGCGGGCACAGCGGCGGGCGGCAGCGGCCGGTCGCGAAACCGAAACGCTGCATCGCGGCCTTGACCGGGATGGGGCTGGTCACTGCGAAGAGCGCCTTGATAAGCGGCAACAGCGACTGATGGATCTGCGCCGCCTGCGCCACGTCGCCGTCGGCGAAAGCGTCGCACATCGCGTGGATATGCTCGCCGGCGACGTGGCTGGCGACGCTGACGACGCCGCAGCCGCCGATCGCCATGATGGGCAGCGTGAGATGATCGTCGCCGGAATACACGTCGAAATCGTTGGACACCTTGGTGATGAGCTCGCCGATCTGCATGAGATCGCCGCACGATTCCTTGACTGCGACGATACGCGGGTGATCGGAGAGCGTCGCGATGGTCTCTGGTAGGATGTTGACCGCCGTACGCCCGGGGATGTTATAGATCATGAGCGGCAGGTCGACCGCATCGGCGATCGCGGTGAAATGCTCGATGAGCCCGGCCTGCGGCGGCTTGTTGTAATAAGGACCGACGACGAGCAGCGCGTCGACGCCGCACTCGGCCGCGCGCTTGCTCAACTCGACGGAATGATGCGTGTCGTTGCCGCCGGTGTTGGCGATGATCTTGGTTCGGCCGCGCACGGCGGCGGACACCTCGCCGAACAACTTCGTCTTTTCGGCGTCGCTCAAGGTCGGCGATTCGCCGGTGGTGCCTGCAAGCACGAGCCCGGTGCTGCCATTGTCGGCGAGCCAGCCGGCAAGCCTGCGCGCTTCGGCGTAGTCTACGGCACCGTCGTCGCGCATCGGCGTGATCATCGCGGTGACGACCGGTCCAAAGCGTGCCATGCGGTTCCTTCCTTTAGAAGAGCGTCTAGAAGAGCGTCGCGCGCGCTAGCCCTTGGCATCCAGTCCGAAGTGCGCGTGCAGCGCGGCTTCGGCTGCCGCCGCGCGCGCGCCCGGCACGAGGATGGAGATCGTGATATTCGAGTCGGTGCTATGCATGATCGGCACGCCGGCATCGACCAGCACCTGGACGACCGCACACATGACGCCCGGCGTGCCGCGCATGCCGGCGCCGACGATCGAGATCTTCGCGCACTCCGGAGTGAAGCGCAGGGCGACCGGAATCTTGTTGAGCGCGAGGCGCGCGTTGTTTAGATCGTCGCCTTGGACGCAGAAGAACAGGCCTGCGCGGTTGATGTTGATGCAGTCGATGCTGATCTGCGCGTCGCGCAGCGCCCGCAATGCGTCAAGCTCCCAGCCGCCAGGCATCGCTGCCGCCTCGGGAACCAGGTGGCAGAATGCGTAGCCGCTGATGGTCGCCAGGCCGGTGACGGGCCGGTCAGGTCCGAGCGGCCGCTCGCGGTCGATATCGGTGCCCTCGCCGGATCGCAACCCGAGCACTGAGTACGGTGTTTGATCCTCGCGCGCCAGCGCGGCAGCGCGGTCGTGCATGATGCCGGCGCCGTTGGCGGCGAGCTCGTCGACCTCTTCGAACGTGAGCTCGCCGATCGTATGCGCATGCGGCACGCGCTTCGGATCCGCCGTCATCACGCCGTCGACGTCGGTGAAGATCTCGCAGCGCACGTTGCCCAGCGCGCCCGCAAGCGCGACCGCGGTGAGATCGCTGCCGCCGCGCCCCAGCGTGGTGATAGCGCCCTCGGGCGACACTCCTTGGAAGCCGGCGATGACGGGCGTCAGGCCGGCGTTCAAGCGCGCGAGCACCGGATTCGGATCGGTGCGCACGATGCGCGCGTCGCCGTGCCGTTTATCCGTGTGAATCCCCGCTTGGGCCCCGGTCAGCGCGCGTGCGGACACGCCCGCGCTTTCGAGCAGCGTCGCGAAGACGGCCGCGCTGATCGCTTCGCCGCTCGCCGCGAGCAGATCGCGATTCGCTCCGGCGCGCGCCGGCGCCAAGCCGAGAAGCGAGTCGGTCGAATAGGGTTCCGGCGCGCGTCCCATCGCAGAGACGACGACGACGGGCTGCAACCCGTTCGCGATCTCGTTTTTCACGCGTTGCACGGCGATGTCGCGCAGCGCGGGCGTCGCCAGCGACGAGCCGCCGAATTTCATGACGACGATGCGGCTCTTGCGACCGGTCGCCGCGGCCAAATCTTTCACACCGCCACCCGTGATGCGTTCAGCGCGTGCTCGACGATCTGCACTGCGTTCGTCGCCGCACCTTTGCGCAAATTGTCGCAGACGACCCAGCACAAAAACCCACCGGCGTGTGCGGTGTCGGGGCGCAAGCGGCCGACGTGCACGTCGTCGTCTTTGCCGGCGACTTCCAGCGGAGCCGCGTACTGCGAACCTTCATAGAAGCGGATGCTCGGCGCGCTGCGCAAGACTTCGGCGATCTGGTCGCGTGAGGCCGGCCGTGCGGTCATGAACGACACCGCCTCGCTGTGCCCGACCGCAACGGGCACGCGCACCGCGGTGGCCGACACCGGCAAGTTCGGCTGGCGTAATATCTTCTTCAACTCCGCGGCGATCTTGCGCTCTTCTTCGCCGTATCCGTCGTCGTGCCACGCGCCATTCTCTGGGATGACGTTGCCGACGACGCGGCGCGGCAAGAACTTGACCGCGTCGCCGCCGCGCGCTTGCTCTTCGAATTCGGCGAGCGCATCTTTGCCCGCGCCCGAGACGCTCTGGTACGTCGCGACGCTGACCCAAGCAAGACCGAACTCGCGCTCGATGGGCGCGAGCATCACGGCGAGCGGAATCGTCGAACAGTTCGGGTTGGCGATGAGCCGGTTCGGCCCGATCGCCCCGGCATTCGCTTCGGGAACGACGAGCGGCGTGCTGTCGTCGAGGCGAAATACCCCGGACTTGTCGACGACGAGCGCGCCGGCGTCAACGGCTGCGCGCGCATAGCGTTGACTCACCGCGTCGCCTGCCGCGAAGAACGCGACGTCGATCCCATGAAACGGCTGCGCGGAGTCTTCGAGCTGTTCGATGGTCGCGCTTTGGCCGCCGGCCTGAAGCCGCTGACCGGCAGAGCGCTGCGTGCCGAACGCGCGCAGCGAGGCAAGCGCAAAACGCCGTTCGTCGAGGATGCGCGCCAGCGTTTCGCCGACGACGCCGCCGGCGCCGACGATCGCGACCGACAACCCGCCCTCAGTTCGACTCATACAAGCTCATCAAGACCATCGACAAAGCGGGCCAGATCTTTTGCGGCGCGCACCGCCAGCAGCACGCCGGGCATGAACGATTGGCGCGACAGCGACTGGTGACGGATGCTCAAGATCTCCCCCTGACCCCCCAAGACCACTTCTTGCTGCGCGACGATGCCGGGCAGCCGCAAGCTGTGCACGCCGATGCCGGAGACGTCTGCGCCGCGCGCTCCGGGCGCCTTGATGACTTTCGTCTCGGCACGTGCGAACGCCCCTGAGCCGGCGAGTTTTCGCGCGGTCGTCATCGCGGTGCCGGAGGGCGCGTCTTTCTTGCCGCTTTCGTGCGTCTCGACGATTTCGACCGCATCGTAGCGCGGCGCGGCCGCGAGCGCGAAGCGCATCATGAGAACGGCTCCGACTGAGAAATTCGGGGCGAAGATGGCGCCGACGCCCGTGCGCTCGACCGCGGAGCGGATGTCGGCGAGATCGTCTGGCCCATATCCGGAGGTGCCGATGACCGGACGCACGCCACGCTCGAGCGCATCGAGCGCGATGCGCTTAGAATCCGGGAAGAGCGAAAAATCGACCAGGACGTCGGGCTTCGCCGCAGCGATGAAAGCCGCGGTATCGTCGAATTGCCCCGGCTGCGCGGTTCCCTTACGCACAAGTCCGCCGACGTACTCGATGTCGTCGGCGGCCTGCAGCGTGGTCGCGGTCAGAGCACCCATCTTGCCGTTCGCCCCGGCGATACCCACCCGTATCACGTCCGTTCGGCGTTTCAAGAGGCGGTCAGACCGGCCCTTGAGAGGGGTCGGTTGTACCATGCGCCGCGGCCGGAAACGCGGGTTCGCAGCGCATAAGCAAGGCAGGACTATGCCGAACAACGCGCTCGCATCGTTGCGCACGAGCGCTGCCGCAGCGCTCCTCTTATCGATCTGCGTAACCGGCGCCGCGGCATGCGCAAGACCTGCGGGAGCTCCCGCGCAACAGCGCGTGACGCTCGCTGCCGCTTCAGCGGATCCGGCTCCGGATCCATCCGCGACGCCGCTCGCGCATTTTCCGATCTGGATCTATTCGGGTTGCTCGAACGAATTCATCAAAGAGTACAATCCCGAGCTTAGCTTCCGCGGCGCTGCGGCGAAGAACGCCGATTTCTTGGAGAACACGAATAGTGCACCGCTGTCTGGATCGCGCTGCGGTCAAGTCGCGCAACCGACCAATCAGCAGGCGTGCGCGCTGTCGCAGTCGCCATTGCCCGGCGAAGCGCGCTGCGTTCCTGTCGTCTACTTCACGGCGACGAATGCGGGCAAGCGCTCCGGCTGCAACAACGCCGATTTTCTCAGCCGCCGCGGCACGACGGACGCGGACTGGTACCACTACCAGCGTCCGCTGAGCAACGCGACGATCGCGACGAACGATCGCTATTGCTCGGGTGCAGGCTCGCAGATCCTCGTGCCCAACTCGGCGGACTTCGAAAGCTGGCTCACGACAAGTGCGGCGTCGCCGATGAATGGCGCTCCCTCGAATCAGGCGTACTTCCGCGACGACGTGTACGCATGCCACTCAAGCTGCATCGGTTCGCTCGTCTCCTACGTATCGCAGCATACGGTGGCTGAATGCGCCGACGATCCGTGTGCGCTCGCCGCCGAGAGTGCGCTGAACGCATACTTGGCGCCGCGCGCGATCTTCCAAAATTCTTTCGGGGGCGGCGGGCTCGGCTTTTCGAACGTCGCGCATGTGCCCATGAAGCTGTACACCGATTACAAGCCGGCCGGCAACATCCAAGGCGTGATCACCGAACAGTGCCTCACCGACACCAAAGGAGTGAACAAGTCGGGCGGTTGCATCGCCATCATCAATTCGTGCACGAAGCTCTTCGCAGCGCACGGCGGCCGCTGCGTATTCTTGAACAACGCGTCGCCGAATGCGGGCGGCACGCTCGGCGCACGGCGCGCCGCGCTGGCGATCTTGTGGCTGACCTACGCCGCGGTGCAACCGTACGGCGCGAGCGCGTGGAGCGATGTCGTCAGCTTCACCGACATCGGCGGCGGCGGGGTGTCAGCCGACGATGTCGACATCTATCCAGAGGATGACATCTGGCCGGATCCGCGCGCGATGCGTCTGCCCTCAGGACAGCCCTACATGCGCGAGTTCACCTACAGCGGCTCTGGACCGGGCAGCGGCTGTCCGGGCGACGAGCGCAGCGTCGGCGGAATGGCGGACGAGCTCATCCCCGGTTCGTGCGCCAGTTCGTCAAATGCGAAGCCCGCCGGCGTGTACGCAGTGGAATTCGCGGATTGCAGGTATCAGTGGACGAGCGGCGGCGCGAAAGCGGACCTCGGCGGCTGCGCAGTCGTGTGGAATCCGACGAACGCGCCATACGTGCTGAGCGCCGGCAAGCTGCACTACACATACGCGAACCAGCTGCAGATGAACGGCGACGAGCTGCGCAAGGCGATCGGCGGCACGCTGCAGTGCCGCAACTGCGAGGGCTCGATCCAGAGCGCGCCGGTGAGTTTCCCAGCGACGATCTCCGCCGGCGACGCGCTGATCCTCGTGCGCTCGACCTTCGGGCCGCTCTGATGCGCGGCGCGGATTCTAAAGAGGAGTTAGACCTTTTCGAGCTTCGCGTAATTGAGCATGATGCTCTTACGCCCGACTGCGCCGAAATCCACCGTCACGAATGCGTCGCCGCCGGCACCGCGCACTTCCAGCACCTTGCCCGCCCCGAATTTCGGATGCGTGACGCTGTCGCCGACGGCCAGCTCGAGCGTGCGCTCGATCGGCGGCGGCGCTGCCACTTCTTCCCACGTGCCACCCGTGCCGACGGGTGAGACGGGCGGTGCGTTGAGAAATTCCAAGCCCGTCATCTCATTGAGAAAGCGCGACGGCGGATGCAGATATGCGCTGCCGAACGTCGTGCGCCGTTTGGCGTAGCTCAAGTACAGTTCGTCGATCGCGCGCGTGACGCCGACGTAGCACAGACGCCGCTCCTCTTCGATCTCATTGGGATCGACGAGCGCACGATTGTGCGGAAAAACGCCTTCTTCCAAACCGGCCAGGAACACGACGGGAAACTCGAGGCCTTTCGCCATGTGCAGCGTCATGAGCGTGACCGCCGAGCCGCCTTTGTCCATCGCATCCAGATCCGACACGAGCGAGATGTTGGCGAGGAAGCCGGCGAGATCGGGACCTTCGCGTTCTTCGTACTCGCGCGCAACGCCGATGAGCTCTTGCAGATTCTCGATGCGCGAGCGCGATTCGACGGTGTCCTCATCGCGCAGCTCTTTCACATAACCCGTGTCTTCGAGCACGGAAAGCAGCGCTGCGGCAGGTCCTTGGTCTTGGGCGATCACGCTGAACGCTTCGATATCGCGCAGGAACGCCGCCAGATCTTTGCTTTTCTTCGGCGCGACCGCTGCGATGAGATCGGCGTCGCGCATCGCTTGCGCGAATGACAGCCCGCGGCGCGCGCCTTCGTCCGCAATCGCGTTGAGCGTCGCCTGGCCGATCCCACGGCGCGGCGCGTTGATGATGCGCCGCAAGCTGACGCCGTCCTCGCGGTTCATGATGTAACGCAGGTAGGCGAGCGCGTCTTTGACCTCGGCGCGCGCGTAAAATCCGACGCCGCCGACCACGCGATACGGCAAGCCGGCGACGAGCAGCGCTTCTTCAAACGCGCGCGACTGCGCGTTGGTGCGATAGAGCACGACGTGGTCGCTGAGGCTGCGGCCCTCATCGGTCACGCCCGTGTGAATCGTGTCGACGACAAAGCGCGCCTCGTCGCGCTCGGTCGTCGCGGCATAGACGCGCACGGCCTTGCCGCCCTCGCGGCTGGTCCATAGCTTCTTGCGATGACGCTGCGTATTGTGCTCGACCAGCGCATTTGCGGCTTTGAGCACTGGGGACGTGGAGCGGTAGTTGCGCTCTAAGCGAAACGTCGTCGCGCCGGGAAAGTCGCGTTCGAAGCGCAGGATGATGCGATGGTCGGCGCCGCGGAACGCGTAGATGGACTGATCGTCGTCGCCCACGACGCAGATGTTTCCGCTGCCGCGCGAGAGCGCACGCACCATGCGGTACTGCGCCTCGTTGACGTCTTGATATTCGTCGACGAGCACGTATTCGAAACGCTCGCGCCACTGCGCCCCTTGCTGATGCTCGAGCAGGGCGATCGTGCGCATGATCAAGTCGTCGAAGTCGAGCGCGTTCGCCTGACTCAAGCGGCGCTGATACTCGCTGTACAATGAGGCGACGACCGGCGAAAGCTGTCCGTCAGCGCTGTCCGCATATGCGAGCGGATCCATGAGCCGCTCTTTTGCGCGACTGATGTGGCGCAACACAGCGCCTGGATGATAGTTGCGCTCGTCGATGTTGAGGTCGTGCAGAATCTCCTTGAGCAGCGTGCGCTGATCGGCCTCATCATAGATGACGAAATTGGGCGCGACGCCGACCGCGTCGCCGCTGCGCCGTAGTACGCGCACGCCGATCGAGTGAAACGTGCCGACCCACAAACCGTGCGCGTTCTCGCCGACGAGCGCATGCAGGCGCGTGCGCAGTTCGCCGGCCGCTTTGTTCGTGAAGGTCACGGCCAAAATGCGATGCGCGGGCGCACGCTCGGTCGCCAGCAGGTGCGCGACGCGGTGCGTGAGCACGCGCGTCTTGCCGCTGCCGGCTCCGGCGAAGATCAAGACCGCGCCTTCGGTCTGCGAGGCGGCGGCGCGCTGCTCGTCGTTGAGCTGTTCGAGAGGATCCATTTAGCGCGCGGCGGTCACGCGCTCGCCGCGGCCGAGCACGGCGCCTGCAGGAACTGCGGCATTCGCTTCGACGGCGACGTCCAGCCCCAAGATCGCGCCGCGCACTTCGCCGCCGGCGCCGACGTCGCAGCCTGGCCACAGAATGGCATCGCCGACGGTGGCGTCGGCACCGACCGAACAGCCGTCATACAGCACGGCGTAAGGCTCAAGCGTCGCGCCGCTGCTGACGCGCGCACCCGCGCCGATGTACATCGGGGGATGGACGCTGACGTCGCGCGGCAACGGCGCGCCGTCTGCGGACCAGACGCCGGGTGCGAGCTCGACGCCGAGCGGATGGGCGAACGTGCCGTCGAGGATGTCGTGATGCGCTTGCCGGTATGTGTTCGGCCGCCCGACGTCGATCCAATAATCCTGCGTCGAAACCGCGAATACGCGGTGCGTCGTTTCAATGAGAAGCGGAAAGGTTTCGCGCTCGATTGAGACTGGCCGCCCTTCAGGAATCGCCTCGACGGCCTCCGCCTCCAGGATGTACGTACCGGCGTTGATGTCGCGCGCGCTCGTCTGGCCGGGCTTGGGTTTTTCGACAAAGCGGCGCACGCGGCCGTCCGTTTCGGTTTCGACGACGCCGAATTGGCTCGGATCGTCGACCGGACGCGTGTGAATCGTCGCCACCGCATCTTTGGCACGGTGCGTCGCCAGCAGCGCGCGCAGATCGACCGCGCCCAGGATGTCGCCGTTACAGGCGAAGATCGATCCTTCGATGTGCGCGAGCGCGTTTCTGATCGCACCCGCGGTGCCAAGCGGCTCTTCCTCATGCACGTAACGCAGGCGCACGCCGTGCGAGCGGCCGTCGCCGAAGTGCGCTTCGATCGCCTCGGGGAGATAGCAGCAGGACAGGATCACGTCTTCGACACCCGCGGTGCGAAGGCGCTCGATGATCCAGCCGATGAACGGGCGCCCGAGCAGCGGCGCCATGGGTTTGGGGAGGGCGTAGGTGAGGGGCCGCAATCGCGTCCCCTCGCCTCCGACGAGTATGACTGCTTGCAAAAAGCTCCTCGTACGTGGAAACGGGCAGATACGTACTTGGCTTTTACAGCGGCGGTCTACTCCTTGGCGGCCGCTATAGATGCAGCCCGATCTGCGCAGTTGCCGGCGCATATTGGTTGGCGATCGGTCGATCCGTTGCGCGTACGATGAAGGACGGCGACAATAGCGTCGCGATCAATATGACGGCGCACAGCGCGTCGACGATTTTTTCCGTGAGAGTCCGTGTCATGATGAGGTCCCCTTTCTAAAGCGGAGCGGCGGTACGGCTTGAGCATAGCCCGCCGCGCTGTGGGGACGCCTCGGGGAAAGCACGGAGAATGGGCGCCGCGGGGTACGGAAAAGGCTCGTTTACGAGCGCGCTTTGGGCGCGCGGCCGGTGAACCAGGCGGCGGCGACCGCAATGGCGGGCAGCGCACCGATGAGCCGCGCATTGGCGCCGACGATGGCGGTGCCGACGGCCGGGGCGAGGATCAAGGCGGCGCTCGCTACCGCGTCGCTGACGCCCATGACCGCGCCACGCTCCGACTCTGGAGCGCGCCGCGAGAGCAGCGCCATGAGCGTCGGTTCGACGAGCGCCGCACCGCTCGCCCACAAGAGAAGCACCGCCGCGAACCACCACACATCGCGTACGAAATAGATCAAACAATACGCGATGAACAACAGCAGCAGTCCGAGCTGCGCGACCCAGCGATCGCCGAAGCGTCGGGTCAGCGGCGTCACACCGAAGATCATCGCGATCGCGCCGACGATGCCGGCGGATGCAAGCAGCCAACTCACCGTCGCGAGTTGGAGATGCAGTTGGTGGTCGAGGAAGAGCGCAAAGTCGGCGAGCAAGTAGACGACCGCAAAGACGAAGAGGAACTGGCGCACCAATACGCGGCGGATCTGCGGCTGCAACGCCGCGTTGATGGAGTGTTCGATGCTCGTCGTGCGTCGCTGCGTGCGCGTGAAACGTGGCAACAGCCAGATCGTCAGCCCGATGTTGAGCGCTTCAAGCGCGGCAGCGACGTAGAATGGGAACTGCAATCCGGCGTGCTGCAGCAGTCCAGCGGCAACCGGACCGATGATGAACGAAGCGCCGAATACCGCCCCAAAGATCGCGTACGCACGATTGCGCTCGTGCGGCTCGGTGACGTCGGCGATGTAGGATTGAGCCGTGCCGATGCTGCCTGCGCCGATGCCTGTGACGAGACGCGAGATGAAGATCCCAGAGAGCGAGCGCGCGCTGGCGAGCACGATATAGCCGGTCAGCGTGAACGCCTGCGCCGTCAACAGGACCGTTTTGCGGCCCATGCGATCGCTCAGCTTGCCCCACACGGGCGCTGCGGCGGTCGCGAATGCGGCCGGAATGCTCAGCAGCATGCCGACGAGCCAGTCGTGCGCGCCGTAGACTTTCGCGATCGCCGGCAGGAGCGGAATGAGCAGCGTGTAGCCGAGCATGTCGACGAAGGTCGTCAAATAGATCGGCAACACGGAGCGGGGCAGTTGGATCAGCGGCACCCGCGCGGCAATGGCTTTGCGGGCTCTTGCCGGGCGGGCCGCTGAGCTCACGAAAGCCGTGTACCCACAAAGGTCGGGTCACCTAGCAGTCTGAGTGTCAGTTCCCCCTGCTGGTGAAGCTGCCCATGGCCGATGCATACGTCTCTTCGGAGGTTGCCATGAGCCTCGAGCTTTGGAACACGTTCGCGACCATGGGGACATTTATCGTGATCTCAGCGAACCCGCAACGGCGATCAAGCGCCGGCGCGATCGCGACATCTGGCTTCATTTCGAATACTTCATCGTCAACGCTCAAGATTGCCGAGCGTCGCACCCAGAGGGCGTCTATCCGAGTGATCTTCGGCGCATCGACGTGAACGATCCATGCCTTGCTGCTGATAAAGGACATGTGGAATCGCCGTGAAGCGCGCGCCGCGCAGCTGGTAGCCCCAAGGGAATTCGAATCCCTGTCTCCGCCTTGAGAGGGCGGCGTCCTAGGCCTCTAGACGATGGGGCCCCGAAAACAAGCGGTCGACACACGTTCGACCGCTCGTTGCAATTGGCTCCCGGGCAAGGTCTCGAACCTCGAGTCTCCTGGTTCAGAGGCGCTGGCCCTTCGGCTCTTGAGCCTCGTTTGACGCCGTTTGCTTTCGACCTGGTTCGACGGGTTGTGCTAAGGCTCCGTGCGATAAGGTCAATGTACCTAAAGAAGGCTTGGGGCTGCGACTAGGCCAGCGATCTGTGACGCGGGCAAGTGTAGAACAAAGCCCATTTGTCAGAGTGTTCGGCGTCGGGTCCGGAAACGGCGAAGCAGCCTATTCCGCGAGCATCGCGCCATTCGTTCATCGTTTCGATGTGTTCCGATGCGCTGCGCTGAGTGAACATCTTGTCGCTGGTGGATTTGAGCTTCTCCGGGTCCCGTTTGAGGTCTGGCGGATAGCACGCAAACAACATTGATGGGAGGGACGGCGGCGGTCGCCATACGCCATCGGTTCCCATAGATTCGCCCCGGTGCCGCATCGTCGGCGTTACCGGCTCGCCCAGCAGCGAGATCAGCTCATCGCGTGTGTATTGCTGTCTCATAGCAATACTAGCCGTCGGCTTCTTGTGCTACTAGATGCCTGTGCCTTGGGCAGGCGTGCAGCCACCACGTATCGGGTTCGTCCGTCTTAGACCCCGCCGAACATCCCCATCCCAGAGCCTCATTCTTTTTATCTTGGATGGCCTGATCGCGTTCTTCAAGAGCCTTCGCCTCGGCTTTGT
>JAFAKE010000083.1 GCA_019235715.1 Vulcanimicrobiota bacterium
CGACGCGCCCAGCGTCCGGCTGCTGGGCATCCAGATTGAGATGGCACAGCGGGCAGGGCGTGACCAACAGGTCGGCGCCTTTTTCTTTTGCTTCGAGGATGTGGTTGGCACCCATGGTCAACGCCTTGTCGCGGTTCATCGTCACCATTGGGAAGCCGCAGCACTTGGTCTTGCCGTGGTACTCCACCGCTTCGCCGCCGACGATCTCGATGAGCTGCTCCAAATAGGTGGAACGCTCAGGACGTTCTTTCAAACCAAGATATTCCTGCGGGCGTAGGATGTAGCAACCATAGAACGGGGCGATCTTCAAGCCCGTCAGTTTACGTTTCACCAGCGAGCGGATCTTATCAAGACCGATATCCTCGACGAGAATCCAGAGCAAGTGTTTGACGCTCGTCGTTCCTTTGTATTCGTAGCCGCTGCCGGCGAGCACGACGTTTGCCGCGGCCAGCCGCTCCGGGCTCTTCTTGAAATGGTAATTGTGATTGGACAGCACGCCCTGGCACGTGGAGCAGATCGTCATCAGCGTCGCGCCTTGTCGCTCCGCCATCGCAAGCGTTAGCCCGTTGAGGGAGTCGGCCAGCTGCGGATTTTGCTCGGACAGCACGCCGGCGCCCGTGCACGGCGCCTCGGTCAGCTCGACGAGCTCAAGATCGAGCGCCTCGGCGATCTTTTGCGTCGAGACGTACAGCTCCGGGCAGGCGCCCTTGGAGACGCAACCGGGCCAAAAGGCGACTTTCATTTGAATCTGCCACCGATCTTCTTGAAGATGTTCTTGATCCGCTCGACGTGCGGGATCGCGTGATGGATGAGCGGCGGAAGTTTGCCCGCGCGCAACAAGTTGAACGCCGCCGGCAGCGATTGCAGCTGCGCCGGGATATTGAACAGGCCAAGCGACTTGGGCATCAGCGTCAGCTCGTTGAGCCGGCCGCTGTCGCGCACGGATTCGGCGAACGCGTCGGCGTGGCGGGTGCCCGCGTTGTGCGTGAATCCCGCATCGACCGCCATCTTGCGCAGCTTGAGGATCTGTTCGAGCGGCGCGACGCCTTTCGGGCACTGCTGGACGCATTCGTAACAGTGCGTGCAATCCCACACGCCGCTCGGTTTGCTGTAGGTGTCGAGGCGGTCGGTGGTCTGCGCATCGCGCGGATCGGCGGTGTAGCGGTACGCCTTCGCAAGCGCCGCGGGTCCCATGAAGTCGGCGTTGACCGCGAATGATTCGCAGTCCATCAAACACGCGCCGCACGAGATGCAGCTGACTTCCTGGATCAGCTCTTCCATCGCCGCGTTGGGCACGCGGTACTCTTCGCCTTGCGGGATGGGCTGCTTGTTCTCGAGCCACGGCGTGACGGAGTAGTTCTTCTTCCAGAAGGGCGTCATGTCGCACACGAGATCGCGCACGATCGGCATGGAGGGCGGCGCTTCGACCGTCACTTTGCCATCAACCGTGTGTTCGCGCAGCTTGCTCGTGCAGACCAGGCGCGCATGACCGTTGACCCACATCGCGCACGAGCCGCAAATCGCGCTGCGGCACGCGCAGCGCACCGCCAACGATTCGTCCTGATATTCGCGCACCGCGATCAGCGCGTCGAGCACCATCGCATGTTCGGGAAGATCGACCTTGAACGTCTGATACGTCTTCGGCGGCGCCTTCTCGTAAGGCGCAGCGAACGGCGCGCCGCGCTCGCCTTTTGGCTGCGGTTCGCCGGGCGGGCTGTAGCGGCCGACGACGACGGTCCACTCCATGCTAGTATTTACGCTCCTGCGGCGGCCACTTAGTGATCGTCACCGGCACATAGCTGATGGCGGGCGCTTGGCCATCGCGCTTCGTGACGAGGATGTGCTTGAGCCAGTTGGCATCGTCGCGCTGCGCATAATCCGTGCGCGACTGCGCGCCGCGGCTCTCCTTGCGTTCGAGTGCGCTCATGATCGTGGTCTCCGCGCAATCGAGCATGTACCCGAGCTCGAGCGCGAAGGTGAGCGCCTGATTGTAGATCCGCCCTTTGTCGCGCACCGCGACCGTGTCGTATCGCTTCTGCAAGTCGCGTACGCCCGCGAGCGCCTGTTGCAGGCCGCTCTCATCGCGATAGACGCCGACCTTCTCGTCCATCAGCGTGCCGAGCTCGAGGCGCAGCTTCGCGTGCGTCTCGCCCGTGGTCGGGCGGTCCATGAAGCCCTGCACGCGTTTCTGCTCGGCGGCCAAGAACTGTTCTCCCGCCGCATCCGATGGAAGACTTGTCACCGATTTCACGTAGCTTGCAGCGCTGCGGCCGCCGCGCCGGCCGAACACAAGTGTGTCGAGCAGCGAATTCGCACCGAGGCGATTGCCGCCGTGGACGGAGACGCAGGCGCATTCGCCGGCCGCGTACAGACCGGGCACCGGCGAGCGCGCATCGGAATCTGTCTTCACGCCGCCCATGATGTAATGCATACCCGGGCGCACCGGCACCGGCTGCTCGATCATGTCGATGCTCAGAAAATCGAGCGCCATCTCGTGGATCTGCGGCAGCTTCTTCAGGATGACGTCGGGTCCGAGATGGCGCAGATCGAGCAGCACGCAGCCATCGATGCCGCGCCCCGCAGCGATCTCCTGCCACTCCGCACGCGAGACGACGTCGCGCGACGCGAGCTCCTTCATGTTGGGCGCGTACTTCTCCATGAAGCGCTCGCCGAGGCTGTTGAGCAGGTATGCGCCCTCGCCGCGCGCAGCCTCGGTCATCAAAAAACCGGAGCCCTTCAGCGTGGTCGGATGGTATTGCACCATCTCCATATCCATGACGGGCGCGCCGGCGCGATACGCGAGCGCGATGCCGTCGCCGGTGCAGATCAGCGCGTTCGTGCTCGGCTCGTAGACGCGGCCCATGCCGCCGCTGGCGACGAATACCGCCTTGGCACGCAGCATCACGAGGTCGCCGTTCATCATGTCGAGCGCGACGACGCCGCGGCACTCGCCGCCCACCATGAACAGCGATGTCGCAAACCACTCCTCGTAGACCTTCACGCCGGACTTGAGCAGCTGATCGTACAGCGTGTACAACAGCGCTTGGCCGGTGATATCGCCGACGAAATAGGTGCGCGCTTTCGAGGCGCCGCCAAATGCGCGCGTGCCGAGCTTGCCGTCGGGCGCGCGGTAGAAGATGACGCCCATGTGCTCGAGCTCGATGATATCTGAGGGCGCTTCGCTGCACATGATTTCGACGGCGTCCTGGTCGGCCAGATAATCCGAGCCCTTGATGGTGTCGAGCGCGTGGATCTCCCACGAATCGCCCTCGCCGATCGCCGCGTTGATGCCGCCTTGGGCGGCGCCCGAATGGGAGCGCACGGGGTGCACTTTGCTCAGGACGGCGACAGAAGCGCCGTTGCGCGCCGCTTCTAACGCCGCGCGCATCCCGGCCAGGCCGGCGCCGAGCACGATGACGTCGTAGTCGACTATCACGCTCTTCCCATTCCTGTCGTCACTGTCAGTGCTTTTTGCGTTCCCTTCGCTCACAGGGGCGCCCTACTATCGCCCCTGCGTTCGGGCGACTTTAGTCGGCCCTTCCTTATATAGTGTGCGATTCAAGACGCGGCGCCGGGTCGCCGATGAACCTTCTAGTCCACATGTGCGACCAATGCGCACGGTGGGAAACGATATGCAGCCAGCACACGATGCCGATGCCACACGGGAAGCCGAGTGGCTGCGGCTCACCGCACGCGGCGATCGAGCGGCGTTCGAACGGCTCTTCCGCGCCTACGAACACCGGCTTTACCGCTTTTCCTTGGGACTTGTCCGCGACCAGCAGCTCGCCGAAGAGATCACGGGCGACGTCATGCTCGATGTCTGGCGCGGCGCGCCGCGCTTTCGCGGTGACGCGAAAGCGTCGACGTGGATCTTCGGCATCGCGCACCACAAGTGCATCGATGCCTTGCGCCGGCGCCGGCCCGAACACGTCGAGTTGCAAACGTTGCAGACCGTCCGCGATGCAACGGCCGGCCCGGAAGAGCTCGCGGTCGAAGAGAGCTTTCGCCGCGCGCTCGGCGATGCGATGCTCGAGCTGACGCCGGAACATCGCGCCGTCCTCGAGCTGACCTTCATCAACGGCTGTTCGCAGGCGGAGACCGCCGCCATCGTCGCGTGTCCGGTCAACACCGTTAAGACGCGTGTCTTCTACGCGAAGCAGCAGCTGCGCCGGATCCTCGATCGCCGGGGCGTTCGGAGAGAGATGCCATGAACCACGAAACCGTCACCGAACTGCTCCCCTGGTACGTCAACGGTACGCTCGCGCCGCACGAACGCGCCGCGGTCGAAGCCGAGCTGGCGTCGTGTCCGCTGTGCGCGGCTGACCTTGCGGAGCTGCAGCGCATCCATGCGGCGATGCACGAGCTCGATCAAGATGCGCCGGGTCCGTCGGAGTCGCTCTTCGCGCGCACGCTGGCGCGAGTCGACACCCAGCCGCAACGCAAGGGCGTCGCATTTTCGCTGCGCGGTTGGTGGGAGCAGCTGTCCGCGTGGGGTCGCGTTGCCGCCCTCGCTCCGGCAGCCGTCGCCATCCTCTTCATCGCAGTCGTCGGAGGGCGCGCACTCGTCGCGCCGCAGCGCGCAGGCATTTCTACGTATTCGTCGCCGGTCGCCGGCCAGCCCAAGACGATGGACGAGCTTGAGACGCGCAACAACGCACTCGCGCCGGCAGCCGCTCCGCCGCCCGCCGGCGTCGCGGGCACGGTGGCGCGCTCCGCCGCGGAACAAGTGCCGGTACCGCAAGCGCAGTCGGTATTGAGCAAACTCAAAGCGACCAACGGCCCGACACTGCAACCGCTGGCGCCGAGCCAGCGTCCGCAGCTCATCCGAACCGGCGAGATCGCGCTGCTCGTGCCAGACGTCGAACGCTCCCTTGCCCAGCTGCAGCAGCTCGCGCAGCTACAATTCGGGGACGTCATCTCGCTCAACGATCAGACGCCTTCGGTCCCGGGCGTGCGCCACAGCGCGCAGGTGCAGCTCGCCATCCCGGCCGATCGCTTCGACATCACTATGGACGCGCTCGCGCGCCTCGGCGCGGTTCAGTCGCGCGCCATCAGCGCGGAAAACGTCACCGATCAGATCGTCGACGGCCAGGCGCGGCTGCGCAATCTGCGCCGCACCGAGGCCGACATGCTGCGCATCTTGGACCGCGCGGGCAAGATACCCGACGTGCTCGAGGTCACGCAGCAGATCGCGCAGGTGCGCGAGCAGATCGAGGAACTCGACGCACAGGTGCAGTCGTTGCAGCATCGCGTCGCATACTCGACCATCTCGATCGACATCGAGGACGAGAAGCCGATCGCGACCGCGGAGCCGGGCATCGGCACGCAGCTGAACGACGCGTGGAAAGCGGCGTTGCGCCAAGTACGCACGTTCTCGGTGCGCCTCGCATCCGCGGCCCTCGTCATCGTCGCGTTCGCCCCGTATTGGCTGATCCTCGTCGTCATCGCACTGGTCATCGCGAACAGACTTCGGAAGTAACAAACCGCGGCGCGCGAGAAGGCGAGAGGGTGCTAGCCATCGCCCTCTCGCTCGCGCTTGTGATCGCTGCGCCCGCACACGCCGCCGCCACCGCATCGCCTGCCGCAAGAGATCCCGTCATCGCAGCGGTCGGCGATCTCGTCTGCGATCCACGCCCGCACGTGTTGGGCGACATCGAGGATATGCTGGGTGGATGCGACTCCGATAAGACGTTCGCGCTCGTGCAGCATCGCGATCTCGCTGGCATCCTTATCCTTGGCGACGAGCAGTATGAAGATGGCGCGCTGGACGCGTTCAAGAGTGCGTATGCGAAGACGTGGGGCAAGCTCAACGCGATCAGCCATCCGACGCCCGGGAATCACGAATACCACAGCTCGCCGACGGCCGCCGGGTACTTCACCTATTTCGGGAAAATCGCGGGCGATCCAAACAAAGGCTACTACAGCTTTGACATCGCCAACTGGCACATGATCGCGCTCAACGGCAATTGCCAGTTCATCGGCGGATGCGGCAGCGGCTCACCGCAGGAACGCTGGCTGCGCGCGGATCTCGCGCAAGATCGCGAACCCTGCACGCTGGCATACTGGCACCAGCCGCGCTTCTCGTCCGGATTTCACGGCGATGACGCGCAGTACGCGCCGTTTTGGAACGACCTGTATGCCGCGCACGCGGACATCGCGCTGGCAGGACACGACCACGATTACGAGCGGTTCGCGCCTCAGGATCCGGACGCAAAAGTGGACACGGCGCACGGCATTCGCGAGTTCGTCGTCGGCACGGGCGGCCGCAGCCACTCGTTTTTCCTGCGCGTCAGAAAGAACAGCGAAGTGCGTGCCTCTGGAACCTTTGGCGTGCTCTTCGTAACGCTGCACGCGCATGGCTACGATTGGGCGTTCACACCGGTCGCCGGCTTCCATTTCTCGGATCGCGGCAGCGGCACGTGCCATAGGCCGGCGTCGCTTTCCACGAGGTGACTTGCTAGGGCCGAAGTGCCTTGCTTTGGCCGCAGATGCTCGCTATAGCTCGCGAACGTGGCCTTTCCGGTGGGCCACTATTTATCAAAAAAGTGCGTACTACTCAAAAGTTCTTTGGGTACCTATTATATAGCCATGTTTACAAGTATCGCGCTCCTCATCGCTCGCATCCTCGTCGGTTGGATCTTCATCGCGCACGGCGCGCAAAAGCTGTTCGGCTGGTTCGGCGGCTATGGCCTCAAAGGCACCGGTGGGTTCTTCGAGAGTCTCGGCATGCGGCCGGGTCCGCTCTTCGCGCTCGCCGCGGGGCTTGGTGAGTTCGTCGGTGGTGCACTCGTACTGCTCGGCTGGCTCAATCCGATCGGGCCGGCGTTGATCGTCGCCGTCATGCTCGTCGCGATCGCGACCGTGCACATCAGCAAGGGCTTCTGGTCGAGCAACGGCGGCTACGAATACAATCTGGCGAACATCGCCGCGGCGCTGGCTATTGCAGGCGCAGGCGAAGGCTGGTATTCGATCGACGCCGTCGCACCGATCGCAGCGCTGAGCCAACCAAATGTGGCAGCCATCGTCTTCGCGGTGATCGTGCTAGGCGGTCTGCTGTCGCTGGCGGTTCGGCGCGCGCCCAAGACCGCGAACGCCTGACGCCCTAAGCCTATCGCTGGCCTGCGGGTGCGTCTGAGGATTGGCCTCGCGCGCTCGCGGCCCGCTCGCGCACGCGCAGCGCCAGGATGACGGCGATTGTCGCGAGCCACTCGAACGTTATCGTTCGCGCGCTCGCGCCGACAAATGCGAGCAGCGAGGACACCAAGAGTCCGGCGCCGGCGATGCCGACGCGGGTCGCCGTGCGCTTCGCGTCAGTGCGTTCGCGCTCATCCGCCTCGGTGCGTTCGTCGCGCGCGCCTTTCGCGAACATCAACGCGAGCAGCAGCAACCCGAGACCGAGCGAAAGTCCGTACAGGCCCAAAGAGGTCGTGTCCTGGAATTTTGTGACGAGCTGCAACGAGTACGCGACGTATACCGTCGACGCGAGAAATGCGAAATTGAGGAGCACGCTCAGGGCGTCGGCATAGAACAATCGCGCGAACACGCGGTGATGCAGCCACCAAAACGAGCACACGAACGCGAAACTGCCGAGAAACGCGATGAGGTGTACAGGATGCGTGAAGACATCCCGACTGCGCTCAGGCAGGCGCAAATTGAACGCGAGCTCCGACAGCGTGAACGCGATGACGATGTCGCTGAAGGTCTCAAGCCGCCGAACCGTGTGCTGATGGCGGCTTGGCTTGGCCGCCGTCTGCGGATCGTGCATCGCGCAAATCGTTAGGCGCGCGGTCGCTGTTGGCCTCGACATCCGAACGTCCATGCGAACGCGCGAGTAAATGAACGACTTCGTCCGGTCGCCATACATGCAGGCGGTTGCAGCGTGCGCGGGCGAACCCATCGGCTATTCGGGCTTCATTGGGGGTCGCTTGCCATGTTCGCACGGATCCGCAATCATCTTTGGATAGCCGCGCTTTGCGCCGTCCTCTTCACGGTGCCAAGCCTGCCTGCATCAGCCGGAACGACGGGCGCCATCAATGGAACTGTCACCGACAGCGCGAGCCATCCGATCGCTGCCGTCCAAGTCACAGCCTCCTCGCCGTCAGGATCGGAACGGACCACGACAGGCGGCAACGGGTTTTACGCGTTGAACGGGCTTCCGCTCGATACGTATCTACTCACCTTTTCCAAGCCCGGCTTTCAGACATCGACGGTTCCCGGTGTGACCGTCGCACAGGACCAATCGCGCCGCATCGATGTCACGCTGCAGACAGGACCCAGGACGCTGGGCACGGTCACCGTGCGCAGCGCGCAATCGCTCGTGCAGCCGTCCACGACCGCGAGCAGTTACGTGGTCAACTCGCGCACGCTCGAAGACATCAACGGGACGCCGCAAGATCTTAACGGGTTTCAAGCGTTCAACTCGCTGCCGGGCGTGACGACCGACTACGCCGGCTATCCGGTAATCCGCGCCGGTGCGGAAAATGATGTCGGCTATCAGTTCGACGGCATCGACAACACAGATCCGGTGACGGGTCAATTTCTTAACGCCGTCACACTCAACGGCGCGCGCAGCGTTCAGCTCGCGACCGGCGGATACGACGTCGCGACCGGCAATACGAACTCAGGCGTCATCAACGAGGTGATCAAGCGCGGCGTCTATCCGGGCGGCGGTCAGGCGACGTTCCGCATCGGCTTCCCGGCATACGATCACGAGATCTCGATCGACTACGGCAGCTCGACGCCGGACAATCGCATCTCATATTATTTCTCATTCGGCGGCCAGCGCAATGATCTCATCTACGGAGACAACGCGACGCTGTTGCCGCTCACCCTCGGCTTTCAGAACGACGGCACGCTCAACGATTTCGTCGGCAATCTTTTCTACCGGTGGGGCAACGAAAACCGCAACGAGATCCAGTTCTTGACCAACATCAGCGGGTCGACGCTTGGCTTTGAGACGCTTGTCAATGCGGCGCAGGCGCCATATGCGACCATCAACGGCAATGTCCAAGCAGGCACGAACCTGTTGAATTTCCCGTGCGATCCATCACCGTGCCTGCCGTTGAGCAGCTATATCACGCTATTTCCCGGACAAGTCGCGGTCGATCAGAACATCGGGTCCACCGATACCCAGACCTTCAATTCGACGATCGACAAGCTCAATTACAAACGACAGTTCAGCCCGTCGAGCTTCGCGGACCTGACGCTGTTTCGGACAAGCGAAAACCTCATCTCATCGTATCCATACAACTTCGGATCGTTCACCGACACGTACCAGGACCTCAACACCGTAGGCCTGGGCGTGCAGGCGGACTACGACAACCAATTGAGCAACCATCATGAGATCGGCCTCGGCGGCACCGCGACCTACTATTTCAATCAGTTCCGCGCCGCGTTCCCGAGCCTCGAACCGTTTGCCGAGCCGCTCGAAGCGATCGGCTGCCCGCAATTGCTGTCGGCCGCTCCGCCGTTTTATAACGCAGCCAACCCGAATCCGGCGACCGGCGTCGGCGGCTGTTACATCGGTCCGCTCAATGCACAGCTCAACGCGCAGTTCGGACCCTTTGGTATGCCGCTGCTGCCGACCGGCGGCCCGAACGCACCGCTGAACACGTTCGCGGACAGCACCTCGTATTCGAACTCACCGGTCCATCGCTACGACATCTACGCCAAAGACCGCTGGCAGCCTGACGACAAGCTGACGGTGACGTTCGGCTTGCGTTGGGATATGGAGACGATCGGCTTGCCGGCTGACGCCGCCGCCCAAAACGTCAGCTATTTCACCGACGATGCCGGCAACATCGTCACCATACCAGGCCAGCCGCTGGGTTCAGACGTGACGCGGCCGTCGCAAATCAGTCCGCGCATTGCGGTCGCATATCAACTGACGCCGCACGATGTCGTGCGCGCCTCGTTCGGCAAGAACATCGAGTTCGTGCCGTTGTCCGCGGTCGAAAACTCGTATCAGATCGATCCGGCGCTGCAGAACTGCAGCATCGCGAGCGGATGCTTCCAGCCCTTGCCGGGATATAGTCCAACGTGCGTCAACGGCGTCGACCCGGCGAACGCGAACGCGAATTGCAACGGCTTCTCGAACCTTTATCAGCAGATCCTCGCGGACTTGAATACCAACAATTTTCTGTCCTATACGCCGGTCGTGCCGCAGAAAGCGACCAACTACGACTTCTCCTACGAGCACGATTTCGGCCACGGGCTTGACGTCAAGATCACACCGTACTACCGTCACGGCACTGACTATGTCGTCACTAATTCGAATTTCTTGTTCAACCTGCCCAGCGGCACCCCGGTGTTCGGTCCGGCGCGCTCGGTCAACGCAGGCGTCAACTACAACACCGGCGTCGAGTTCGAGATCCAAAAGCAGGCGACGTTTGGTTTCTCCGGCTTTTTCGACGCGACGTACGATAATACGCTGGCCAATTACGACAGCGACTTCTTTCCCAGCGTGAACAACGCAGCGATCGCAGCCGGACATCTCTATCACGTCACGTATGTCTCGCCGCTGACGGCGAACCTCGTCCTCGCGTACGACTCGCGCCAAGGTTTCCACGCGTCGGTCGACCTGCCGTACACCATCGGCTATCCTTATGGCGTAGGCACGAAGACCTTCGTGTTCGTGCAGTGCGGGCAAGTCCCGACATGCTCGGGTGATCCGAACAGCACGATTCCGTATCAGGTGCTCAACACTGACTTGGCCGCGTCGACCGCTTCGCAGGCCTATTATTTCACGGATCCGTCCAATCCGGGAACGATTCTCAATCCGAACATCGTCGCGTCGCGCGGCACGCCGGAAGGATCCGACCCAGGGACGCTGCGCAGTCCCGCCATCTTAATCGTCAATGCAACGGTGTCGCAAACGATCGGGCACGGCCCGAATAACATGCAGGTCGGCATGCGTGTGCAGAACTTGTTCGGCAATTACACGTCACCGCCGACGTTAGGCTCGGGGTTATCGTCGGCGGGCAGCAACCCGTATTACGTGCCGAACGGCTTTGGGGGCGTCGGACCTGATTCGGGATTCAACACGAACCAATGCCCCAAGGGCGTGGTCAACGCGTTCGCCTGCGAGCCATTCCAAAACAACTATAGCCCATATCCATATGAAAGCGAGGCGATGGGCCAGCCGCGCCTCTACACGTTCTTCGTGAGCTTCAAGTACTGAGCTACTTCAGGTAGCGGTCCATCCAGGCGGCCCAGCGGCGGTAGATGTCCTCCGAACGAACGGGATCGTTCGGATAGTGGCCGCTCACAGGGTAGACGACGAAGCTGACTGGTATATGGTTGTCCTTGAGGCCGTGAAAGAACTCGTACGAGTGGACGACGGGAACGCGCACGTCGCCCGAGTCGTGGAGCAGCAGCGTCGGCGCGGTGACTTTTGCGACCGACGTCAAGGCCGACTGGTCGCGATAGGCTTGGAGAAACGCCTGCGATTCAAACGGCGAGCCTCCGAAATATTGGCGGCCGAGCACGTTGTAATCCGATGTCGTGTAATCGACGAGTGCATCGCCGGGCGCGGCGCCCGCCATGGCGGCTTTCCATATCGTGTAGTGCGTGATCATCCACTCGGTCATGAAGCCGCCGTATGACCAACCCGATACGGCGATGCGGCTCTCGTCGACGATGCCGAGCTTTTCGACCGCAGCGATGCCCGCCATGACGTCGCGCCCCGGACCATCGCCGGCATCGTTGAAGATCGCGACCTGATATGCATTGCCTTGTCCGTCGCTGCCGCGATAATTGGGCGAGAAGACGAGATAGCCGTGCGCGGCGATGTACTGCGGAAGCCCTGGCCAGTCCGTGTCACGCCAGCTGGCGATCGATGATTCAGTCGGACCGCCGTGGATCTGCAGCACGAGCGGGTACTTCTTCGCCGCGTCGTATTGCGGCGGATAGAAGAGCACGCCGCTCTCCGAAAAGCCGTCGGAACGCCATGTGATGGTCTGCACTTCGCCTTGCTTGCAGGCGTCGATCGGCGCATTGTAGTTCGTGAGGCGCACCGGAGCGCTCGCCGGCGACGGCATGTAATATAGTTCGGTCGCGGTCTTGGGTTCGGAACCGGCGAAGACGATCCGCCCCGAGGCGTTCGCGTCGAGCGTACCAGGTACCGGGTCGACGCTGCGCGTGTTGAGCTGCAGTGCGTCGCCGTGCTCGCCCGCCACGAAGAGTTGCGAGCGCGTTCCTTTGAACGCGTTGACGAGCACGCGGTGGCCGCTCAGCCAGCGCGCGGTGAGAACATCGATGTCGAGCGCTTGCGTCGCGTTGAAACCATCGCCGCCACCCGCTGGAGCGATAAGGATCAAATTTTGCGCGAGCGCATTATTATCGCGCGCGTACGAGTATGCGATGCGCGTGCCGTCAGGCGAGTAAATGCCGCCCGCTTCCAGGCGCGTGTGGGCGGTCAGCTTGCGGATCTTGCCGGTCGCGACGTCCAGCACGTCGGTGACGGTGCCGATCGCGTCTGAATTGTACGCGCTGTTCATACGCGCGAAGACGATCGACGTGCCGTCCGGCGACCATGCGAAGAACGGCAGCGGCTGGACTTCCGGCAACGGGAAGATCAATTCGCCCTGCGGCAGGCTCCAGCTGCCTGATGTGAGCCTGCGCGCTTTCCCGTTGAGCGGCTGCAACCATATGTGTTCCGGCGTCGGTTTGGCGGTGCTCATGTAGTCCTGGTCGCCGACTTCGAACGCGTCGAGGCCCTTCGCGACGGCCTTCGCGTTCGGCGGCGCGTCTGTCGTCGCGAAGGCGACCGCTTTGCCATCGGGCCGCCATGCAAACGCGGCGACGCCGCGCGGCGCCTGGGTCAGCTCAGTGACTGCTCCACCGGTTGCAGGCACGGAGAAGACCTGGGCGTCCTTGCCGGCGGCGGCGATGTATCCGATCTTCGAACCGTCGTGCGCCCACTCGATGCCGGCCACACTGTGCAACACCGGCGTGATGGTTTTGCGCGCGTGCGTCACGCAGTCGATGACGTCGATCTGCTCGTCGTATTTGTTGCTGCCGAAATTCTGGCGCTCGACGACGACGGCGACCCGCGCCCCGTTGGGCGAAAGCGCGATCAACGGGAGTTCGACGTAGGTCCGTAGGGCGACGAGATCAATCGTGCGCGTGCCGGCGGCTCGTGCGTCGGTCCACGTTCCCGCGGATGCCAGTATGCAGAACGTTACCACCATGAGGAATTCACGGCGCATTCTCACGACGACTGGCTTCGGGAAGGTACCGCTTCGCCCTGCGCGCTGTCGGCGAAGAGGCTCTTGTGCGGGCATGCGGAACGGTCCGCACCTCGAGTACTGTCGTAAGGAGTTTCACTATGAGCGATACTCCATCGAATACTCCGTTTAATGACTTCCTCAAACGAATCAGCGACGACGACGACCTGCGCGCGCAGTTGTATCAGGATGTCTGTAACGTTTTCAGTAAGTATCATCTGCTCCCGGAACAAGTGCGGGTGCTTTTGTCGGGCAATGAGGATGCCGTTTATCTCGAGGCCAAGTTCGAGGAGGAGGCGGCACACCCCGGTGTGCCGTCAGACAAGTACGGCCCGATTCCGATGCACGTCAATCCGCCGCGGACGTGGCCCGGAAGTCGCCTTGGGAAGTGAGCTCGTCGTCGTCGGAACTGGGATACAGATCGGTCGCGATCTTACTAAGACCTCACGCCATCACATAGAGAGCGCAGACAAGGTGTTCTACCTTGTCTCCGATCCCATCGCCGCGCGCACGATCGTCGATTTGAATGAGAGCGCCGAGTCGCTGCACACGTACTACAACACGGGCAAGCGACGGCTCGACACGTACCACGAGATGGTCGAGGGCATCATGACGGTGCTGCGTCAGGGCAAGAAAGTATGCGTCGCCGTGTACGGGCATCCCGGCATCTTCGCCTATCCGATGCATGTGGCGATCAAACGTGCGCGTGAAGAGCGCATTCCCGCCTCGATGCTGCCGGCCGTCTCCTCGATCGACTGCCTCATCGCAGATCTTGGCCTCGACCCTGCGGAGACAGGACTGCAGATCTATGACGCGTCCGACTTCGTCGTGAGCAGGCGAAATTTCGATCCGACCACAGCGCTCGTCTTGCTGCAGATCGACGTGGTTGGCGATCCCGATTACTGGCCGCAGCACGACTGTGCAGGCCTACCCTTGCTGCGCGAGCGTCTGATCGAGCATTATGGAGCCGACCACGTCGCGACGATATACTCGGCATCCGAATTCGTCTGGGGCAGCGCGACGATACGCACGCTGCCGCTCGGCACGCTGTCGGCTAGAGGAATAGATTCCGGCTCGATTCTCGTCATACGACCGGCGATCGGCAGAACGATGGATGAGCGGATGACGCAACGGCTCGACGCACTTCTCGCCTCGGCGCGAAAGAACTAGGACAGGCCAAGCGGAACCAGCAGGGCGGGACCGCATGGAATCTCGCAGCGCGAAAGCGTCGCGCTATATAGACCGCAAGGCGCAGCTTCAGTCGCTTGAAAGCTGGCTTGCCGCGGCCGTCGCAGGTCGTGGTCAGACCGTAGCGGTTTCGGCGGAGGGTGGCGCTGGCAAGAGCAGGCTGCTCTACGAATTCGTCCGCGGTGCGAAGACGCGCGGCGCGCGCACGGCCGTGGGCCATTGCCTCGAATACATCCAATCGCCGTTCGCGCCGTTCCTGGCCGCACTCTCAGCTCTGATCGCTGACAGCCCTCGCGTTCTTACCGGCGTAGATCCGACGACGGCGACCCTCGCGCACTTGATCCCGGAATTGGAGGCGCCCGGCGCGGCCAACACGCGCGCGGATGTCGACAAGCTGCGGGTCTTCACCGCATTTGTCGACGCGTTGACGCGTTTTTCGGCGGAGCGGCCGGTCATTCTTGTCGTTGAAGACTTACACTGGGCCGACGATGGAACGCTGGAGCTATTACAGCACGTCAGCACGAACATCGAGGGGAGCCGCGTGCTCGTCGTCGTAAGCTTTCGCGCTGAGGATGTGAGGCATCGCAACCGGCTGCGCTCGGTCATCGCGAAGCTTGAAAGGCATGTGTCCTTCCACAAGATCTCGTTGGGCCCGCTGGCAGATGCGGACATGCACGAGCTCGTCGCCGACGCGGCCGGCGACGAGGCCGAGCACCCGGCGCTCAGCGCGGCACGCATCAGCGCCATCAGCGCGCAGTCGGAGGGCAATCCGCTTTTCGCGGAAGAGCTGCTGAGAACGGCACTCGAGAGCTCAGGCGATACGGCGCTACCGAGCACACTGCGCGAGGCAGTGCTTGAGCGCTTCGCGACACTTGATCAGCCGGCACGGCGGATCATCACGACGGCCGCAGCGTTTGGGCGTACATTTGAGCCGGAGTTCCTGGCACGAATAACGGACGAATCGGTCGATGAGGTGATCGCCGCGCTCAAGGGCGCGTTCGACTTGTTTTTGATCGTCGAAGAGCGTGGCAGCGGTCGCTTCGCGTTCCGCCATGAGCTCACGCGAGCCGCGATTTATAACGAGCTGCTTGAGGCCGAATCCCACCGCCTCCACGCGAAGATCGCCGCTGCACTCGAGCAGTCACAGTCCGCGCACGACGCAGAGCTTGCATTCCACTGGTGGCAAGCCGGGCAGCGCGATAGAGCAGCCACATACTACGAGCGCGCGGGCGATACGGCGCTCGAGGTATTCGCATACCGGGATGCGTTGACCGCATACGAGCGTGCCCTCGAGCACGGCAGCTTCGAGGGTGCGCGCGGCGCGGAACTCGAGCTCAAGCTTGCCGCGGCGCTGCACCAGTGCGGCATGCAGGAGAGAGCCGTACGTGCGACCGAGGCGGCACTTGCGTACTATGAAACTGACGGCGACCGAGAACGGGCCGCGGGCGTATGCCTTCAACTCGCGTGGCTGCGCGGTGGCTATGGAGACAGCACGGTGGCTCTTGAGCTTGCGCGCAAAGCACTCGCGCTCGTCGGAGACGACCCAGCCAGCACCGCCTATTTTGACGCGCACGTCATGTTGATGCAGATGTTCTCTGAATTTCGGTGGGAGCCCAACCGTTTCAACGAAGAGGCAGCACTGGCGCAACGGGCGTCGGGTACCCGCTCTATCGCCTCTCAGGTGACATTCCTGGGACTATCAGGCTTCGCCGCGGTCGGCTGCGGTGAATTGGAGCGCGCGGTCGCGCTCACCGATCAAGCAGTGGCTCTCGCGCTTGCCAACAACGAGTCACGCGCAGCGGTGCGCTGGCGCGCCAGTCTCGCGATGGTTGCATCTGATGCCGGCGAAAATGCGGTTGCGCAAAAAGCATTCGCGGCGGCGATGGAGCTCTTGCAGTCGCGCCGCATCGAGGGGCTGACCGGTGCGTGGATCGTTTTATCGTTGGCACGGGCCGAACTATTCGCTGGCAATCTTGCACGTGCGCGCGAATTCATAGGACGGGCGCTTGCTCAAGGTATCGAGACGCCCATCTTTGGAGTTTGGGTTGCACGAACTGCCATTCCCTTGGGGCTGGCGCTCGCCGATACCGCGCTGGTAAAACGCTGCGCGCGCAAGCACGTCGTCGATGTCGCTCTCTCGGCCAGTGTGCCGGCGGCAATCGCTGCAGCTGCCGTCTTTGCCGAGCACTTAGAAGCGCAAGGCCACCCGGTCGAGGCGCGCGCTCTGCTCGCTCGTGCGCTTGACGCGCTCGATAAGATCGATGCGCGCGCCGGACCGGGCGACATCGAGGCTTGCATGTGTACCGTGGCGCGCATCGGCGATGAGGCACAGATTGGCGCAGCGCGAGCGCACCTCCAACGCACAGCGAGCGCGTCTCACGTGCGCTCGACACCCGCGATGCTGGCGCTGTTCGATGCGCATGTTGCCACGCGCAGTGGTGACCGAGCCGAGGCGCATCGCCAAGCCTCTCAGGCGGCGAGCGCGTTCAATCAGATCGGCTGGCCTCTATACGAGGCCCAGTCTTTGGAGTTGCTCGGCCGCTTGAAGCAGGCCAAAGAGCTGTACATCCGGACCGGCGACATCCGAGACGCACAGCGAGTGGATGCGCTGCTCAACCCGGTGAACCGGCGCGGCCGCGCGAAAGGCGATCTCACCGCTCGTGAGCGGGAGATCTGCGACCTACTCGTTCAGGGCAAGAGCAATAAGGCGATTGCCGAGCAGCTCGTGCTCAGCGAGCGCACCGTCGAAAGCCACGTGTCGTCGGTATTGACGAAGGTCGGCGCGTCGACGCGCGCCGAGCTGATCGCGAAACTTAAGTAGTACGGGACTGCAGCGCGCGTTCGATGCCGGCGACGAAGTCGTTCGCTGCCGCCGGCGCGCCCGGCATCGCGAAATGCTGCTCGAGCGCCGTTGCGGCGCCGCTCTGCTCGAGATCGGCATGCACCGTGATGCGGCTGCCGATGCCTTCCGCTATGACGCTGGCCGTAACGGTTGCGTTCAAACCGCCGCGGCCGCCGACATCATCGGCGGTTATGCGTATGACCGCGGTCCGGTTGGCTTCGTCGATGGATTCGACGTTGATCGAGAGCGCGTACGTGCCTTGCAGAGGCCCTGAATGGAACGTGAGACCTGCTGCATGCAAGCCATCGGGCGTTTGTCCGAGTGCTTGTGCCCCGGGCAGATGCGGCAGCAGCTTTGGGATGTCGCTGAGCAGCGCCCAGACCGCAGCAGGTGGCGCACCGACGTGAATCGCCTTATCTATGACCATCGGGCAAGCGCGTTCTTCATGCATCCGCAGAGGGCCTCGCCGCGTATCTTCAATAAGACATCCGTAATGGTAAGGAGCTTCAAATGACGCGTCGCAGTCTACTGGCCAGCGCGATCGCGCTGGGTGCCGGTGCGCTCGCAGCGATTCCCCGTATCTCCGGCGCCGACTCGAGCGAGCACTACGAGGTGTCGTACACGCCGGATCAATGGAAGGCGCGCCTCAGCGCGGAGCAATACTACGTGTTGCGCGAGCACGGAACGGAACTCGCGTTTTCCAGTCCTCTGGATGCGGAAAAGCGCGCCGGCGTGTACGAATGCGCCGGTTGCGCGCTCCCGGTGTTCAGCTCCGCCGCGAAATTCGATAGCGGCACCGGCTGGCCAAGCTTTTGGGAACCGCTTCCCAACGCGGTGCTGCGCTCGTCGGGCGGCTCGGCTTTCTTCGGGATCGAAGTGCACTGCCGCAGATGCGGCGGCCATCTCGGGCACGTATTCAACGACGGTCCAAAGCCCACTGGCCTGCGTTACTGCATCAACGGCGTCGCGCTGCGGTTCATCGCAAAGGCGTGAGCGACGACGGTCTCGCCGCTCGACTCGCGGCGCTGCTCCATCAGACCTCTGAAGATCATCACGTCGCGTACAAGGCGACCGACGGCGTCGACCCGGATTGGTCGATCTGGTACGCGGGGCACCTTATCGAAAAGGGCTTCGACAAGATGTTGGGCGCATCGATTCTCAAGAGCGACCTGATCTACTTGCTCGTCACTGCCGACAAAGAACTGCAGACATATGCTCCGGGCGCCGCGTGGGAGAAGTACTACGCGTCGTTCTTCATCGATCGCTACTCAGCCTGAACGCGCAGCGGCCGATGCTCGCTTGCGGCTGATCGCCGTGACGGTCGCGCTCATGATCGTCAGCGTACCGCACGTTCTCGAGGATTTTCATTACGGTGACTTACTGGGCATGAATGCGCCCGTTGCGTTCGCCGTGGCGGTCGTGCTGATCGCATATGCCCTTCAGATCTTGGGCATCGTCCTCATCGCGCGCGGCACGCTCGCCGGAGCCTGGCTCTTGGGTGCCGAGGGCGCGATCTGGTGCATCGGAGCACTGCTCGTGCACGGGCACGACATCATTTTCGCCGGCGGCGATTACCGCAGCGGCCTCATCTCAAAGGTGCTTGAAGTGCTCATCATCTGCTTGGGCGCCGCCGCCGCTTGGTTAGCGATCCAATATGGGGCCAACAATGCACTGCGGAAGGCCTGATGTTTGACGGCTGCCTAACCATGCGGTAATCTTGTCATGCAGGCTGAACGCTCGTTCGCCATATTGAACGGAGATCGAATTCCGGGATGACCGTCGCCCCGCCCAAAGTCTTGACGACGCTCGACGTCAACGGCGCGCCCGTACAAGTAGCATTCCATCCCAACAAGACGCTGCTCGAAGTGCTGCGCGAAGATCTCGGCCTGACCGGCACCAAGCACGGCTGCGAGATGGGCCACTGCGGCGCATGCTGCGTGTTGGTCGACGAGCAGCCCGTGCTGTCATGCCTCGCGCTGGCCATCGAAATGACTGGGCACAAGATCAGAACCGTTGAAGGGCTTGCCACAAACGGCCATCTGCACCCCATACAGCAAGCGTTCGCGGAGTGCGGTGCAGCGCAGTGCGGATATTGCACCCCCGGCTTTCTGATGACCGGTGCAGCGCTTGTCGAACAACACGGCGGTTTGAGCGAAACGGAGATCCGCGAGGCGATCGCCGGCAATCTTTGCCGCTGCACGGGATATACAAAGATCATCGAAGCGATCCAGCTCGCCGCGACGCGTATGGAACGGGCGGCGTCATCCGGATATAGTAAATGAAGGAAGAAGAACTCCCGCAAGTCTCCACCGCCACCAATCCCGACGGCGACGCGCGTCTCCCGACGCCCGCGCACGACGCATCATCGGTGATCCGGCGTGCGCCGCAAACGCCGCCCGACAAGCCCGAGGGCTTTCACGTCGTCGGCAAAGCGATGGCCAAGACGGATAGCTTCACGCGCGTCACCGGACAAGACAAGTTCGCCGACGACATCTTCCTGCCCAATATGCTTTACGGCAAGATGGTCCGCAGCACGGTGCCGCATGCGGTTCTCAAACGCGTGGATGCCTCTGCTGCGCGAGCCCTGCCCGGCGTCGTCGCGGTCGCGACGGGCGCCGACATTCTCGTGCGCTACGGAATTCTGCCATCGAGCCCTGACGAAATGGTGATGGCGCTGGACAAGGTGCGCTACGTCGGCGATCCGATCGCGTGCGTCGTCGCCGACGATGAGCTGACCGCGGAAGAGGCCGCGGAGCTCGTCGATGTCGAGTACGAGGCACTGCCTGCGATCGGCACGATCGATCAAGCGTTGCGCGACGACCTTCCTCAGATCCACGAGAACCCGCGGCGTACGAACAACATCCACAAGGAGGCACATCTCGAGTTCGGCGATGTCGAGGCGGGATTCGCGCAGGCCGACCGCATTTTCGAAGACGAGTACTTTTTCGAGGGCAACACGCACGCGCCGATCGAGCAGCATGCGGTCGTCGCGCAGTACGGGGGTGACGGCAAGCTGACGATATGGTGCTCGACGCAGACGCCGCACTATCTGCACCGCATCGCCTGCGCGGTGCTCGGCATGCCGGGAAGTCAAGTGCGCATCATCGCGCCGCCGGTCGGCGGCGGCTTTGGCGGCAAGACCGAGCCGTTTGCGCACGAGCTCGCTGCGGCGTACCTCGCGCGCAAAACCGGCAGGCCTGTCAAAATCGCGCTCAACCGGCAAGAAGTGTTCTACGCGCACCGCGGCCGCCATCCGGTGCGCTTCAAGCTCAAGACCGGGGTCAAGAACGACGGCACGATCACCGCGATCCATCTGCAATCGTGGCTGGACGGCGGCGCATATGGTTCCTACGGCGTGGCGACGACCTATTACACCGGCGCGCTGACGACCGTGACGTACAAAGTGCCGGCATATAAGTTCGATGGCTGTCGCGTGTTCACGAACAAGCCGCCATGCGGTCCCAAGCGCGGGCATGGCACGACGCAGCCGCGCTTCGCCCTCGAGAATCAGCTCGACAAAATCGCCGATGCGCTCGGCCTCGATGCGGCTGAGTACCGCAAGCAGATCGCTGTCGACCCGTATACGAGTACGGTGAACGGCTTGCGCGTGACTTCGTGCGGTTTGCGCGAATGCATCGACGCGGCATGCGAACGGACGCAGTACAAAACAAAGCGCGCTGCGATGCGTCGCGGTAAGGGCATCGGAATCGCTGCCAGCGCGTACCTGTGCGGTGCCGGACTGCCGATCTATTGGAACGACATGCCGCAGTCGGGCGCCATGGTCAAAGTGGACCGCGGCGGCGGCGTCACCGTGTTTGCGGGCACGAGCGACTGCGGACAAGGCTCGACGCACATGCTCGCGGCGATCGTCGCAGAGACGCTGGGCATCGACGTCATGGATGTCAGTGTCTGCTTCGGCGACACCGACCTCACACCGGTCGATCTCGGCTCGTACTCCAGCCGCGTCACATTTATGGCGGGCAATGCCGCGCGCGAAGCTGCGGGTAAGGCGCGGGCGCTCATCGCGCAGGCCGCTGCTGCGAAGCTCGGCAGCGCGCAGGAGCGCATCGGCTTTGCCGGACGGCGCGTATACGATCTCGACGAGCCGTCGCATGCGCTCACGTTCATCGCAGCGGTGCAGTTAGCGGAGGCGCAGTTCGGAACGCTGGCAACGGTCGGTTCGTATTGGGCGCCGAAACTTGCCGCGGGCTATAAAGGTTCGGGCGTCGGGCCCTCGCCCGCGTATTCGTACAGCGTCGCGGTCGCAGAAGTCGACGTCGATCTCGAGACGGGTGCGATCCAAGTCGAGAAGATCACGCTCGCGCACGACGTCGGCCGCTGCATCAACGCAGATTCCGTCGAAGGTCAGATCGAGGGCGGCGTGTACATGGGTCTCGGCGAGGCGCTGATGGAGGAGTGGCCGTTCCGCGCCGGCGAGCACAAGATCCCGAATCTGCTCGATTACAAGACGCTGACCAGTTTGGATGCGCCGCCCATCGAGGCGATCATCATCGAGACCGACGATCGCGAAGGACCGTTTGGCGCCAAGGAGGCCGGCCAGGGACCGCTCAATCCGGTGATCCCGGCTATCGCCAATGCGGTTGCCGATGCCATCAAGGCACGCATACACTCGACGCCGATCACTGCCGAAAAAATTCTCAAGGCGCTTGACGCGTCCAGCGGCTCGACCTTGCGGCTGAAGAAGATGCCGGCTTCGCAGCCGCCGCCACCCGTGCCGGCATGAGGTGGCGTCCATGATTCCGATCAAAGGGCTGAACCATGCGGTATTGACCGTCGGCGATCTCGATCGCGCGGTGAAATTCTACGCTGACGTCATGGGCTTCGAAGAGATCGGGAGGATGGGCCGCAAGATGGCGTTCATGCGCGCGCCAGGATCGAAGAATCACCACGATCTTGGTTTTCTCGCGCTAGGACCAGATGCCGTACGTCCGGCGGCGAACGCGGTTGGTTTATTCCATCTCGCGTGGCAAGTCCCGACGATCGAAGATCTCGCAACCGCGCGCACCACGCTCATGGCTGCCGGAGCACTCGTCGGCGAAAGCGATCACGGTGCGACGAAATCGGTGTACGGCGTCGATCCTGACGGTCATGAGTTTGAAGTGATGTGGATGGTGCCGCGCGAGCAGTGGGGCGAGTATGAGAGCAAGGCGGTCACCGGTCACTTAGATCTCGGTGCCGAACTGCAGCGCTTCGGCGCGGCGGAGCGCCGATAAAACCCGCAGGGTACTCAGGCACGCCACTTGGCGCAAAACTTGGCGTCAAAGCCGGCTCCCGAATCTCGCTGATACACGCGCCGGCGATGTTCGCTTCGATGTTGCGTCCCTTGCCCGCGGATGCGCGCATCGCGCGCCGCCTCATGCGCGAGGCATCCATTGTCATCGCATTTGTCCGCGACACTTCCGAACTTGAGGGCGGCTTCTGTGCGTGGAAGCGTTCGCTCGCCAACGATGGCGCGCTGTGGATATGCTGGCGCAAGCGTGCTTCGGGTGT
>JAFAKE010000002.1 GCA_019235715.1 Vulcanimicrobiota bacterium
CAACGCACCGCGATCGCGCGCTCGCTGGTCAACAACCCGCTCATCATGCTGTGCGACGAGCCGACCGGAAACCTCGATCCGGAGACCTCAAGCGAGATCATGGCGCTGCTCGCGCGCATCAATTCCAAAGGCACGACGATGATCGTCGCTACCCACAACCAGGCCAGCGTCGACCGCATGCGCCGCCGCGTGGTGCGCCTCGTGCACGGCCGCGTCGCGCACGATGAGGAGCGCGGCCGCTATCACGTCGGGCTGGGTTGACCGTTCGCAGCTCGTGGTGCACTAGGAGTCAGCGTGGACTGGGGTAAGACGCAGTTCTTTTGGGCTGAGGTGTCCCAGAACTTCACTCGCAATGCGGCGATGGCGCTGACCGCCATCGGCACGGTCGCGATCTCGATCGTCGTGCTCGGCGTCTTCCTCTTCGCGCGCACGTCGTTCAACCTGCTGCTCAACAACGTCGTCAACAAAGTCGACATCGCGGTCTATCTCAAGGACGAGGCGACTGCAGCAGACATCGATGCGTTGATGCGCAAGCTGCGCGCCGATCAGCGCGTCGACAGCGTCCGCTTCGTCAGCAAACAAGAAGCGCTGGATACGCTGCGTAAGCGGCTCGCCGGCCAAGTCAACCTCGGGCTGATCAATGTCAACCCGCTTCCGAATTCGTTCGTCGTGCACACGATCGATCCGGCTGAAGTGCCAGGGCTTGCGGGCGAACTGCAGACGAACCCAAACGTCGCGTTCGTCAATTACGGCAGCAAGGTGACCGATAAGCTGCTCGTCATCCGGCGCGTGCTCGGCACGATCGGACTGGGCGTCATCATCCTGCTGCTGATCGCCACCGCCCTCATCATCTACAACACGATACGTCTGACGGTGTTCGCGCGCCAGCGCGAGATCACGATCATGCAACTCGTGGGCGCGACCAACTGGACGATCCGCTGGCCGTTCGTGTTCGAAGGGCTGCTCACGGGGCTTGCTGGCGCGCTCGTCGGTCTGCTCGTGCTGTGGCCCGCGTACCGCACGCTGGCTCCCAAGCTGTCGCTCAACCTGCCGTTCTTGCCGCTCAATCTCGCCAACGTCTCCGTCAGTCACATCGCGCTCGAGCTCGTGCTGGTCGGCGCTATCGTCGGCATGCTCGCCAGCTGGCTTTCCGTGAGCCGGTACCTGCGCCCGGCTTGAACCGCACGATCGCCTTCGCGGCGCTCGCCGTGTTGCTGGCCGCGCAACCGGTGTCCGGGCTTGCGCGCGTCGCGCATCCGACGCCGACGCCGCTGCCGATCAACGTCAAGATCAAGCAAAGCCAGCAGCAGATCGAGCAGACCAAAGCGCAGTTGCAAAAAGCGCGCGGCCAGCTGCATCAGGCGCGCTTCAAAACGCAGACGATATCGTCGCAGCTGAACGAGACCAACGGTGCGATCTCGCGCGTGACCGGCGAGATCAACGATCTCGATTCCGCGATCGACCTCACCGAGCGGCGACTCGCCGTGCGCCGCGGACAGCTCGCCGAAGTGCAAGCGAGCTTGAAGCGCCATACCGAAGCGCTCGACCGGCGCCTCGTCGACATCTACGAGCAAGGCTCGACCTCGTACCTCGACGTTCTACTGAACTCGACATCCTTCGAGGATTTCGTCGAGCGCCTCGACTTCTTGCGTTTCATCGTGCGCTCGGACACCGAGCTGATCGCACGCGTCAATGCCGAGCAGCACCGCTATCAGCTGATGGTCGCCGATCTCGAAAAGACCCAAGCGGATCTCGACTCGCAGCGCACCGACCGCGAGACCAAGCGCGGTCAGCTGTCAGAGCTGGCGGACCGCCGGCGCGAGCTGCTCTATGCCGCAACGCTGGCGCAGAACGTCATCCAGCAGCACGTGCAGCAGCTCGAAGACCTGACGGCTGCAGAGGAAGCACAGCTGCAAGCGCTCATCGTCGAACGCCAAAAAGAAGAAGCGGCGCAAGCCCGGCAAGCACAGCTCGCTGCCTGCGCTGCGCGCCGTGCAGCCGCTGCCGCCGCCGGGCAAACGCCGAGCGCGTGCGTTTCCGGACATTTCATCTGGCCCGCGCAGGGCCCGGTCGTCTCACCTTTCGGCATGCGCTGGCATCCGATTCTGGGCGGCTATCGCATGCACACCGGCATCGACATCGCTGCGCCGTACGGCGCACCCATCGTTGCCTCCGACGACGGCGTCGTGTTGTTCGTCGGTTGGTACGGCGGTTACGGCAACACCGTCATCGTCGACCACGGCGGCGGTTACTCAACGCTCTATGCCCACTGTTCGTCAATTCTAGTTTCTCAGGGGCAAGCAGTGCAGCGCGGGCAAGCTATCGCGCGCGTCGGCGCGACCGGATATGCGACCGGTCCGCACTTGCACTTTGAGATCCGCGTCAACGGCGTCCCTATCAACCCGATGACGCGACTGTAGAAATAGGTTTTCAGGCCTTTTCTCACCGCGTTCTATGCAACTTTGCGCAGGGAATATCGTCTTATATAGGATATGAGAGTTCCTGAGCAGAGCGTGACTTCGCTGTCCCGCAAATCCCCTTCCGAAAGGATCCGCTGACCCCCGTGCCTGCCTTCCGCCGCGCCATCGCCGTTCTCGCGGCCGTCATCGCCGCAGCCGGCCTCACCCTCGCATTCGAACGAGGCCACCTGCACAACGGCAGTGCGCTCGATCCGCGTTCGATCGCGTTCCACGTCGGCGACGTTCGCGGCGACTTCTCCGCCGATCGCCCGCTCGCCGAAGCCGATGACCGCAGCAAAGATCTCTCCATTCTCGACATCTCGATGGAGAAAGTCCAAGATCATTTCTACAAGTCGGTCGATGACGAGACGCTGATCAAGGGCGAGCGCACGGGACTTATCAAGTTCCTCGACAAGAAGCACGTCAACGCGAACATCCCCATGCCGAACGTCGACGGCGTCGCATCCGACGACACGACGGCGGCGAACAAGATGCTGACCGATGCGATCGACCGCTATTCGAGCGCGAGCAGCGCCGACGATCTCACGTTTGCAGCCGTTTCGGGCATGCTCGACGCGCTGGGCGACCCATACACCGTCTTTTTGAGCCCGCGCGAGATCCAAAGCCTCAATGAGTTGATCCGCGGCGGCGATTTCGGCGGCATCGGCATCTATATCGGCAAGGACCCGAAGAGCAAAGACGTCGAGGTGCTCAATCCGATCCAAGGCACGCCCGCATACCGCGCTGGTCTGAAGCCGTTTGACACCATCATCAGCGTCGACGGCCACGCATGCAAGCCGATGGACCTCGATGCGGTGATGAACTTGATCCGCGGCAAGGTCGGCACGCCCGTGAAGCTGTTCGTCGCGCGCAAAGGTGAGCCGGACAAGACCTACGTCGTCGTGCGCGAGCAGATCCACGTGCCGTCCGTCTCGTACCGCATGATCGGCAAAGACGTCGGCTACATCCAGCTGTACGATTTCGGTGACACGTCCGAGCAAGAGGTCTCAGACGCGCTCAGCAACGTCTTCAAGCAAGGCGCCAAAGCGATCGTGTTCGACCTGCGCAACAACGGCGGCGGGCTGCTGGACGCGGCGGTCCAGGTCTCTTCCAAGTTCATCGCCGACGGTCCGATCGTGTCGACGATCAACCGCGCCGGCCAAGTCGAGACCGAGGACGCGTATCAGGACGCGGTCCCGCCGCATCCGCTCGTCGTCCTGGTCAACCAGTACACCGCCAGCGCGTCGGAGATCACAGCCGGCGCGATCCAGGACGCGCGCGTGGGGGTGCTGCTCGGCATGCGCACCTACGGCAAGGGCGTCGTCCAGACGATATATGATTTACCGGGCGCGAGCGCGGTGAAGATCACGACCGCACGCTACGTCACACCGAACGGCCGCGACATCAACAAGCGCGGCATCGATCCGAACATCAGTGTGCCGATGGATCCGAAGATCGTCGGCCTCGACGCTAAAGACGTGCAGCTCAAAGCCGCGCTCGAATACCTGCACAAACAGATCGCACTGAGCGCCAAGAATCAGTAGGAAAAGAATGCAAGACCGCACCATCCTCGCGCGGCTCGGCGCGATCGCCGCAGCCGCGTTGGCGGCAACCATCGTGGTCGGCGCCCGGCCCGCGCTGTCGCTGGCCGCGACGAGCAACGAAGATCTCGATCGCTCGATGCTCGACTACAGCTTCTTGCGCGCGGGCGACGAGTTCTATAAATCGGTCGACGACCAGACGCTGCTCGACGGCGCGGTCGCCGGCATCAAGAAAGTGGTGCAGAGCAAGGGCGCGGACGCGAACAAGGTGCCGTCGCTGCACACCGCCGGCAGCAAGAGCGCTGACATCTCGCTGCTCAACCAAGAGCTGCAGACGGTCGAAAAGGATTATTCGAAGACCGTCGGCGAGCGCGTCATCGCCTACGGCGCGATCGCGGGCATGCTCGACTCGTTGCACGATCACTGGACCGTCTTCATGACGCCCGACGAGTACAAGTCGCTCAATCAAAATCTCGAAGGCAGCGGCTTCCCGGGAATCGGCATCGTGATCGACACGGATCCTGCCACCAAATCGCTGTTGGTGACGCAAGTGATCTCCGGCGGACCGGCCGATAAAGCGGGATTGCAGCCAGGCGACATCGTGCTGACGATCGACGGCAAGCCTACGGCAGGATTGTCGGTTTCCGACGATAGCAAGTTGATCCGCGGCAAGCCGGGCACCGCGGTGAGTCTTGTCGTGCAGCGCAAGGGCCAGCCGGCGACGCTGACGATGAGCATCACGCGCGAATTCATCCACGAGCCCAGCGTGCTGGCGCGCGTGCTCGACAACAACGTCGGTTACGTACGGCTGCTGGTCTTCGGCTCGACGACCGGCGACGAGCTCAACCGCGCGCTCGAAGGCTTCGCGCGCGAGGGCGTCAAGGGCTACATTCTGGACTTGCGCTATAATGGCGGCGGGTATCTAAACGCCGCGGTCGATGTCTCCTCCAAGTTCATCGCCGATGGACCGATCGTGTCGATCGATGGGCGGCAGAAGCCGTTCACGACGATCAACGCAGAAGCCACTGCGGTTGAAGCGCATCCGCTCGCGGTGCTCGTCAACGGCTATACCGCCAGCGCGTCCGAGATCACCGCTGGTGCGGTGCAAGACGACGGCGCGGGCGTGCTCATCGGCACCAAGACGTATGGCAAAGGCGAAGTACAGACGATCTACCCGTTGCCGGACGGCAGCGCGATCAAGATCACGACCGCACGCTACCTGACGCCGTCGGGCAAGGACATCAATACGGTCGGCATCAAGCCCGACATCGAGGTCGCCGATGTGAAGCCGGCGGACATCGGCAACGTCACGAGCGACACGCAGCTGCAGCGCGCCCTTGCCTTCATCCACGAACAGATCGCTGCCGGCAACACCTCTTCCGGCGCGCCGCCGAACACCGGTTCCACCGGCACATCCGGCTCGGCGGGCGCGACGAGCGGCGCCGCTGGTTCGAACGGTTCGAGCGGCACCGACAGCGGAAAGGCAGCCGGGCAGTAGCGCCGTAACCCAGACGGCGTGGCCGACGCCGTCTGGAGACCCACTCCCCGTTATGTGAACGATGCCAACCTCACGCGCTTTATGCGGCGCGTGGGGTGCGGCACGCTCGAAGAGCTGTGGACGTACGCGCGCGAGGACATCGCGCGCTTCTATCACGAGCTCGTCGCTCAGCTCGATCTCGCCTGGTTTGCACCATACGCGCAGACGCTCGATTTGTCGCGCGGCTTGCCGTTCGCGCGCTGGTTCGCGGGCGGCCGCTACAACGCGTCGTTCAACTGTCTCGACCGCTGGGTGCACGCTGGGCGTGGAGCGGAGAGCGCACTGGTGTGGGAGGGCGAGGACGGCGCGGTCCGCACCTTCACGTTTGACGAATTGTTGGAGGCGGTGTGCCGCCTTGCCGGCGCATTGCGTGCGCTCGGCGTCGAACGCGGCGACAGGGTGGGCATTTTCATGCCTCTATTGCCGGAAACGGCGATCGCGCTGCTGGCGATCGGACGGATCGGCGCGATCGCGGTGCCTGCATTCTCGGGCTACGGAGCGCCGGCGCTTGCCGCACGGCTGGCGGACGCGCAGGCGAAGGTGCTTCTGACCGTTGACGGGGTGTGGCGGCGCGCCAAGCCGGTCGACATGAAAGCGGTCGCCGATGCCGCGCTTGCCGATGTCCCCAGCGTCAAACACGTGCTGGTCTTCGCGCGCACCGGTGCTCAGGTCAACCGCGCTGCCGGCCGCGATATCGACTGGAACGAGGCAGTTTCCGCGGCGCCCGAATTTGTTGAAGCGGAGCAGACGGCATCGGATGAGCCGTATCTCTTGTTGTACACATCAGGTTCGACCGGCAAGCCCAAGGGCGCGGTGCACGGCCATGCCGGTTTTCCGATCAAAGTCCAGATCGACCAATATCTGTGTTTCGACGTCAAACCAGGCGAGCGCATGTTATGGTTCACCGATATGGGCTGGATGATGGGGCCCTTTCTGGTGCTTGGCGCGCTCGGTCTCGGCGCGAGCATCATGCTCTACGAGGGCACGCCGGATTATCCGAAACCCGATCGCTTGTGGGATGTCGTCGCGCGCCACAGGGTCACGCATTTGGGCATCGCGCCGACGGCGATCCGTTCATTGATGGCGCATGGCGATGAATGGCCGGCCAAACACGACCTGTCAAGCCTGCGCATCCTCGCCTCGTCCGGTGAAGCATGGAACCCCGAACCCTATCGCTGGTTCTCGAAGATGATCGGCGGCGATCGCGCGCCCATCATCAATTACTCCGGCGGCACGGAGATCAGCGGCGGCATTCTGGGCTGCTATCCGGTGCGCGACCTTGTGCCGTGCGCCTTCCACGGTCCCGTCTTCGGTATGGATGCGGATGTCGTCGACGCGTCGGGCAACTCGGTACGCGGCGAAGTCGGCGAGCTCGTCGTGCGCCAACCGTGGCCGGGGATGACGCAAGGTTTCTGGCACGACGACGAGCGCTATCTGAAGACGTACTGGTCGCGCTTCCCAGATGTGTGGGTCCATGGCGATTGGGCTAGCGTCGACGCCGCCGGCTTTTGGTTCATCCACGGCCGTTCGGATGACACGATCAACGTCGCGGGCAAACGCGTGGGTCCGGCGGAGTACGAGAGCGCGATCGTCGCGCACGGCGGCGTGCGCGAAGTGGCAGCCGTCTCAGTGCCCGACGAGCTCAAGGGCGAGAGCGTCGTCTGCCTCGTCGTGCTGCGCGATGGCATCGCCGAGAGCGAGGCGCTGCGCACCGAGCTGACGGGCAAGGTGACCGCAAACCTGGGCAAAGCGCTGGCGCCCAAAGCCGTCAAGTTCGTCGACGACCTGCCGCACACGCGCAACGGCAAGATGATGCGCCGCGTCGCGCGCGCACGTTACCTCAGGTCCGACAGCCTGGGCGATCTCTCCGCGCTCGAGAATCCGGCGTCGCTCGACGCGATCGACCGCGCGCGCTGACTGCTTGCGGGTGCCGGCTAGGTGCCTGCGCTCGCGGGCACTTTCGAGCGCATGCGTTTGGCGGCGATCACCATGTTTGTGAGCGCCGGCACGACCTCTTCCCAGCGCCGCGTCTTGAGGCCGCAATCCGGGTTGACCCACAGCTGATCCGCCGGCAAGACCGCTGCCGCTTTCTCAAGCAGGGCGCTCATCTCGTCCGCGCTCGGAACGCGCGGCGAGTGGATGTCGTACACGCCCGGCCCGATCTCGTTCGGATACTTGAAGTCGCGGAATGCTTCCAGGATCTCCATATCCGAACGCGACGACTCGATCGTGATCACGTCCGCATCCATCGCCGCGATCGATGCGATGATGTCGTTGAATTCCGAGTAGCACATATGCGTGTGTATCTGCGTCTCATCGCGCACGCCCGAGGATGCGACGCGGAAGGCGCGCACCGCCCACGCCAGATACTCACCCCAGTGCGCGCGCTTGAGCGGCAGGCCCTCACGAATCGCGGGCTCGTCGATCTGGATCGCTTTGATGCCGGCGCTCTCGAGATCGCCGACTTCATCGCGTATGGCCAGCGCGATCTGCAGCGCGGTGGCCGAGCGCGGCTGGTCGTCGCGCACGAAGGACCACTGCAAGATCGTGACGGGTCCAGTGAGCATGCCTTTCATGGGTTTTGCCGTCAGCGACTGCGCGTATGCGATCCATTCGACCGTCATCGGCCTTGGGCGCGAGACGTCGCCGAATATGATCGGCGGCTTCACATAGCGCGAGCCATAGCTCTGCACCCAGCCGTGTTGGGTGAACGCGAATCCGCGCAGCTGCTCGCCGAAATACTCCACCATGTCGTTGCGTTCGGCTTCGCCATGGACGAGCACGTCGAGGCCGATGTCCTCTTGGCGCTCGACCGCATGCGCGATCTCTGTCTGGATGCGCCGCCGATATTCGGCCGCGTCGATGTCGCTCTTCTTGAACTTCGCGCGCGCCTCGCGGATCGCAGGCGTCTGCGGAAAGCTGCCGATCGTCGTCGTTGGAAACGAAGGCAGGCGTAGCCGTTCGTGCTGCGCGGTGCGGCGTACGCTGAATGCAGACAGGCGTTGCGCATCGCGCGCGCTCAGCGCCCGCTCGCGCGCTTCGACCGCAGGATCGTGGATGCGCGACGAGGTCTGGCGGCTCTGGCGCGCTGCCGTCGCTTGCGTGAACGCGGCGCGAGCCGACTCGGCATGCGCGCCAAGTGAGTGCTTCAAGGCGACGACTTCATCGAGTTTCTGAATGGCGAAGGCCATCCACGACTTCAATTCCGGGTCCAGCGCGGTCTCTTGCTGCAAGTCGATCGGGCAGTGCAGCAGGCTGCACGACGGCGCGATCCAGAGGCGCTCGCCAAGCGGCGCAAGCGGTTCGAGCGTCTTGTGCGCAGCGGCAAGATCCGCTCGCCAGACATTGCGTCCATCGATGACGCCGAGCGAAAGCACCTTGTCGTCCGGATAATCCCGTGCGAAAGCGGTGAGTTGTTCGGGTGCGCGCACGAGATCGAGATGCACACCCGCGACAGGCAAGGCCGCCAGCTCGCTCGCGATGTCCTCGACGCCGGCGAAATACGTCGCGAGCAGCAGCTTGGGCGCACCTTCGGCGACGAGCGTCGAGTACGCATGGCGGACAGCCGTGACCCATTGCGGCGACAGATCGAGCACGAGCGCCGGCTCGTCCATCTGCACCCATTCGATGCCGAGCGAGCGCAAGCGCGCCAACATGTCTGCATACACCGGCAGCATGCGGTCGATCAGGTCGAGCGGCGCCAGATGTCCGCCTGCGGCTGCGCCGTCGCCGTCAGCACCCTGGCCCTCGCCTGCGCGCCATTTTCCAAGGCGCCACATCGTGAACGGTCCGACGAGCACCGGCTTGGCGCGCAGCCCCATGGCGAGCGCCTCTTTCGTCTCGTCGACGAGCTTTGCACTGGACAGCGCGAAGGTCGTGCGCTCGGAGAACTCAGGGACGATGTAGTGATAGTTGGTGTCGAACCACTTGGTCATTTCCATCGCCGGCTGCGATTGCGTGCCGCGCGCCATCGCGAAGTACGTCGCCAGGTCGACACCCCCGCCGCGCCAGCCATAACGCGTGGGCACCGCACCGAGCATGGCGGCTGTATCGAGCACGTGATCGTAGAGCGAGAAATCGCCGACCGGCACGAGATCGAGCCCGGCGGCGCGCTGCAGCTCCCAATTGCGTTTGCGCAGCAGATATGAGGTTTCAAGCAGCGCGGTTTCATCGGCCTTGCCGGCCCAATGCTGTTCGAGCGAGCGCTTGAGCTCGCGGCCGTGGCCGATGCGCGGAAAACCGAGATTATGGGCGAGCGCCATCGATGCGCTTACTTGCCTAACAGCGCGCGCGAGATGACGATGCGCTGGATCTGCTGCGTGCCTTCGTAGATCTGCGTGATTTTCGCATCACGCATCATGCGCTCGACCGGATACTCGGTCATGTAGCCGTAGCCGCCAAGCAGCTGCACGGCGTCGGTCGTCACCGACATCGCGACATCGCCGCACTTGAGCTTGCACAGCGCACCCCAGTGAGTCACATCGGGGGCGCCCTCGTCGCATTTGCGCGCGGCTTCGTAGAGCAGCAGGCGCGCCGCTTGCGTCTCCAGCTCCATGTCCGCGATCATCCACTGCAAGCCTTGCTGTTTGGACAGCGGTTTGCCGAACGCGACGCGGTCTTTGATGTAGTTGGCCGCAAAATCGAGCGCGCCCTGAGCAATGCCCAGCGCCTGCGCCGCCACGCCGGGCCGCGACTTGTCGAGCGTCTTCATCGCGATCTGAAAACCCTGGCCCTCAACGCCGAGCAGCCGGTCCGCAGGGATGCGGCAATTGTCCAGGACGACCTCGTTGGTCGGTGACCCGCGTATACCCATCTTGTGCTCGACCTTGCCGAGCGTGAATCCAGGATCGTCAGTATGGCAGATAAAGGCGGACGCGCCCTTCGGTCCAGCGTCTTTGTCGGTCATCGCGAAGACGATGCACAGGTCCGCGACTGCGACGTTGGTGATGAACACCTTCGTGCCGTTGAGCACGTAATGATCGCCCTCGCGCACCGCGGTCGAGCGCATGTTCGCGGCGTCCGAGCCTGAGGTCGGCTCGGTCAACGCATACGATGTCATTAGCTCGCCGGTGGCGAGTTTCGGCAGATATTTCTGTTTCTGGGCGTCGCTGCCGGCGATCATGATCGGCAGCGCGCCAAGCTCTTGCACGGCGACGATCAGCGCGGAAGACGCGCACGCTTTCGCGATCTCTTCGACGACTTTGACGTACGTGACGAAGCTGCCGAGACCGCCGTATTCCTCGGGGAATGGTATGCCGAGCAGGTCGTTCTTCGCGAACAGGTCGCGCAGGTCTTTGGGATATTCGCCCTTCGCATCGATCTCGGCCGCGCGCGGCTCGACTTTCTCTTTGACGAGCTTGCGAACGGTGTCGAGGATCATCTGCTCGGCTTCGAGCATCTCAGCGCTGCGTTCTGCTGCCAGCATGGGGTGATCGCCTCCGGTGATATTGGTGGACGCTCATCTTCTTGGCCGCGTGAAGGTCGCCTTCAAAGCCGTGCAAAACGGCGCTGTGTGGACGACGAACGTCGCAAGAAACGCACGCGTTTCATCGTTCGAGCCGCACTCGTTGTGCTCGCCGTCGCGGTGCTCGGCTTTTGGCCGTTGCCCTATTACGTCGTGGGTCCTTGGGCGGCAGAAGATCTGAGCAAGGTCGTACACGTCAACGGCGCAACGCCGCCTCCCGGCGCGCTCTACGACACGACGATCATCCCGCTTCCAGGCCGGCCCGCGACGCTGCTCGCCGCACACATCGTGCCCGGACTTGAGATCGTGCCGCGCACCACACTCGCGCCGCCGACGATGAGCGATTTCGACGTCATCCGCGCGAGCTACGCGTCGCAAGACCAAGGCGAGCGCGACGCTGAGATCGTCGCCGCGCGCGCGGCCGGATTACCCTTCGAATTCAAACGCATCTACTACATCGCGCGGCTCAATCCAGCGCGCAAATCAGGCCAATGCTTCCAGGCCGGTGACGCGCTCGTGCGCGTCGACAATACGCGGGTAGATCAGCCTGGCACGCTCGCAGCCGCGGCGAATTCCAAGCCGCTGGGCGCGGTCTTCCGCGTGCGCGTCGAGCGCAAAGCGAAAGCCCAAACGCTGCGCTGCACGACCGTCGTGATCGACAAACGCAAGCGCTTCGGCGTGCAGCTTGGGATAACGGAGCAGGTCGGACCCCTGCCGATCAGAGTCTCGTACACACCGCCCTGGTACCAGAGCGGCGGTTCCAGCGGCCTCATGTTCGCCCTCGAGATCTATCGCACGCTCGCGCACGCCGATCTGACGCACGGGCAGGGCGTCGCCGGCACCGGCGTCATCAACGACGATGGAACGGTTGGTCCGATCGTCGGCGCACGTCAGAAGATCATCGCCGCAAAGCGTGAAGGCGCGACGATCTTTCTGGTGCCGCAACAGAACTATGACGACGTGCGCGACACCTCCGGCATGCGCGTGATTCCGGTGAGCACCTTCAACGAAGCGGTCAACTGGCTGGCGTGGCGCCTCTACAGCTGTCCGAACGCCGCCGTCGACATCGCATCGCTCACGGGCATACGCTTCGCCGACCTGCCCATCGGCGACGCGGAAGTCAACGGCATCCGTCTGTCGCCGGGCATCTTGCGCCTCGACTACGGCCACGCCGCCTGCAACCTCATCCGCTTTTGGTATTTCTGGAACGATCCGTCGCACGAGCTCAAAGTCAGCTTCATGGGCAAGTCGATACGTTGGGCGCGGCTTGGGGTGGTCGCCCGTAAACCCGTGCTGACCGTTCAGGATTCGCGCGGCCACACGTATTCTACGGTGCTCGCACACCGCCCCGACGCCTTGGTCGGTTATTTCATCAGCACGCGTCCGGGACTCGCACTGTGGACCTCGCCGCGCAGTTACGATTACATCGGGTTCGGCCGGACGGGGATTACGCTATGGCACGCCCAACCGGCGCAGTAGCCCGAAGCGCAAAGGAGTGCTCGATGAAGCCGTTTCACCCGGTGCCATTTTTCGGCGCCGCCTTCATGTTTGCCGCCGTCAGCGCAGGCATCGCGTTTGTGACGAGCGCACAACCTGCCGCCCCGGCTGGCCAATCGCCGGTGACGATCAACAGTTGCGGACCGATCATCGACAAGAACCAACAGCAGAACGTATTCGGCGTCTCGGTGCCCGTCTCGACCAGCAACGGCATGGCTATCGAGTTCGTCAACGAGTCGAAGCAGGTCGCGACGCTCGTCAACTTCGAGGTCGCATCTGCGGGCGAGCATTTCGTCATTCGCGACGTCGGCAAGTTCTCACCGGGCGTCTCGATCAACCACAAGTATCGCAACGGTCAAGGACAATCGTTCGTGCTGCCTGCGTTCATCGCGCCCAACGTCAAGTGCCACGTCGCCTCGGTCGAGTTCGCCGACGGCACGGTCTGGCGCCGCAATCAGACCAACGGCACGACGACCCAGGGGACGGTCAACGCTGCAGGCCAGACCGCGACTCCGCTCGCGGCAACGCCCACAAGCCTGTCGCTCGAGAGCGCGACGACGTCCGCGCTCTTTCTCGTGTCGAGCAGCTCGCGCGTCGCGGCGTTCAAGGAGACGGATAACTGCGCGAAAATCGCCGAGATATTCGTGTCGGCGCTCGGCGATTCGTCGGCGACATACTCGGTGCGGCCAGTGGCGGCGGGAACGTGCAGCGCGCGCATCACCGACGACGATGGGAATGCCATCACGGTACCGATCACGGTCAAGTAACGGAGAGATAGCTATGATACCTCTATCGCGCTCTTCATTTTTCGCATTGCTGGCCGGCTCGTCGGCGGTTGTCGCAAACGCACCGCCGCCGCACGTGTCGACGGGAAGCGGGTTGAACGGTCCGGCAAACGTCGTCGGCAGCGGTCACCCGTTGAACTTGCGGGCCGTCACCGGCGTTCAGGCGCCGTCCGCGCCGCTGAAGCTGCCGCCCAACGTGATCGTGCAGCACTACCCGCCGTCAAACATCGAATTGCAGAACGAGATCAACGGTCTCACGGAGCAGATCAAGACGCTGATGCAAAACCAAAACGAGCTTTTCGCGGTCACGCAAGAACTCGCGGTCTTCACCACATCCGTCGAAAAAACCGTGCAGGACGTCGACGATGCGCTCGTTTCACACTGGCATGACTACGATGACGGCATCGGCGCGCACTCGACCTCGCGAGCCCGGATGTAAGAATGTAGTCACGATGCACGAGATTTATTTACCGGAAGCAAAACCGGCGCTCGAGTGAGTCAACAACCGCGTGATCCAAAAGGTGACGCCCCGGCGCAAGCACTCTTTGGCGCTCCCGGCTTTTCGCTTCCGCTGAAAGATCTGTTCGAACTACCGTAGCGGTAGAGCGCGTCATTCCAGCTGGCGCTGGAGCAGTTTGATCTCTTCGAGCAGGCGCAGCACGACGTCGACGCCG
>JAFAKE010000022.1 GCA_019235715.1 Vulcanimicrobiota bacterium
GCGCGATGATGCCTGGAACGCACGCCAACGAGAACACGGCGTAGACGACCGACAGCACGATGAAACCGACGCGTGAAATTCGTGGGATGAGGATCGCGATGCCGCCGATGATCTGCGCGACCATAAGACCTTCGCCGATAGCCGTACCAAAGGGCAGACTCCAGATGCGACGCAGGCTCTGCCATGTGTCGGCATCATGCCACATGAGCGCGATGACGCCGAACAGCACCGCAGCGCATCCGAAAACGACCCGTCCGTACAAAGCCGTTTGCCGGTTCGCCCGCAAGCGCGCAGACCATCTTTTGGAGGCTGCAGGCGCGGGATTCGGTTTCGGCGCAATCTGGAGAATGTGAAGAAGTTCTGGGGATACGTGTTCGGCAGACTGGTCGCAGGCATGATTATCTGCATTCCTATCTATCTTGCCGCCCTGCTGCTGCTCAAGGCTTCGCAATCGCTCGTCGCACTCATCAAGCCGCTCACGAAGTTCACGCCGGACTGGCTGCCCGCTGAGACCGTCCTTTCTCTGCTCGCCGCGCTCTTCGTGTGCTTCCTGGTCGGCGTCGCGACGCAAACGCGCTGGGGGCAATCGCTGTGGGAGCGCATCGAGGCCGGAATCTTTGCGCGAGTTCCTGGATACGAGCTCTTCCGCGGTTTGATGCAGCGTTTGAGCGGCGCTGCCCGCGACCAGACATGGAAACCGGCGCTCGCGGAAATCGAAGATGCGCTCGTCCCTGCCTTCATCATCGAAGAATTGGCGGACGGCCGCCTGACCGTTTTTGTGCCCTCGATTCCTACGCCGCTCGCGGGCGCGGTCTACATCCTCGACCGCGCGCGCGTGCACCCGGTCGACGTGCCATTCACGAAGATGCTTTCGACGGTCTCGCGCTGGGGCTCTGGCTCTAAAGATCTGATCGCTGCGCTGGAAAAGCAGAAGGCAGCAGCGTCAATAGATGCACTTGTGGGCGGGCCGGCATCCCTCGAAACGAGCGACTCATCAGAAGGGTGATCGCTGAGCGGCTGAGGGCGCCTGTGGAGATAGTATGAAGATCAAGCTGACTAGCGTATATGTGAACGATCAGGAAAAAGCGTTGAGATTTTATACGGATGTGCTCGGATTTGTGAAAAAGTCCGATTTCACCAACGGCCCTTTCCGCTGGCTCACCGTGGCCTCAACCGAAGAACCGGATGGAGCGCAACTGCAACTGGCGCTCAATAACAACCCGGCTGCCCAGGCCTACCAGCAGGCGACGTTTCAGCAAGGCCAGCCAGCCGCTATGTTCTTCACCGATGACATCAACGCCGAGTACGAGCGCATCAAGGGCCGCGGCGGCGAGTTCACCATGCCGCCCACCGAGGTCACCGGCTCGACCATTGCGATGCTGGACGACACCTGCGGCAACTTGATCCAGCTCACGCAGCTTAAACGCTGGTAGCGCCGGCCGATCTCACCTCGTCGGCGTATTGTCTCGCTCGCTGCGCCCGACCATATAACAAAATCCAACCGAGATGGAGCGCGGATACGAGCGCGTCGTGGTGAATATGCCTGCTTCGGGCTGCGTGTAATCGCTCGCCAGCGTCTGTCCGCCATATTGCGCGGTCAACAACCATTGGCGCGCGAGCGTTTGCGCGAAGTTTAGCGTCACGGGCGTCGTATTGGGCGAGAAGTTGTGCTGCACGAAGAGACCGATCAGCGTGCCGCCGGGCGAGCGCCACGTGGGAATGATTTGCGGCGTGAAGCTCCAGCCGCGCTGCACCCCGGCCGGCGTTGTGCTCGTGACCGCATTGACGAACGGCAGCGTCACAGCGATCCCGAATGGACTGCCCCGCCCTAACGGCATGCTTGCAAGCGGCATCACCGTATACGCAGGTCCGGGTGCGGTAAGCACCTCGGATCCCGTTTTCGCTTCGTACGATAGCGACATGCTGACGAGCGCAGCCGATCGCGGTTGAAAATAGACCTCGTGTTTGTATCCGAAGGCCATGTCAGTCGCGCCGGCAATCGTGCTGGTGGTGTTCGAGCTGGTTTGCTGGAACGACGGCAACGTGATGGAGATCTGCGAGCGCGGCGTCACGCCGAATACGAGTAAGGTATTTGGGTAGTAAAACGACCGTCCGGCGCTGCTGCTCGTGACGATCTGTCCGCTCTGAAACATCTGCGAGTTTGACGTCGTGTTCGTCGCTCCGTAGTTGGCCTGGACCATGCCTTGGCCCAAGACGAAGACGCACGGTCCCCCCGCAAGATATTTCTTGACGAGCTCGAGCGATCCGCCGCACGGGTCGAAGTACTTCGATGGCCACACCGCGGGAAGCGCTGCAACAGCGGGAGGAGTCGGTGGAACGGTACTCGGTGCTGGCGTCGCGGGTTTAGTGTCGGCGGCCGCATAGCGTGGAAGAGTAACGGCGGCAAGACAGGCAAGCGCCGTAAGGGCACGCCGTTTCAAGGAACGCGTGTCCATCCGATATCATGACCCAGCTCGCGCGCTGCTCGATAGGCCGCGCGCCCGATGATGGCGGCATAGGTCGGGAATGAGAGCGGAATGCGTGCAAGGTCGTCCACCGTCATACCTGCGGTCATCGCGACTGCCACGACTTGCGCGATCTCGACCGCGCGCTCGCCGACGACGTGGCAACCCAAGATTCGGCCCGTTCGCCGATCCACGACGAGTTTGCAGAAGCCGGTCGTCACGCCGTCGATGATCGTGCGCGTGGTCGTGTCGAAGGAAACTTTCACGACGGCGACGTCATGCGCGGCGCTCGCTTTCGCTTCGGTCAACCCGACTTGCGCGTATTCGGGATCCGTAAAGCTTCCGATCGGGCTCGCCTCATCGCCCAGCGGCATCGCCGGCCCGCGAACGGCGTTGGTCCCGGCGACGTATCCATCTTGGATGGCTTGTGGGACCAACATCAAACGGCCGGTGACATCGCCTGCCGCAAACACGTGTTCAACCGATGTGCGCAGGTGCTCGTCCACTTGCACGTAACCCCGCGCATTCGTCGCGACGCCGGGTGCGGCAAGGTTGAGCGCAGTCGAGTCGGCAACCCAGCCGACGGCAACGACGACAAGCGCTGCGGTCGCGCCTTGGCGCACATTATCCTTGACGTACGACATGCGCACGCCGTCCGGCGTCTTCTCGAAGGATTCGATCTCGCCGAAGCTTTCATGGATCAGGATGCCGGCTTGGCGGAACGCAGCGGCGACCGCGGCCGAGATCTCCTCATCCTCAGTCGGGATGATGCGCGCGGCTGTTTGGAACAGTTGGATGCGCGCTCCAAACGCGTTGAATATCGACGCCACTTGCGCGCCAGTCGCTCCAGCGCCGATGACGAGCATCGACTCAGGCACAGCGCGCAGGCTTAAAGCATCGCGCGGTGTGGCGGTCAACTCGAAGCCGGGAACATCGAGACGCCGGCTTACGCCGCCTGTACAAATGATGATCTTGGCGGCCTCAAGCCGCGTTCCGGTCTCCGACTCGAGCGTGTGCGCATCGACGAAACGGACTTTGCCCGCCCGTTCATGCAGCGTGATGCCCAGGCGTTTGACATCATCGTACCAGGCCGAATGAGCGCGCACGTCGGCGATGACTTCGGCTGCGCGCGCGAGCAATCGCGTATAATCGAGTTTGGGCTCGCCAACCGCGATGCCGTAACGAGAAAGGCTGCGCGCGTCTCTCGCAAGACGCGCGGCATGCGCCAGCGTGCGGACGGGAACGGTGCCATCGTTGGCTGCCATGCCCCCGAACTCGCCAGAGGTGATGAGCGCAGTTCGCGCGCCGAGACCGGCGGCACGCATCGCGGCGTTGACGCCTGCTGGGCCCGCGCCGACAACGGCAACATGGTACATCGAATCGTGCTTGCTTAGGACTTCAAGTCAGCCAGCCAGCGCAGCGCGCTCAGGCTCGGCATGAAGCAGTATTCGCCGCCTCTCGTGATCACGAAACGTGACAGACCCTGCATCTTGCGCCGGACCGGCCGCCGTGGAATCGTGAATACGGCGCTACTGCCGCTCGGGCCGCAGACCGGATCCGGCTCGCCGGGAATGCCGAAGAACAGGCTGTCATTGATCCATTCCGATTGAACGAACTCGAACTGCCGTTTCAAATGCGAACCGACGAAGGCGAAGATGATGCCGCGATCGGCACCGTCGTCCTCCAAAATGCCTTCGGGAAGCGGCGGTCCATACGCGGTTCCCCGTCGCAACATGCGATGAAGCCTGACAAAGCCCGCGATCTTGCCGTCGCGAGGGTTCGATCGGCGTGCGTGCGAGCAGAGCGGCGTTTTGAAGCCGATCGCGTCGTCGCCATATTGGAAGTCGTTGTTGCGCCGCGCGTCCGCTCCGAGAGCGGGATCATCGTGCTCGGGTGCAAGTGCAAGCGGCGCGCCGCTGCGCCAACGCCCCATCATCTTGGCTGCTAAGAACTCCTCTTGGGCCGCGCCTTCCGAGTTGTCGCGCAGATATTGCCGGAATGCCGCCACGCGCTCGTGCAGCTTGCGGAACACGATATACGTGCCATTGCGCCCGAGCACGTCGGGCTGCGGCATGGGTGGATATCCGCCCATTTCGTCGCGATAGCCCAGCACGAATTCGCCCGCTTTTAATGGCGCTTCTTGCGGATTGGAGCCCGGTATCCCGGAGCCCTCGATCGCTGGATGGCTGATGCCGTCTTTGTAGCCGAAGTGCTCGCGTTCGGTCGGCAATGTGTAACAGTCTTGACGCCAGATCGCGGTTATCCCCGGCATCTGCTCGTATGTCTTGCGAGCGCGATCGAGCGCTTTCTCGAGCCGCTGGGAATCCGGTGCGATCGCCGTGAGCACCACGTGCACGTCGGTCGTGCCCAGCGGTTTCTCCCAATTCGCCGGCGCGCTTTCGCCGTTGTCGGACAGCACGTGCGCGCGTGCTGCCATGCCGTGCTGGAACTCGGGGAGAAAACTCTCGAGTGAATCTTTCGGCACGCCGAGCGCCTTTAGTCCGCTGCAGGTGAGCGACAGACTTACATACGCATCCGCGTCGGGACTTTGCGGATGCGCAGCGGATGCGACCACTTCAGATGCGCGGCGCATCAACTGCCGGCCGGCCATGGGATCGTCGATACGAAACAGCACGTATGTGGCGGAGTAGGGCGTCGGCCGTGGGCGTACGACGCCGCTCTGGACATCGTCCAGCTCGAGCGCGTCGCCGCTCATTTCGTCGCGATGTTCTTCCAGAAGCGTTCGAGGCTTTCGTCGCCGCCGAACAAGGTGGTGAAGATCGTCGAATCCGCCAGCAAGATATCGCCGGCACGGCTGCCGCTGGGCGGCATCCACAAGAACATGTTGAATTCACGCTCGCCCGCTTCGGTGAACGGATGCGGTCTGGACAAATCCACCGGCTGTTTTGCTAGGAGCCGGATAGATTGTGCATCGCTGGTCGTGACCGCATAGTGCGGAAGGTGCGGATGGAAGTTGAAGGTGGGCACGCCCTCGAGGAATCCTCGCGTATCGAGATCGCTGAACGTCGTCAAGGGCGCGATCTGATTGCGCGTTCCCTCGACCGTCGCGGGGCGCAGACCCCAGCGGTTTTCGACCGGCACATCCAGGCCTTTCATCAGCGATCGCGTGTAGCGTCCGAAACGCTGTTGTCGCGGGACCAATGCGTCGCGGTGATGCCGGTATTCCATTTGCCGCTGCTGCATATCCGACGAAGCGCCGACGTCGTGATGCGGGCTGAGCACTAAGGTCGTCCCTTCGCGCTCGAGCCACTTTCTGATCGCCTCGATCTCTTCCGGCGCCGCTTCTTGTTCGGTGACCAAGTGGTCAAGGCCGAACACCATAAGCGTGTCTGTATCGGCCAGGATGCGCTCGTCGATCGGCAACTTCTGGCCGGCCTGATCGATGCGCTGGTAATCGATGACCGGTTGATTCGTCGCGGCGCCGACGACTTGCTGGAAGCGCACGATGGACAAGTGGAAGAGTTCGAGCGTGCCGGCGATGCCCTGCAGGAACAGCTGCTCTGAGTACTGCGGTGTTTCATACGACGGCCAGGCGACGCGCCGAACCTCGGTCATGGTGGAGAACCGGTTATCGAGCTCCGTGACATCTCGATTCGATTCCCATGGATAGCTCCACGTCCAATACACGCTGAAGCGGCGCTGGCCGGCTTTGTACGGGCGTGCAACGTTGATCTGGTTATAAGTTCTCGGCGACCAGTCGGAGCTGCTCATGACCTACCTTATTGCATCTGATCGAGCATGTCGGAAAGCGAGTGCCTCACTTTGAGCGCCTTCTTGAGCTCGTCGCTCGTGACGTACGGCACTTCAGCGTATTCGAGAAAGCTCGGGAAGTGGTGCTCGCGCACGAATTTCACGAAGGCGGCCGGGTTGGTCTTCCAGTCCTCCGGAAATCCTTCGAGGTTGGTGAATACCGTCGTCACGCCGTAGTCGCTGAAAAGCTTCACCGCATCCTCGGTGTACTTGTCGAAATCGGTGTCGAAAATGCCCTGATACATGAAATAGAGATCGGAGCCGATCGGGAACAGGACCCATTTCAAGGTGTGCAGTTTTAGCGGCGCAAGGCCGTCCGGCTTATCTTTTATCAACTGCTCGACGGCCGGAGCATAATCGCGCACAGCGCTTTCTCGACCGGGTTTCACTTTCGCGATGATCGTGAATCCATAGCCCAGCGGCGTCCGTGGAAATATCGGTCCATATTGGCCTTTGTCGGGTTTGAAAAAGCCTTCTTTTGGAATAGCCATCGCGGCCGGCTTGCTCCAAGCGGCTTCGCTCATTGAGAACTCCTTTGATCGCCCGGTCACCGGCGCTGCCCCAAACACTCGAGCGCCTGCGGGATACCCAGGTGGGCGTGGCATTTATTCTTGTCATGTCAGGAAATCCTGGCGGAGCGCGAATCGATTTTGGTTTTAACGAAACATGGCAGCGACGCCAAGGTCCGTCTCCTCAAGCACCCGAAGGTTTTGATGCCCATGCAGCCCACGTTCGTTCAGCTGTTGAGCAAGGGCGCGGACATCGCCATGCTCAGCTTCGTGATTTCGAGTATGCTTGCGCTTGGGTCAAGCCTTACGATCGCTCAGATCATCGAACCGCTGCGCAACGTGCGCCTCATTCTGCTCGCGCTGCTCGCCAATTTCGTCGCGATGCCGGCCGTCGCGTTCGCCCTTGGCACAGTGCTCAGACTCGACGAGCAGTTCGCGATCGGACTTTTGGTCCTCGGCTGCACCGCTGGTGCGCCGTTTTTACCGAAGCTTGCCGAACGCGCGAAAGGGCACGTCGCGTTCGCCGTCGGCGTGATGGTGTTGCTGATGGTGGTCACCGTCGGCTATCTGCCGATCGTCCTACCGATGCTGCTCCACGGCGTGAGCGTTGATCCGTTGAAGATCGCACGCTCGTTGGTCCTTCTGATGTTGCTGCCACTCGCCGCGGCGCTTCTCTTGAATGCTCGCCGTAGCGACATCGCGGCCCGCGTGAAGCCGGTGTTGAGCCAGATCTCCAGCATCAGCCTGATCCTGTTGCTCGTGCTCATCACGGCTGCGAACTTCAGCAAGGTCGTGCAGCTGTTTGGATCGCGCGCGATTCTTGCGGGCTTGCTTTTCATCGCACTGGGCTTCGCGATCGGTTGGTTGGCGGGCGGGCCTGGCGGCGACACAAGGCGCGTGATGGCCCTCGGTACTGCACAACGCAATATCGCCGCCGCACTCGTCGTCGCCGGCGAGAGCTTTGAAGATCCAAAGGTCGTCGTCATGGTGACCGTGGTGGCGATCGCGTCCTTGGTCACGCTCATGCCGCTCTCAAGCGCGCTGGTCGACCGAGAACTTGAGCATTCGTCCTAGGCCCCCGCTTTGGCAGCAGCGTCGCGCACGGGCTCTTATGAAGTGCGACCCCAAGCCTGCGAATCGATCTTCCATTTGTCGGCATGCTTAGAGAACGTGTACGCTAGCGTACCAGTCCGAGCGACCGTCTGACCCTTGATCGTTACTGAGAGCGTGCCCGATATGACGGCGTACGCGTAGGCCCCTTCGATATTCCAGAAACCCATTTCGTAAGAAAGGTGCTCATATGTCACCCCGAGGTCTGCACGCCATTTCTCGACGTCGGCAAGCCAGTTGGCTGGAGCATTGGGATTCAACCAGCGATAGGGCGCGATGCCATCGATAATGATCGCGGTATCGCTAAAGACGCTCACAAAAAGCTCGTTGTTCTGGCTGTTGAACCCATTGATGTGATTCTCGATCAAAGCACTGATTTCGGCCGGCGGCTTGCTGCTCATCGATCATCCTCACGCGCTGCAGTGTTTTGGGCAATGCCCTTCCCGGTTTCGACAAGCGGCATGCGCGGCACGCCGCGCGGGTAATCACCAGCCGGGTGCCGCGCCAGCCAATCGCGCGCTTGAACGGCGAGATATTCGAACTGCTGAAAATCCAAGTTGCCATACTTCGGATCGGCTCGAAGAGCGATCACCTCTGCGAGCAGTTTCCAGAAGCGCAGGACGACGCCGGCGCGCGTCCACATAAAAGCAGCGCGATCGATTGTACCCCTGCGATATTGAAGGCCCCATTGGTCGAAGAAATTGCATATCGTGATCTCCGGGTGTTTGACGCGATCTATCTGAGCCGTACTTATGTCGCGTCTGAATTCGGGATCTTCAAGTCGCTCCTTCAAGTCGGCGCGTACGAAATGAAACGCGCTGCGCAGCTCGGCGCCTTCATATGCCGTGAACCATACCTGCAATGCCGTCACCTGATTGGCTGCCCGCATGTGCCGCAACTGGACCAGCGCTGCGATCGCAGTGGCAGCGATGACGATAAACGTGCCGATCGACGCGAGGGTCGCCCAGGTTTCCAGTGACATAGGCGAGGCGCGCCTTCGCCTCCGGGGTTACCATCCCCCTAGTCGCAATAAACGGTAATCGCATGCCGAACGCGAACCGACGATGCCTGGAGGCGTTCTATGGAAAGCTTCGGTTACTTCCGTCGCTCCGCCGTGATTTGCGCGGTCATTGTGCTCCTCACTCTTACTGTTTCCAATGCTGCAGAGTCAGCCGGTGGCGTTCAGTTTGAGGACGCGTCAGTCGACGCCGCTGCCGACAGCAACTGTGTGCTTCACCCCGAAGGCAATCTCGATCCGAATGAGTCTCTCCACGTCTACGCGGACGCAGATGGCGTGGTCCGTTTTCTCGCAGTGCGTCCGACGCTGCCGAACAGCGTCCAGCGTTTGATGCTCGACTGCAGCGATAGCAACCAGCGGGCACGGACGTACGCTATCGATCTTGGCTCGGAAGCGACCTTCAAGCCGCGCCCGTTCGATGGAGCGCGCGCGCACCTTGCGATTCGGCCGGCCCTGACCGGCGACCCGAATCGCCTCACTGCCGACGAACTGCTGGCGGCAGGCTACGGACTGCGCCCAGATCCGGCCAAGGACCCAGATGGGTATCAAGAATGGCTGGCTGCGGCGCGAGTGCCGACGTATAAGCTTCGCAGCGACCCGACATTGGCCGGGTTTCCGATCACGCGCCTGGCCGACATCGGACCAACTGAAGATCCTGCGGAAAGCATCACCAAGAAACCGTCTGTCGGCTGGACTGGCGTGGTGCTGTATGGCTCTTTCCAAAAGAAGTCGACCGCTGCTGAGACCGTCAGTTATGGAGCGAGCACGGCAACCGTTGTTGTGCCAAAGTTAACGAAAGGTCCCACTGCCGCCGCGACGATATGGAACGGGCTCGACAATGTTTTCCAAGCGCTCATCGACGTGAACACGACTCCCACCATCGCGTACTTCGGAATTCACCACCAATCTTTTGACAAGCACTTCGGACATACCGACACCGCTGGAACGCGGTTCACGCCGCGCACCGGCGACCACATCTCCATGGAGGAATGGTACTGCGACGCCAAGGGTCACGCGAATCTCAACGGCGGCTATGAGTGCACGAACATGGTCGACAGCACTCAACACGCGCAATGGGAGTGCGACAAGGCCACAAGCTCGGACTGCCCTTCCTATAAGCTCTATGCCGCGGACTTGGGCAACGGTAAGCTTGGTTGGCAGACGGAGTTCATCATCGAAGACGACTCCAAGCATGCAGGCGAGTGGCCTATTTTTTCGCCGGTGACGATGCATGGATCCGCCGATGTGATCGTCGGGAACGGTACCAAGGGATTCGGCAGATTCGTCAGCGTCAACTATGGAAGTCTCAGCGACCCGAAGCTCATCCTCTACACCGATAACAATCACAGCACTACGCACCTTCACATCACGTTGCCGAGCGGCGCGGTCAAATGGGTTCAGATCACGTGCAGTTCAAAAGACACGTGGAGCGCCAGCAGCGGAAATTGCGTGCCTAAATAACGGCTACTGCCGCCGACGCGCTTGAGCCCCGACCGGAGTTCGGCTATACGGCAGCGACCTATGCGCGATCTGCTTTCGCGAGCGGCGGCGCAGCTATGGTTCGATAAAGGAATAAAGAAAAGAGCCCGAGAGCGATTGCTCCTGGGCTCTTACCCTTGGCTCCTAGTGCGGCATCGCCGGCGCGGGTGCGAGCAGCAGACTCGTTTCAGCGACCGGGCTCGAGCACAGGGTTGCTTTGTCGCCACTGCTTGCGGCACACACCATGTAGTAATTTCTTTGTCCACTCGGTGCGGGCTTCATCGGCAGCGTGTATTTTTGCGGCGCGCCGGGGCTGAGCGTCGCATTCTTGTGCCAGCCTGCCGAACCGAAGGTGGCCGCGGGCGTACTCGCTGCCGTGGCGGACATCAAGTACACGTGCGCCGTGTCGCCGACTGCGCCAGTAGTCGTCCAGCTCAAGATCACGGACGTGTTATCGGAACGCACTGCCTTGAGGTTGTTCGGTTGGACGAGCTTGGACAGATTGACCGCACTTAATGATACAGACTGCTGCGAGAGCGGCGGTGGCGCGCCGCCTTTCATCGGCGGCGTCACGCCACCTACCATATGCTGTGACATCGCAGTCGTATACGCGTTCGGAACGGTTACAACAACCGAGTCGCCGTTGGGAACGACGTGAGCGGTATAGTAGTACTCAACTCCCGGCTTGACCGTGGTATCGTTGGGCAAGGTGATCTGGTAGCCGGGGGCCTTGCTGACCTCTGTCCACGACGGATTGACCCCCGCGCTATAGGTCCAGTTATAGACGGTGATGATATTCGCTGGGCTCTGTGGGACCCCGTTGACCATCTTTACCGTTTGGCAGCCCTGCAACCCGTTGCCGAGCGTGCCTCCTTGACGGCAAGGATCGTCGCTGCCTTCCCTCGTCACGCTGATCGACGAGATCCCAGGGTCGTTGTCCAGATAGATCTTCAGACTCACCGTCGTGGGATTCACACGCGCGGCCGTGAGGATGGGAACCGCTCCCCCCGTCAAAGCCGGTTTGGAAAGCGTGCAGTTCTTGCCGAGGGGTGTGGAACCGCCAGCCTGACCATAGTCGCCCTCGCACACCATGTATAGGTAGTCTGTGTGCGGCTGCAACCCCGAATCAGTGTAATGCGAAGGCATTGAGTAGGTCGACGCCTGCGCAGGATTGTCTAGCTGCCCATTATGGATTATCGTACCGTTCAGCTGCGCGAGTTTGTCCCATCCTGCTTTTGCATTCTCCCGGTACACGGCGACGTGATCGGGATTTGAGCACTGTCCGGGCGCTGGGTTCGTCCACGCTACAAAGAGGCGGGCCGGTGAGCTCTGGTCTCCTAAATTTGACGCGGACACGCTCGTGGGTGGTGTCCACCAGCAAGCAGTGTTGTTCGAGTTCGACGGCGCTTGTGTCGGTGGTGGTGGCGCTGTCGGCGGCGGAATATCCGTGACCGTGTTCGTTTGTTTGCAGTTGCTCCACGTGCTGTCGGCCGGGCCGCCCGTGCACACCCTATACGTATAACTCTGCCCGACCTTGACCGGCCATTGATCTGTGAGAATGAACATTATCGTTGCGTCATTGACGGTGAAGGTCTGATACTGGTTGAATCCGGGGGGATTGCGGTAGAGCGTAAAGGTGGGGTAGCAGTTATCATTACCTTGGCATATCCAGATACGAACATGGGCGCCCAGAGAGTCTATCTCGGCGATCGCTTGGTCTGGAGGCTGCTGCGCGGAAGCAACGCTGGCGCATGCAGCGACTATGACGAAGGTGACGAAAGCGGTGACGAGGAGCGAATGAAGCTGCTTCACGTTCTTAGCCTCCCCCGGTGACTTAAAGCCCTACAGCCGGTCTTCTGATTTTATCACGTGGGGCCGTCACAGGCTAAACGCTTGCGTGTCACCGAAAGGTTCCGACTCGCAGGCACCCGTTGGGGTGCCAAAACGGGTGTTTGTGGTCGCCGGCAGATAACGCGCAAGTGTCCCACAATGCACCTGATCCGAACACCGGATTTTAGCGGTGGTGAAAAGTGATGCATCTCGGTTAACGCCAACAGCGGAAGCATGAAGAGGGTCTGGGCTGTGTTTGGGTCGGCACTCTTCTTCTTCATTGCACCGGGCACTGTGGCGGGCGTGATACCGTGGTGGATCTCGCGTTGGCACATGTCGGCCTCTTTCTTCGGGATTGTGCCGCTGCGTGCGCTAGGCATTTCGCTCATCGCCGCTGGACTCGCGGTCGTTGTGGAATCGTTTGTGCGTTTCGCGCTGCAGGGTCTCGGTACGCCGGCCCCGATTGCCCCAGCCCAGCGGCTCGTGGTCAGCGGGCTGTATCGCTACGTGCGCAATCCTATGTATCTCGGCGTCCTGGCCGCGATTGTAGGTCAGGCGCTGCTTTTCAGCAGCGTCGGCCTCTTGGTGTATGCTGTTGTCGTCGCTCTCTCGTTTCAGGCGTTTGTTGTGATTTACGAAGAGCCAACGCTGCGCGCGACGTTCGGATCCGACTACGAAGCATTTTGCGCGCGCGTTCCTCGTTGGATCCCGCGCGCCCGCCGATGAAGTAGTTCGTGGATCGCCGCGTCTAACAACCGCGAGCTGCGATCATCAAACGTCCGCTGTTGTTTATAACGTCCGGATATGTCGGCGCGGACGTCCGGTGACGTGAAGCACGTCCGGTGATCCGCGAGCGGTGTATATGCTAGTCTTGCGCCGTCATCGGCGCAGCGCAAACGATCCGGTTACCATAGACCGTGTCGAGCTCGCGGCAAACGTGCGGTGCCTTGGATGCGTGCCAACAGGGGTGGTGGCTACCGTAAAAAAGGGGGCGGATTCAATCCCGGCTGAAACGTGACGTCCGCTGGAGTCGACAAGGGAGGTGCAGCGATGAAATCACGCTTCTGTGTTGGTCGTGCGGCAGCTACATTGGCCGTCGCCGCTTTGTGGCTTGCGGCATCTGCTTCACCGCTGCCATCGAGCGCCCAAGAAACCGTTGTCATCAAGAGTTTGGCTGAAAAGAAGATCGCGCAGCTGCCGGCAGGACTGTTATATTGGACGATCGAGAATTTTCCGACGCTTGCCGCTGCGCAGGGTGCGGAAGGTCCGTCGTCGCTTGCCGTCGAGGCTGACGGGCGAGCGTGGCTTTTCTCACTTGGTGTTCAAGGACTCTCGACGCCGGGCGGCACCAAAGTGGCCCAAATCGGCCCGCTCCCCGCGTTCAGCGCGCCAAGTTACCTGCTTCGCATCAATAGCGCGGTCGGACCGGCTGGCGCGAAGACGCCGATCCACACGCATCCGGGAATCGAAACGTTTTACGTCGTTGCTGGACAGCTCAGCCAGCAGACGCCCTCGGGCATCAGCCAAGTCAGCGCGGGCCAATCGATGGTCGGCCATGCTCCGGACACGCCGATGCAGGTCTCGAGCACCGGCGCGGATTCGCTCGATGCTCTCGTGATGTTCGTCGTCGATGCGACCAGGCCGTTTTCATCGCCCGCTCAGCTGCCGTGACGAGCTGGCCGATAATCCCAGCGCCAGCGGTTGCATCTGAGACGCCTTAAGGCAATGCGTCGGGCGACGACAATAGGCCTAATTGCGGTAATCTTGATCGCGGTCGTTGTGATGACGTTTTTCATTACTGGAATAACGCCGACTCCTGGCGCAGAGAACCTCGACCGAACAGGTAAAGTCCCTTGCTGCGCAGCCCCATCGAGAGACACCGCTCAGCCACAAGCGCTTGCATATAATCCACGAGATCACGCGATCTATTTTGTCGATAGCGGTCGCAAGCTCTTAGAAAAGCTCATGCCGAACGGCGCGTTGGTTGTCGTCGCTGGCACTTGTGTCCGCGAGTTGGTGTGGGGAAGATGTGTCGAACGATCCGCCGATGGGCGTGGTACGGACGCCCTGTTCGATAGTCCTGAGCTATTGGCGGCGGACAAGAGCGGTAATTCTATCTACGTTTGGGACGGAACGCTTCGCGAGGTCTCACGAAATGGATCGGTCCGAACCGTCAGCAAGGCCCCGGGCACAACTGACTGCATGTGTTCATGTCCGAGGCACCCTGAACCGCCGAGAAACCCTCACGAAGCCCCGTGTTACATAACCTCACTCTCGCTCAACCCAAGCGACCATCAGGTTTATGCGATCGACTACTATCGCCTCAGGCGGTTGAACCCGGATGGACGCCTGACAACCCTGAGACTTCCTCACGTTTCTGGTGAGTACCACGGACTGGAGCAGGAAACAGAGGGGCTTACCTTCCGTCCTGGCGGCACGCTGTTACTTTACACGATGAATGCCATGATGATCGCATCCATAGGGGGCTCAGCGCGCCTTCTGGCAGGATGCGCGACTCACGGTTTGTCCTTGCCGGGGGACGTCTTCTGTGGCTCGGATTACCGGGATGGCCACGGGGACAAGGCACTCTTCAACGCCATCAGCGCAGTCGCGTATGATCCCGACGACAATATGATATACGTTGCCGACGGCAATATTCGGCGGGTATCGCTAAACGGTGATGTCACAACTCTTGTCGGCGCTTGCGCCGTACGCGAAGGGTCCTATGGGTGTCCGAACGCATCTCGCGATGGACCGCGCTCGGTAGCTCGTTTTACCTATCTTCGGGGAATCGTCTATGATTTAGCCACTCATAACCTCTATGTCAGCGACGATCACGCGATACGCAGAGTAACGCGTTCGGGCGACGTCTTAACGGTCGCTAATCTACCGCCTGCAAGCGGACCTTTTCCGGCAACGTGGGCGGCAGAGTATGCAGCTCCTGGCGGTTATAGGATGAAGTTATGGGTGAATGGCCGCGAACAGCAGCAACGTTTCTATTGGCACGGCATCATGTTTGATGAACGCACGGGTCGAAGAGACTTGCGGTATGGCAGAGGCTGGCAAGCCTTCAATGTACCTGAGGGGTTTTTCCGCATCGGGGTTTTGAATGAGCCCGCACCTGCCTACGCATTTACCTCCGGCACACCGTGCGGAGCATTTCAGGGCGGGTGGCTGGACTTCGACGGGCTCGCTTATTGGCAGAGCGGAAGTTTCCATTGCCAAGCACTACGCGTCCAAGACCGCTCAGGTTCCGTGGTCTACACGGAGTTTGAGAACTATTTGATTCCGCACGCGCCCGTGCATTACCCAAATGGCAAGTGAGAATAGGTCGCGCATATAGAGGCGCGCCAAGCCGGACGAGGGTAGGAGCCTTGTGGACAACTTCTCGTTCATGGACCATTGGCCACCGTGGATACGTTGGCTAACTTTGCCCGCGTTTGCCGGCGCCGCCATACTGCTCTTTTGGGAAGCTCGGCCTGCGGTCTATAGCTGGTTTGACGACAACTACCCGCTTAGGTTCGTCGTGCAGGTGCTTTGGTCGCTTTGGATCGCCGTGGGCGTTTGGTGTTGCGTCGCCGCCGCACCACGCTTCAAGGTGGCGGTGGCCCTATGTCTTGGCATTGTTTCGTTCGTGGCGGCATCATACGTGTTTTATATATTAGGCCCGAAATTTTGGCCGCTTGTGTGGGCGCGCAAAGACATTTACGGGATGATTGGATTTCTAATGCTCCCGCATGCATGGGGGTATGCGCTTGGCCTCCTTATCACCGGGGTGCTTGTCACCTGGGGCGCGTTGCGAAGACGGTTAGGGGTAAGCGTGTTTGGCAAACTCGTGCCGTATTTGGTGGGTGCATCGGTCCTTCTTATCGCTTTGAGCGTTGCTAATGTTGGATTTTGGATCCAACAGTTTGAGGACGTGGCACTCCGTGGTGCGGGGACGCCTGAGCAGGTCAATTCCCTGACGACCTGGTTTGTCTGGAGGGAAGTCGCGCTAATCGCGCTCTTGGCACTCGGATTAGCGATGGCTGTCCGATCCATTCCAGAACGCGTTGGCTGACCGGATGTTACGCGTCGCACCGGACGTTTCCCATGGCGCTAGCGGGGGTGGCGGGTTTGAACGCTGGCACCGGACGTTGGCCAACGGCGTCAAGGAGGCCACTCGTGATCTGTGCTCTCGTACTTGTTTTCACGACGATGTTTTGCATACTTGGGTCCGCTTGTGTAGCGGGCGCCTCGACCTGCTCACCCAGCACGGCAATAACAATCGCAGATAGGGCGCGTGCGCTTATTGCGCAGGCGACCACGGCAAAAGCGGCGGCTGATAGCGAAAAGGCCCAAATACTCTACCAACATGCGGTCGAAATAACGTCCGCTTGCCGTGGGGATCTAGACTCCTTAGTGCTCGAGGGGATAGCTGCGACGGCGGCCGCGGGACTTTGGATGTATGAGGACGGCCACCGGGCGGAGCTGCTGCTGAAGACGGCCCGTGCTGCGCTTGGCGTCGCGTGCGTTAGCGATGCTAGCGCTTTCAAGAAACTACCTCTGAGCGATCAAACCTCTTTCAATAGCGCTTTGGCCAGCTACAACACCTTATCGAACCGCGTTGCCTCAGCCTCGAGGTCGTATTTGGAGTCTTGCCCGGCAACTGGAATGATACGCTAAACCACTACTACAGGCGTGGAGACCCGATGTGTCTGCGATGCCACCGGACGTTTGTGGCCCTTCGGTGCAACTGCCACAGGTGTGGATAGCCGAAGGTGCGATGGTGCGGACATTTCGCCGACGTTTTCAAACCACACCGGACGTTTGAGAATCACATGGTTACACAACCAAAGCTGTCCCATAATGCTCCGGCATAACTTTTTTGCGCTAACGCCGCCTAAAAAGCCCCATGCCCGGAAACCCCTACCCTCGAAGTCAATTACCGGGCACGGGACGAAGATTGAGTCCAACGAAGACGCCTCCAAATCTATGTACTAAGAATGGGCGCTGGCGGTACGACGACCGGCGCCGTCAAACGTCCGGTGGGCGGCCCGGCACCGTGATACTTAGTGGCGGTTAGGAGATTGAGAATCGACGTCATCACTCAAGTCGTTAGGCCACGCAAACTGGCTGCTGTGCGGCGCCAAGTGGCCATTGGCGCTGTGGGCTTGGCGTGGGAGTCTGCCCTGGACCAAGTGTGGAAGTTCCTTGATAGTGAGCCGGGGTTACGCACGGACGGGCACAACATTTTTCTCTATCACCATCCGGCCCGCCGCGGCGACCCGATGGACGTGGATTTCGGCGTCGAAGTCGTGCGAAGCTTCATTCCTTCCGGCGAAGTCTACGAGACGAGCACGCCCGCCGGCGAGGTCGCTATCGCGCGGTACAGGGGCAGCTACGATCAGTTGCCCGCAGTTCACGATGCGGTCCATGAATGGGCAAGATCGCGGGAAAGAACCTTTGCGGGCAGTTCCTGGGAGATCTACGGTGACTGGTCCAATGATCCGTCGAATCTCGAAACAACCGTCGTGTATCTTTTGGCGTGAGGCGCTCACCAGAGCAAACGCCGGCCAAACGTCGTCGACAGCTCGGCACTATCTTATTGGGAGCCGGCGCGCCGGCAAGTGGACGGCGTGCGTGCCGCTCAAGTCTCCAGAGACGTTTTACGATCGCAGACATAACAGGCGCCATGTCCCATAATGGCCAGGCATAAGTCTTTTTTAGGCGGCGTTAGCGCCGTGGCACTTCTTGTACTTCTTGCCTGAGCCGCACGGACACGGATCGTTGCGCCCCACCTTCGCTTCTGCCTTGCGTGTCGGCGCGGGTCCACCCGCGTCGTCGCGATTCGTGTGCAGTTGATCGAAGCGGCGCGCTGCGCGCGCATCGAGCGGCACGGTCGCTTGGCGTGACTGTCCGTCTGGACGTGACTGACCATTTGGCTGCGGTTGCTCAAACGGCGCGGCGTCGGGATGCGCTTCAGTGAGGTTCTGGGTCGGCGGAGCCTGCGGCGGCTGTTGCACGACGAGGTGGAAGTCCTCGCCCTGTGACATCGCACTCAAGAATTCTTCTTGGATGCTCGCTTTAAGATCTTCAAAGAGATCGAACGCCTCGCGCTCGTACTCGACGCGCGGATCTTTTTGGCCCCAGCCACGCAAACCGATGCCTTGCTTCAGGCTGTCCATGGTGTACAAGTGATCAATCCACAGGCGATCGATGATCTGCAGCATCGTGCCGCGCTCGAGCGTGCGCAGGCCCTCGTGCAAACCATTTTCGTCGAGCTGATCGCGATAGCGCGCGACAAAGCGGTCTTCTTTGTCCGTATACATCTGGTCGGCATCACGCGCCAGCTTTGCGATCATCTCTTCTTTTGAAAGCTTCTCAAGCTCTTCGACGTTTTCGCG
>JAFAKE010000081.1 GCA_019235715.1 Vulcanimicrobiota bacterium
CGAGCCGTGGGTCATCGTCGCGGGGTGGCAGATCAGCGACTCGACGCCGCCCAGACTTTCGGCGAGCGAGAACAGCCTCGTGTTGGCTCCTACCGCGCGCGCGCGGTCTGGCGCACCGCGTACCGTGAAGGACACCATGCCGCCGAATCCGCGCATCTGCGCAGCAGCGACCTGATGCTGCGGGTGCGAGGGCAGGCCAGGATAGTAGACGCGTTCGACGTCATCTCGTGTGGTTAAGAAATCGGCGATCGCGTGCGCGTTGTGGTCGTGCTCGCGCATGCGCAGCGCCAACGTCTTCGCGCCGCGCAATGTCAAAAAGCAATCGAATGGTCCGGGCACGCCGCCCACCGCGTTCTGGTGGAACTTCAGCACGTCGTGCAGCTCCGGCCGGTTCGCTGCGACGAAACCGCCGAGCGCGTCGGAATGGCCGCCGATGTACTTGGTCGTTGAATGGACGGCGATGTCCGCGCCGAGGGAGAGCGGATTCTGCAAATAGGGTGTCGCAAACGTGTTGTCGACCGCGAGCAGCGCAGCGCGTTTGGAGCAAAGCAGCGCGATGCCACGGATGTCGATGACGTGCAGCAACGGGTTGGTCGGCGTTTCAAGCCAGACCATCTTCGTCGTAGGCTGCATCGCCTCTGCCACGCGAGCGGGATCGGTCGCATCCACGTACGTGAACGAAACACCGTAGCGCGTGAGCACCTTGTCGAAGAGGCGGAAAGTACCCCCGTAGAGGTCCTCGTTGACGACGACGTGATCGCCGGCGGACAGCAAGTTCATCACCGCCGATGTCGCCGCCATGCCGCTTGCGAACGCCAAGCCGAAGCGCGCGTCTTCGAGCGATGCAAGACAGCGCTCGAGCGCGATGCGCGTCGGGTTGACGGTGCGCGAGTAGTCGAACCCCTTGTGCTGGCCGGGCGCCGCCTGCGTGTACGTCGTCGTTTGATAGATCGGCACGATGGTCGCGCCTGTCGTTGGATCCGCTTCTTGACCGACGTGGATCGCTTTGGTCGCGAACTCCATAGAGCTCCTTACTGGCTGGCGGACAGGTACGAGATGATGTCCATCTTCGTGAGCACGCCGACAGGCGAGCCTTTGCGCGCGACGACGACGGCGCCGTGGCCGAGCGACAGCTCCTTATAGGCGCGCTCGATCTCGCCGTTCTCGTCGAGCACAGGAAACGGCCGCGCCATGACGTCTTTGACCGGCTTGTGCGCGACGTCGGCATGATCGTAGACGAGCTGCATGACCGCCACTTCATTGATGCTGCCCACCATGTTGCCGCCTTCCACGACGGGGATCTGCGAGATCTGGAACTCGCGCATCAGCTCAATGCCCCGTTTGACGGGATCGCTCGGCGCCAGCGTGATGAGCGGCGGCAGCTCGCCCTTGGCACGCAGCACGTCGCCGACCGTGGCACTGGCGCCCAGCTCGCCGAGATAGCCATTCGCACGCATCCACTCGTCATTGAAGATCTTGGTCAGATAACCGCGGCCGTTGTCGGGCAGCAACACGACGACGACCGCGTTGGGCGGCAGCTCGCGCGTGATGCGGGCGGCAGCGACGAGCGCGGTGCCCGACGAGCCGCCGACCAGCAGCCCCTCTTCACGGCAGACACGCCGCGCCATGAGGAACGAATCTTTATCGGAGACGCGCTCGATGCGATCGATAGCCCGCAGATCAACCGTGGCCGGCAAGAAGTCCTCGCCGATGCCCTCGACCTTGTACGATTTCGCCGTGTCCCCCGAGTAGATCGAGCCCTCCGGATCGGCGCCGATGACCACGATCGATGAATTTTTCTTCTTTAGATAGTGCGCGACGCCGGAGATCGTCCCGCCGGTGCCGATGCCACTGACGAAATGCGTGAGCTTGCCTGCGGTCGCTTCCCATATCTCCGGTCCGGTCGTCGCCTCGTGCGACGAGGGGTTTTGCATGTTGGCGAACTGGTTGGGCTGAAATGCGCCGGGTATCTCACTCGCGAGCTTCGCGGCGACGCCGTAATACGATTCGGGGCTGCTCGCCGGCACGGCGGTCGGCGTGATGACGGTCTCCGCGCCGTACGCGCGCAGCAGCCGGATCTTCTCGTCGCTGACCTTGTCCGGCATGACGAGGATGCAGCGGTAGCCTTTGATCGCAGCGACCATCGCAAGTCCGGTGCCGGTGTTGCCGGACGTCGCCTCGACGATCGTGCCGCCGGGCTTGAGCAGTCCGCGCGCCTCGGCGTCGGCGACCATCGCCAGCGCCGGACGGTCTTTGACCGATCCGCCGGGATTGAAGAATTCGACCTTCGCCAGCACAAGGCAGCGCGCATCAATCACGCGATGCAGGCGCACCAACGGCGTCGCGCCGACGGTTTCGAGCGCGTTCTCATAGTAGTGCATGCCGTCGTCGTGCAACGGCCCAAAGCGTTCGCTAAGGTTGGGCTCGGTCTTCACGAAAATCGCCTCTAGGGAGTGCGGCCGGCGAGGAATGCCTCGGTCCGCACGTCTCCCGGCTTGTTGAAGATCAACGGCGTATCGCCGGATTCGACGATCTCGCCGTTCGCCATGTACACCGTGATATCCGCGAGGCGGGCGGCCTGCTGCAGGTCGTTGGTGGCGATGATAAGCGTATGGTCCCGGCGCAAGCGCGCGATCACATCTTCGATCGCGAGCGCGGCGATCGGGTCCATAAGCGCCGTCGGGTCATCGAACAGCAGCACGTCTGGGTCCACCGCGAGCGCGCGCGCGATACACACGCGCTGGCGTTCGACGTCGGATAACCCAGCCGCCGGCTCGTCGAGACGATCGGCCATCTTCTCCCATAGGCCCGCACGGCGCAGCGCCTTCTCCGCTGCATCGCGCATCGCACGCTCTTCGCGAATGCCTTGCGCCGCGAGCCCAAACATGACATTGTCGCCGATGCTCGTCGGCAGCATCGTCGCCTGCGCGAACACCATGCCGACGTTGCGGCGCAGGCGCGCGGTGTCGACCCCGTGCCCCAGGATCTCCGCACCGTCGATCTTGATGCTGCCTTGCACGCGCACGTCGGGATTGAGGTCGTGCATGCGGTTGAGCGCGCGCAGCAGCGTGGTCTTGCCGCTGCCGCCCGCGCCGATGAGCGCCGTCGTCGTCTTCGAAGCGACGTCGAACGTCACGCCGCGTAATGCTTGCTGGCTGCCGTACCAGACGGCGAGTTTGTTGACTTCGATCTTCGTTTCGAGCGGCGCTCGATCGGGCATCAGCGATCCTCCTGCGCGGCGCTTTCAGCGCTCGCGCGCAGCTGCGCGACGCCTTGCAGTACCCAGATCAGGATCGTCAGCACGAGCGCGGCTGCGGCCGTTGCACCGTAGCCGCTCGCCGCGGAGCCCCGGGTAAGCACCTCCACGGCCAGCGGCCACGCGCCGATGGGCGCAGATCCGTGACCGCCGGGCGCTTGCGCCCCCGCCACAATAGCGATCGCCGCCGCAGCGCCGACGATTTGCGTCGCGACCAGGATCAGCGCGCCGCGCAGGCGCGGATAGGCGCGCGGAAGCAGCACGCGCACGACGACGTACATCGGCGATGCGCCGAGCGCCGTCGTCGCCTCGCGGATCGCCGCCGCGCGATAGGTCAACGCGCCAAGCGACAACGCGGTCATCAGCGGCATGTTGATGATCGACACGGCAAGCGCGGCGCCGGTAAGTGAGGGATGCCAGCCGAACGACAGCGCCGCAAGCAGTGCGGCAAAGGCGACGATCACCGTCGGCACGCTGCCGACGAGCGTGAGCGCGTTGCGCATCGCCCGTGCGACGGAACCGAACACGCGCACGTCGGCCGCTGCCATCGCCGCGAATACGCCGACGATCGCCGCGGGCGGCAACGCCAGAATCGTCACGTATGCGGTCGCGATCAGCGGCGCCAGGACGCCTGCGGGGTCGTGCGGGTTGAAGACGCGCACCGCGTTGGGCACGCCGATGAGGATCAGCCAGCCGACGATGGCGACGACCGATACGCACAGCACGCCCGCGCAGGCGCCGAACAGCGCAGCCGGCAGCGGCGGCGCTACGCGCTGCGAGGTTCCCTTCGCCGCGATCGCGTCTATGGCCATGGGACATGCCCGACGGCGCGCCGCCCGAGGATCACTGAAGCGATCGTCATGGCGAACAACACGAGCGCGGCAGGGGCGAGGCCGAGCGATTCGGTGCTTCTACCCATAGCGCCGACCTGCAGCAATATGCTCGCCAGCGTGCCGGGCAGGACGACCGCGCTCGCCGCGACCGATTTCGCCTGCGCAGCGCTAAAGACCATTGCGAGTGCCGTCGCTTCGCCAAGCGCAAGCGCGAACGCGGACCACCAAATGCCGGCGATGCTGCGCTGCGCCGCGGGCAAGACCGCACGCACGGCGACGTTGACCGGATCGGCGCCTGCGGCGCCGGCCACTTCGCGCAGATGGTCGGGCAGCGCGCGCAATGCGCGCCGCATCTGCACGAACACGACGGACGCGATCATGATCGAGAGCACGATGGCCGCGATCGCAAAGGTCACCAGCGGGTTGGGAAGCAGCGGCGTCAACAGGATGACGCCGGCCGCAACGATGCCGTAGCCGACCGCAGGCACCGCATGCAGCGCGCCGACAAGCGCTTTGATCGTCTGCCGCGTCGAAGGGGCGGCGATTTCGACCACATAGAGCGCTGCGCCGACGCCCAGCGCGGTGCCGAGCGTCGCGCCGACAAGCCCGAGTGCTACGGTCGCCGCCGCCAGCATCGAGAAGGTGTCCCAGGCGAAGTGTATGCCGCGGGCGAGCGCCGCCGTCGCCGATGCGAGTAGCACGAGGAAGACGAGCGGCGCAATTGCGACGACGGCGACCGCGCACACGCGAGCCGCCGCGACGAAAAACCGTTCTGAGGCGGAGGACACGCTATGGCGTTAGCGGGGCTCCTCGAGCGAACCTCTGTACGACGCTCACTGGATCCCACAGCGGAGACGGCCACGCCGTCGCGAGCGCCGCAGCCGCGCGGACGTACGAATCGTGCAGCAGGGCGGACTCCCGGCCTTTGATCGACGTCCATTCCTGATCCGGGAAAAAGCGTGAGTCGGGTCCGTCGATGTCGAGCGAGAGACTTTTCGGCTTACCCGGATTCTTGCGCATCGCGACGCTCTCTGGAAGCGCGGCATACGGCGCCGCATCGGCCGTGTCGTTCAATGCGGCCGTCATCGGTGTCGCGGCCGCGTCGTATACGTTGAGCGGCGATGCGCCGAACAACATCTCTACGGTGCTCTGGATCGACGGGATGCTATAGTGCGTGTGGTCGATGAAATTCTTGCGCACGTACGGACCGATCGCGAAGACCGGCATGCGGTGCGAGTCGACGTGATCGCCGGTGCCTTGCGGATCGTCGGGCAGTACGATCACGATCGTCGACTGCCATTCCGGCCGCTTCGATAGGCCCTCGACGATGCGTCCGAGCGCGAGGTCGTTGTCCGCGACATAGGATGCAGGCGTGTAAAATCCGGGCTTCGCGCCGGCCGTGTGGTCGGTGGGTAGCGTCAGGTACGAATATGCGGCGAGACCGTGAGCGTTGACGTCGTCCAAGAACAACTGCGCACGGTGCGTATCGAGCACGGTGAAGTCGATGTGCGCGCCTGGATACGCGCGGTCTGCGTTGGCGGCAAGGCCCGGCGCGATACGCCCATTGGACTGCATCGTCATCTGTTCGCCGTACACGCGGTAGGAGATGCCGCGCCGTTGCAGCTCGTCGATCAGCTCGCCGCGCGGGCCGAAGACCGCGCTGACATTCACGCGCGGCCCGTGCGGCAGGTCCGCAAGGTCGCGATACCAGTCGAAGTCCATCTGCGCCGGGGTCACCGTATCTTCGCCCGCCTGGGCATATGGCCAGATCGAATAGGCGACGCGCCGGTCGGCGGTTGTCGCTGGATCATCGGGAGTATGCGCATTTCGCTCGAGATAATCGTTGGTCATGCCCTGCGTCGTCCAGGAATGGCCATAGATGCTCGCTTCGCCATTGCCGAAAAAATTGTCGAACAGCGTGTAACGCTCGGCAAGCGCATGCGCGTTCGGCGTGTAGCTGCGCCCGTACAGCAGCAGATTCGGATCGGCGTCCGCTTGGCTTTCGTCGCCGAATTCTTCGTCGAACTGTTTGTTCTCACGCACGATGACGACGACGTGCTTGATCGGCGGCAACGCGCTTGCTGACGGCGCCGGCGACGGCGCGTCGTCACGCGCGACCGCTTGCGACCACGACGCGAAACGGCCGGGCTCGACGATGAGGTGCTGCACGAGGCCGGTATAGAGCCCGTTCCACTCGCTGCCCGGGTCAGGTTGGGAGCCGAGACCCTGCGCGCTGAGGACCCACAGCTGCGGCTTGGCGCGCGGATCGTCGTCGATGCTCGGGGCAGAGAGAAAGAGCACGCTCATCGGATACCACGCGGTCGGAATGCGCGCGATGACCAAGCCGCTTGCGAGATCGACGACGGCGACGTCGTTGAAGCCGGATTCGGCGACGAACAGGTGACGCCGATCGCTTGAGAGCGCCATGCCGGAAGGCGTCTGACCGGCGAGCTGTGCGCTCGCCAGCGCCAGGTCGAAGCGACGCACGACGCGCAGCGCTGCGGCATCGATCGAAACGACGTCATGCCCATCTGCGTTCGCGACGTAGAGATTGTCGCGGTCGGCGAGCAGCTGCGTCGGATGAGCGCCCGTCTCGATTTCGACCGGCGCGTGCTGGCCGGCGCGCCACGCGTCGACGCGCCGCCCATCGTAGAGCGAAGCGAACACGGTGCCATGCACGATCGCGACCGAGAATGGCTGACCGCGCGCGGCAAGACGCGCGGTCACGCTTCCGGTCTTGTCGTCGATCAGATCGACTTCGTGCAGTGCCGTGCGTGCGACGATGAGGCGGTGCGTCGCGGGATCCTGTGCGATGCCGTTGAGCAGTCCTCCCACGCGTACGTCCGGCCGTGCGGTGAAGACGGGGGCGCTCTGCGAGGCGGCTGCATTATAGATGAAGCGCGAAATGGCACCGCTGTAGCCGCGCGTCACGTACAGGCCGCTGCCCGTCCACGTCAGGCCCGTGGCCCATGGCGTCGAAAGACGGCCGGCGAGCGCCGAGTCTTCCCCGGTCGCCAGAACGTCGATCGCGCCGCCGTCTTGGGAGAGCACTGCGATCCAGCGGTGATCCGGCGACATCGCCATCGCCGACGCAAAGCCTTCGACAGGTATCGTGAAGCCGGCCGGCGTGACCGTGCGCCCGTCGGGCAACATCGCCGCCGCTCGACTTGCGAGGGCAGTGGAGGCAAACAGCGTTATTAGCAGCGCAATGAAGCGCATCGCACATCCTTTCTATGGGTGCAGCATCGACTATATGGGTGCAGCATCGACAGCGGCGCACAAATAGATCCGCCGCGCCGGGGGGATCGCCGGCAGCGGCGGCGGGTTGGCGCCGGCGGGTCGCAACCGCCGGCGCCATGGGACGTGGGTCAGCGCAGTTTGTAGCTGTAGATGAACTCGATCGTTTGCGGCGTCATTCCGAATTCTTCGGTCGCTCCGGCGCCGATGAGCGGCGTATAGTCCGAGGGAGCCGCGTACTGGTTCAGCGGCAGCGGCACGCCGTCGCCGATCAATCCCGCCGCGAAGGTGTTCTGATTGAACAGGTTGCTCACGACGACGTTGAACACACCACGCGAACCGGTGCTGACCGACGCGATGAGATTCGTATAGTTGTAGTTCGGCAGATGCTTCGTGTTGTTCGCCGACACGAAGTACGTCTCACTGCGCAATTCGACGATCTTCGCGAACGTGTAATCGAGCGCGAAGTTCGCCTTGTGCAGCGGTACACCGGCGAACTGCGAGCCCGGGACCGTCGTCAGATTTCCTTGCAACACGCTTGCCGGAACCTGAAGCGGAACGCTCGAGTTTGTCGCATAGCCGTAGTCGACGAAGAACGCCGGCGTGATGCGCTGGCGGCCTTGCAGGTCGATGCCCTCCGCCTGCGACGAGCCGATGTTGAGCACGCCGTCGACGCCAAGGAAGGTGTTCGCCTGCGCAAGCGTGCCGCCGCATGTCGACTGATAGATCGTCGCATACGGATTCAACGCGCCGTACCCTGACGGGCCGAAGAAGCTGGCTGGGAAGTTCAACGCGGGAATCGTCTGCGTGTAGAGCGTGTTCCAGATCGGTTCGGAGTACAGCGAGAGCTGGAACGACGAATCGCCTTCGCCGAAGCGGTGCCCCCAACTGAATTCAGTGTCGCTCGCGCGCTCCGGTAAGGCGTTGGGATTGCCGCCGCTGCCGATCGAGTTCAGCGTGCCGCAGCGTACGTTGCCGGCCAACGACCCGGGCGCCGACGCGCCGAACGGCCCGAAGACGTCTAGCAAGGTAGGCTGCGTGCTGACGTATCCGAAGGCCGCGCGATAGACGTCGTTGTTCTTCGTCCCGACGAACGCGATGCGTGGATCGACGAACGACGTGTTGGTCAGCGTCGAATGCTTGAAGTACGCGCTGACGTACGTCGTGATCGGCGAGCTCAGCGGATGCCACGAGTCGCGGAAGAAGAAGCTGTCCTCGTACGCGCCGGGGCTTGGCTGGGGAACGCCGACCGACGACTCGCGGCTGCGCGAGTTGTTGTAGTATGCGCCAAACCCGAACTCGTTGTTCTCGCCGACGATCGAATACGTGCCGATCACGCCGGCGTTGTTGACCGCTTCATTGTACCAGGACGGGTTCGATGTGAGCGTGCACGAGGGATTGCATCCCGCTCCGGCTGGGACGGCCGGCGGCACCAGCAGATAAGGCAACTGGCTTGTCCGATCGTACGTGTGCGTGTACAGATTCGAGAAGCCGTCGATGTTGAGCGTGTCCTTGCCGAACTCTTCGTCGAAGCGGACCTGATAATCGCTATCAGTGAACGCCTGCCATGCCGGACCGGCGCCTTGCCATCCGCTGTTGATGAGCGCCCACTGTGAGGGCGTCACGCAGGTGTTGCCGCCGTCGGGGGTCACGCCGTCGGTGCCGTATCCGTATGCATTTCCGCCGGTGCCGGTGCCGACGAATGTTCCGGCTGGGCAATCCGGCGGGTTGAGCGCGTTGAACGGCGCTGTGTTGCCGGCGGGCGTGTAGTTGGCGAGGTGCTGATTACCCTCTGCCATTGCGGTATCCCACGGCAGGTAGTCGCCATCGCCGTTGCCCGTCTTGTTGTCCCAGTAGTAGCTGCTCATCGCGACTGCGGTGAGATGCGCGTTGTTGCCGAAACCATAGCGCACTTTGTAGAGCTGCGATTTGTTCGCGATATTGGAATTGACGGTGTAGTCCTGAAGATTTGCGACCGCCGGATCGGTCGCGCTGGGATCGTATGCGGCCGCCGGTTGAGCAAAGACCGCGTTACGTATCGAGCCGTTGATGCCGGAGGTGCCTAACGCTAGCGCGTAGCCCCAGCGGTTGCCCTCGAGCGATCCGGTCGCGGTCAACTGGCTCGTGAGCTTACTAAACGAGCCGTAACCCTGCGTGAATACGATTTGCGGGGTCAGCGTCGGCTCGAGCGTTTGCATGTCGATGACACCGCCGATCGCGTCGACGCCGTACAGGTCGCCGCCGCCGGCGCCATAGACGACGCTTACCGCGCGCAGCGCGAACGACGGGCTCAACTCGTAGTTCAGCCCGCCGAGCCCCAACGCAATGGGGTGGCCGTCGATGAGCGAAACGGTTTCGAGATCGCCGATGCCGCGCAGCGACAGGTTCACGTCGTCGCCGTAGGACGCGGTCCAGCTGCTCGTATTGTCGACGGCACCCAGCTTCATCAATGCATCGGCCGTGCGTGTGGTGCCCGTCTTCTGGAGTGTGTTGCCGGAGACTTGCTGATAGATGACGGCCGATCTTTGCAGCGACGCAGCCGCGGTGACGGTCGTGCGTCCAAGCGTGCGGATCTGGTTGGTCGTACTCGTGCGCTGCATCGAGAGCACGAGCGGTAACGAGTAACCGCCGCTCACATTGAACTCTTCGGACACGGTCTTATCCCAGCCGGTGAGCACCATCTCAAGGCTGTACGAACCGGGCGCAAGATCGGTGAACTCAAAATCACCGGCGCTGTTCGACGTCTCGGTCTTATGCGTGGGGCCGACCGATGTCAACTGGACTCCGGCGAGCGGCAAACCGGTCGCCGCGTCGACGACTTTGCCCTTGACGGTGAACGTCGATGCTGCGGCCGCCGGCAGCGCAATCGAACTGAGAGAGGTCAGAAACAAAAAAGCCGCGGCCATCGCCCCGGCGACGCCCTGAATCCGTTTCAGCAAGATCGACTCTTTCCAGGACGGTGGAGAAAAAATCACGCCCGGCCGGCCTTCATGAATGGTCTACGGCGCAACGGGGTACGGGACGTGTGCGGTGTCCGTCCTCGTCTGATGCTAGGGGTGCTGTATTAAGCCGGCGTTATGCCTAGATTAACCAAAACGGCCCGTGATGTAATCTTCTGTTCGCTTTTCTTTCGGCGTGGTGAACATCTTCGAGGTCGTATCGAATTCCACCAGTTCGCCCGTCGCTGCCTCGCCGGCGAGCATGAAGCCCGTGTAGTCCGAGCAGCGCGCCGCCTGCTGCATGTTATGCGTGACGATGATGATCGTATACGCCCCACGCAGTTCGCGCATCAGCTCTTCGATCTTGACCGTCGAGATGGGGTCAAGTGCGGATGCCGGCTCGTCCATGAGCAGCACTTCGGGATCCACGGCGAGCGCACGTGCGATGCACAGGCGCTGCTGCTGGCCGCCAGAAAGCGACGTGCCGGCCTTGTGCAGCTTGTCTTTGACCTCATCCCACAGCGCCGCGCGCCGCAAGCTCTTCTCCGAGATCTCTTCGAGCGTCGCATCTCCGGGCGGCTTACCTGCGAGGCGCACGCCGGCGAGCACGTTGTCCATGATCGTCATCGTCGGAAATGGATTCGGGCGTTGGAAGACCATCCCGATGCGCCGGCGCGTGTCGGTGGGGTCGACGCCGGGTTCGTAAAGATTCTGACCGTCGAGCAGCACCTCGCCCTCGACGTGCGCGTGCGGAATCACCTCGTGCATACGGTTCAAGCAGCGCAGCAGTGTTGACTTCCCGCAGCCCGAGGGTCCGATGAGCGCGGTGATCGCACCCGGCTCGAATTGCATGTTGACGCCCTTGACCGCGAGATGTTTGCCGTAGTACGCGTTGAGGTCTTTGACCTCCAAGCGAGTCGCGCTCGCGTCGGCGGGCCGTCCTGGTTGCGTTTCTTGAATCGCTTGCATTATCTCCCCTAATCTCCCCTAATTCGCCGAGACGCGCCCCGAGAACGCGAGCCGTGCAGTGAGATTGAGCGCGAACACCAACGCGACGAGCACCAACGCGCAGCCCCACGCCAACTGCTGCCAATCGGGATACGGTGAGATCGCGTACTGGAAAATGACCAGCGGCAGCGCGGCCGTCGGCGATGACAGCCCTTTGGACCAGTATTGGCTGCCGAAGGCGGTGAACAGCAGCGGCGCGGATTCACCCGCGACGCGCGCAACGGCGAGCAGTGCGCCCGTCACGATGCCGGCGCGCGCGACGGGAACGGTCACGAGCAGCGTCGCCTTCCAGGCAGGTATGCCGAGCGCGAGCGCGCCCTCGCGAATGACACCTGGTACGAGGCGTACGGCTTCCTCAGTGGTGCGCACGACGATGGGCAGCATGATGACCGCCAGCGCGACCGCGGCTGAGTGCGCTGAGAAGTGGCCAGTCGGAATCACGACGAGCGAGTACGCGAACACGCCGATTGCGATGGATGGCATGCCGGTGAGGACGTCGCTAAAGAAGCGGACGTTCGCCGCCAAGTGACCGCGCCCGAACAGCGCCAAGTAGATGCCGGCCAACACGCCGACCGGCACTGAGATGACGGACGCCATCAGCACGATTTCGAGCGAACCGACGATCGCGTTCGCGACGCCGCCGCCGGTCATGCCCACGGGCAACGGCAGCTTCGTGAAGAAATCGAGATTGAGCGCTTTGTAACCCTTGGAGATCACAAACGTCACGACGACCGCAAGAACCACCCCGCACACGATAGCGCACAAAGCGGCTATGATGATCATGAATGCGTTCCAGAACTTGCGGAAGCCCGGGGACTTGAGAAAATCCATCAGCGGCGCCCCCGGCCACTCGCGTTCCAGACCAGCAGGCGCGCGCTGATGTTGACGAGCAGGCTGACGATGAAGAGCAGCAAGCCGACCTCGATCAGTGCCGAGATGTAGACCTTACCCGTCGCTTCAGAGAATTCGTTCGCCGGTACACTGGCCATGGTATAGGCAGGCTGGAAGAGCGATGCGACGATCTGCGGCTTGTTGCCGATGACCATGACGACAGCCATCGCTTCACCCAGCGCGCGACCCAATCCAAGAACCAGTGCGCCGACGACGCCGGAGCGCGCATACGGCAGCACGGCTTTGGTCATCATCTCCCATTTCGTCGAACCAAGCGCGAGCATGCCTTCGCGCTGATCGTTGGGCACTGCCTCGAAGACGTCGCGCGAGATCGCCGCGACCGTCGGCACAACCATGATCGAGAGGATCAGACCGCCTGCCAGCATGCCGACGCCGTAGATCGGACCTTGGAAGAGCGGAAGGAAGCCGAACGTATGCTGCAGCGCGGGGCCGATGTACATGCGGATCACCGGCACGAGCACGAATAAGCCCCAGATGCCGTACACGACGCTGGGCACTGCGGCGAGCAGTTCGATCAGCATCGCGACGGGTGTCGCCAGCCGCTTGGGCGCGAGTTCTGCCAAGAATAGCGCCGCGCCGATCCCGACCGGACCGGCGATGAGCAGTGCGATCGCGGACGTGACGATCGTACCGTAGATGAACGTCAGAACGCCGAAGTGTCCGCCGCCGGGATCCCATAACTGGGTGAAGACGCCAAGACCGATCGTCTGAATCGCCGGCCACGAACGCTGCAGCAACACGAGGAAGAGCGCGGCGACGATCGCCAGCACGAACCATGCTGACGCATAGAGCAGGAACATGAAGATGCGGTCGCCGGCAGGCGAAATGCGGGTCCGAGCCGCGCGCGCTGAGGCGCCGGCGGTCGCGCTGATAACTTCGGCGCTTTCTTGCGACATCGTCCTCGTTTTGCCGGCGTCGTCTGAATCGAATGAGCGAGGCGGTTGCGGCGGCGGGTTTGTCGCCCGGCCCCGCACCGCCTCTTGAGTCGTGTCCAAGCGATGCGTTTAGTTGTGGATCGAACCGATCGCCTTGATCGCTTCCTGCTGCACGTTCTCAGGAAGCGGGACGTAGTTGACCTTCGCGGCGTACTGCTGACCACCGGTGACGAGCCACTTGAGCAGCGCCGTCAGCTCTTTGCCCTTGGCCGGGTCGGCTTGATTCTTCCAGACCAGCAGCCACGAGTAACCGGCAATCGGATAACTGTCCTTGCCGCCCATGTCGGTGATCGAGAACTCGTTCGGGTTCACGTCGGGTTTTTGCGACGCGGCCGCGCGAATCGAGTCCGGCGACGGCAACACGAACTCACCGGCTTTGTTCTGCACTGCAGCATACGACATGTCGTTCTGCAGCGCGTAGGCGAGCTCGACGTAACCGAACGCGCCAGGCGAGTTGCTGATCTGACCGGCGACGCCCTCATTGCCTTTTGCGCCGACGCCCGTCGGCCAGTTCACCGTCTTGCCGCGGCCAACTTTGGAATTCCAGTCCGGGCTGATCTTCGAGAGGTAGTCCGTGAAATGGTAGCTGGTGCCGCTGCCGTCGGCGCGGTGTACGACGAGAATCGGAAGATTCGGGAACTTCACGCCTGCATTGAGCGCCGCGATGCTCGCATCGTTCCAGTTCGTCACTTTGCCGAGCATGACGTTTGCGATCACGGCGGGTGACAGCTTGATATGCTTGGAGACGCCCTGGACGTTGTAGGCGATCGCGATGCCGCCGAGCGTGTCTGGGATCTGGACGACCGCCCCATTCGCAGCGACTGCCGCATCGAGTTCTGCTTTGGTCATGGGCACGTCAGATGCGCCGAAGTCCACGGTCTTTGCCGTGAACTGAGCGATGCCGCCGCCCGAACCAATGCTCGCATAATTGACGGTGATGCCGGCGTGGTCTTGGCTGTACGCGTAGAACGCACGCGAGAAGAATGGATATGGGAACGTCGCGCCGGCGCCGAGGAATTGCGTATCGGCGAGCGCCGCCATTGGGACGATGAAGCCGGCGATCACGCCGGCTGCGACGAGCGACTTCAGTGGAGACATTTTCACGTTTTGAGCGCTCCTGCTCGCGAAAAAATCGCGGGTTGGTAAAGTGAAATTTGCACCTCCCCGGACCGTATCGCAGGGGCCTCAAGCCTATATTAAGAGGGCCTTAACACAACATTAAGGCCCCCCGAACGCCAGAAAAATGGAGTGGCTTACAGCCGAAAGAGGCCTATGACGCGGCCGTTTCGCCGAGCGAACGCGTGCCGAGAGCTTCGGACTGACCGATCGCCTGGTTGATGTCGACCACGGAGCGTTTCAGATTCTTGGGCACGCCTTCGACCATGTAGACCACGCGTTCGCAGATGTTCGTCGCATGGTCGGCGATGCGCTCGAGGTAGAGCGCGACCAAGATCAGATTGCTGCCGCGACCGATAGCCCGCGGATCCTTGGCCATGAATTCGATCAGCTCTTTGAAAACGGCGCGATAGAGGCGGTCGACCTCGTCGTCCTTTTGCGGCACCTTATGCGCGATGTCGGCGTTGTGCTGCGCGAAGGCGTCCAGCGACTCGCGCAGCATTTCGCGCGCATTGGTCGCCATGAGCGGGATGTCGATGAACGGCTTGAGCTGCGGCTCGGTCGCCAGGTTTTTCGTGATCTGCGCGATGTCGCACGCATGGTCGCCGATGCGCTCGAGATCGATGATGATGTCGAGCATCGCCGCGATGGTGCGCAAGTCCGACGCCATCGGCTGTTGCAGCGCGAGCAGATTGAGGCAGTTGGTCTCGATGCGCACGCACAGGTCATCGACGATGTCGTCGCCTTCGCATATCTCGTCGGCGAGTTTGACATCAGAACGCATCAGCGCGTCGACCGACTTGGCGGTCGCGTCCTCAACGAGGCTACCAAGGCGCAGCACGTCCTGCTGCGTCTCGTCTAGGATGCGGTGAAAGCTCTCGCGACCCAAACGGATGTGCCCCCTTCAAAATGTCCCCTTGCATTATAGGCGCGAGCGGGACATTTGTAAACTATCGGGCCCTTAAATCTTTGAATCGGCAGCGGAACGTGGTGCCAACACCGAGTTCGCTTTCGGCCACGACAGTGCCGGCGTGCAGCTCGATGATGTGTTTGACGATCGCCAATCCCAGTCCGGTGCCCGTCGCGGAACGCGCCCGCGAGCGATCGACGACGTAAAAGCGCTCGAAGATGTGCGGCAGCGCCGATGACGGGATGCCGGGGCCGTCGTCGCTCACGTACAGCTCAGCGTGACCATCGTCACGCTTGACGCCGACCCTGACGTGGCCGCCCGGCGGCGTGATGCGCAGTGCGTTATCGAGCAGATTGACGACGACTTGCACGAGCTTCGCGCGATCGCCCTCAATCTCGATGGGATCGTCAGGCGTGCGCACTTGCAGGTCGATGTTGAGCTGCTTGGCGCGCAGCGCTTGCGTCGCCACGACTTCGCGGCAGACTTCGCACAGATCGACCGGCGCAAACGGCGATTCCGGCGCTCCGCTTTCCAGCTTGGCCAGCCCGAGGAGATCGCCGACCAGCGCGATCATGCGGTCCGTCTCCCGGGCGATGTCGTTAAGGAATTCCGTTTGCGCGGTCGCGTCAACGCCACCTTGCAGCGTCTCGACGATGATCTTCACCGATGTCAGCGGGGTACGCAACTCGTGCGAGACGTTGGACACGAAATCGCGACGGATGGCTTCGAGCTCGCGCACGCGCGTGATGTCGTGCACCACGGCGACCGCTTCGCGCGGCGGTTCGGCGCCGCGCAGCGGACGAGTCGTCACCTCGAGGCGGCGCTCGCTGCCGACGTTATAGGTCAACTCGGCGGTCTGTTCTGCGCCCGAGCGCAACGCGTTCGACAGCCTGCGATCGAGTTCGAAACTGCGCACGCTCTCGATCAGCGTGCGCCCGATCGCGCGCTCGCGCGGCACGGCGAAAATCTCCGCGGCCGCAGGGTTGAAGACGGTGACACGGCCGTCCTCGCCGACTACGATGACGCCGACCGGCAGCGCGGTGACCAACGCGTCGAAGCGCTCGAGCAAGGCGGCGCTGTGATCCGCGGCAGCTGCATCGGCGCGCGCCTCGGCGCGACGCGACCGCCTGAATTGATCGAAAAGCGGCATCTCCGCTTGCGAGTTGGCTAGTCTTTGAACAGATACCCGCGGCTGCGTACGGTCAAGATGCAGCGCGGATCGCTCGGATCGTCTTCGATCTTCTCACGCAACCAGCGGATGTGCACGTTGACCGTCTGCAGATCGCCGTAAAAATCGTAACCCCACACGCGGTCGAGCATCGCTTGGCGCGTGACGACGCGGCCTTTGTTTTCGAGCAGCACTTGCAGCAGTCTGAACTCCTTGGGAGCAAGCTCGATCACGCGTCCGGCTTTGGTGACGCGATGACGGCCGGCGTCGAGTTCGATGTCGCCGCCTTTGACGATCCCTGTTTCGGCCGGCGCATGGGTCGCTTGCAAGCGGCGCAGATGCGCTTTGATGCGCGCGAGCAGTTCGTACACCGAAAACGGCTTAGTGATGTAATCGTCCGCGCCGATCTCGAGCGCGAGCACTTTGTCGATCTCTTGATCTTTCGCGGTGAGCATGAGCACCGGCGTCGTCGACCGCTTACGGATTTCGCGGCACACTTCGATACCGTCGAGCTCCGGCAGCATGATGTCGAGCACGATAAGGTCGGGCTTTTCGACTTCGGCGACCGACAGCGCGCGCCGCCCATCGCCCGCGGTGCACACCGAGTAACCGTTCTTCTCGAGGTTATAGCGCAGCGTCTGGAGGATGGTCGCCTCGTCGTCCACGACGAGGATCTTCGCGGATTGCGCTGCTCGTAATTCAGTCATGGCTTTTCGCGCGCGGCGTTTCGCCGTGCTCCCCACGCATGACCTTCGTTACCGCGCTCGTTCGTCGCACGCGATTCGCAGGGCAGCTCAATGGGGACGGCGGTCGATCGGGATATTGACCCTTCCGCCTCGGTGGCGCCGGCTTTCGCCGCAGCCAACGCCCCGTTTCGAGCTTCCACCGCGAATCGCGTTCGATTTAGTAGCGTGGTACGACGGCGAATGCGTGATAGGCCCACGAATACCAGACGCCGTACGCGTCTGCGATCACCGACCAGACGATGAGCCCGTAGGACGCCGCGAACCTCGCGCGCTCCAGCCCGCGCGCGACGAGCGGGATGAGAAACGGCGCGAAATCCATCGAGTGGCGCATGCCGAACTGCTCGAAACCATTGACGTAGTAGAGCGCCGACGGAATCGCGGTCAAGATCGTCGCGATCCACAAAAACCACGTCTCGCGCGCGCGCGCCGGCGCGAAAAAGGCCAACAGCAGCGCTGGACTTGTGAACGTCAGTGCAACGCCCGCCCCCGTAGGCTTGAGCCATGGCGGATAGACCGTGAAGTCGGGCGGCAGGAAAAAGAAACTGTACAGATTTCCCGGCAAGAATTTCAGCTGGAACGGGCTGCCCGTCGCCGAGCCGACTTCATCTTGATGGAACCAGGTCGTGTAGCCGATGTCATTAAGCGTGTGCCACCGTCCGTAATTGTACGCGATGAAGAGCAGAAAAAACGGCAACGCTCCGAGCGCCGTCTGCGCGAGCGCGCGCAGACGCTGGCCTTTCGGCGTCTCAATGACGAGCCACACGGCGAACGGGATGCCTGCCAGTGCCATCGGAAAACGCGACAGCGCAAGACACGCGAAGAGCACGCCGAGCAGCCAGGGACGCCGCCGTCCGTACCATTCGGCCAGCGCGAGCAGCGCGAACATCGCACCGGTGATGTGTGCGAACATCCACAGCGACCCGAACGAGGCGCACCACCAGTACACCGTGCCGAAGCCCAAGAACACCGTCGTCCAGATCTGCACGTCGCGCGTCACGCGCATGCGTCCGAGCATCACCCAAGTGGCGGAAACCCCGATGGCTGCAGCGATTGCGCAAACGATCGCCTGGTTGGCGTCAAGCCCGAACAACAGCACGAGCGGGATGCACAACACCGCCGGGATCGGGCCTTCGATGACGTAGTGCTGGCCGTTGAATTCGAGCGCTTCGATCGCCGGACCGGGCCAATCGATCCACAGCCGCCCGTGCGTGAGTGCGTACGCGAGGCGGATGAAATTGTCGTAGTACGCGTGCATGAGGTGTGTGGATATGAGATAGAGCACGAGCGCTGTGACGAACACGAGCGGCGTCGACCAGCGCGCGAGAAACGCCTTCACGACGAACCGCTCGGATGCAGCACGTCTTGCGGAATCGCTGCGGGAAACGAATAATTCGAAAAGCGGATCACGTGCTTGAACTCACCGCCGGCGATCGTGCATTGTGCCGAGACGGTCGAGGGCAGCACATATGCGCCGACCTGCGCGAAGTCGATCTCGCCGGTGCCATCGCAGCCGCTGGACGAAGCGACGTAGCGCTCGCGCAACGGCGCGCCGCTTGCGGGATCGAGGGCGAACTGCACGATCGCGAACTGCGCAGATGTCGTGCGCTTCGCGTCATACATGTAAGCTTTGCGCCCATTCACGACCGCGAGGCCGGTGAAGGTCACATCGTAGTCCGCCTCGCTGACTGCGAATTGATCCGCGTCGTACGGCCAGGTCGCATGGTGATACGTCTGCGTGCGCGGCGGCCGCAGCCTGGAATCGTCGATCGCGATCGTGTCGTTACGCTGGTCGCCGTCTTTGCTGCGATAGACTCGATGCTGTGCGGTGATCATGCGCGTCGGACCAGTGCGCACTTCGTTGTATTCGAACACCATGTATGGAGGCTTCGGCAGGGCCGCCATCAACGCGCGATATTTGACCAGCGTTTTCGCCACCGCGCCGGCGGGGGTTGACGCCGCCGCACAGCGCAGCGGGCTTGCAAGAGCCGTCAGCGCGATCGCGAGAAGCAGCGCCGCGAGGCGCTCAGCCACGAACGGCCTTTTCGATCGCTGCCGGCACCGCGGCTAGCGCTGCGCCGATGCCGGATGCGTTTTTGCCTGCGCCCTGCGCGATCGCGGGATTGCCGCCCCCTTTGCCGTCGATGTGCGGCATGAGCTCGGCCAACACGTCTTTGGCAGACACGCCCTTTTGCGCAGCGCCGGCGCCGGCCGCGACGACGAGCGATACCTTGCCATTCGACGGCGTCGCGATGACGATGACGCCATCCGGCAGCTTGTCGCGAATCGACTCGGCGAGATCGCGTGCGCCGATGGTCGCGTCGTCGTTCTCGATCGCGACGTAGCGCACGCCTGCGACCTCTTTGGCCGCAGCGGCGTAGTCGCCGGCATGCTGCGCGGCCAGCTGCAGCTGGAGCGTCTCGACCTTGCGTTCGAGCTCGCGCTGTCGCGTCGTCAGCCGTTCGACCGCTTCGGGCACGTGCTCGGCCGACGTCGACAAGGCAGAACCGACCTCGTCGATGCGGTCCTGCACGGACGCGACATAGCGATCGGCGGATTCGGATACGACGCCTTCGACGCGGCGAATACCCGCGCCGATCGCAGATTCGCCGAGCAGCACGAAATGGCCGATCTCGCCCGTCGACGCGACGTGGGTGCCGCCGCACAGCTCGACGCTGGGTCCGAACGTCACGACGCGCACGACGTCGCCGTAATTCTCGCCCTTCATGTAGACGGCGCCGCGCGCGATCGCTTGCGCGAACGGCATCGATTCTTCGACGACGTGATAGTCGCTGCGGATCAATTCGTTGACGCGGCCGGACACCTGCGAGCGCACGGGGCGCGACAGCGCACCGACCGGAGAATCGAAGTCGAAACGCGTGCGTTCCGGGAACACCGCGCTGCCGCGCTGCGCGACCGAATCGCCGAGCACTTCTTTGAGCGCGCGCTGCAAAAGGTGCGTGACGGTGTGGTGGCGCCGGATCTCGCGGCGCCAGTGCGGATCGACGATCGCTTCCACGTGGTCGCCGATCGCGAACCCACCGGCGCGCACCACCCCGCGATGCACGATGCGGCGCTGCGTCTTATCTTCATACTGCGTGTCGCGCACATCGAACGATGCGCCCGCTGTCGCGATAACGCCTCGATCGCCGCTTTGTCCGCCTTTCTCGGCGTAGAACGGCGTCTGATCGAGCACGAGCGCGCCGTGCGCATCGGGCTCGAGGCGTTGTACCGGCGTACCGTCGCGATCGAATAACGCGACGACGGTCGCCTTCGCCTCGAGACTCTCATAGCCCACGAAGTTGGAGCGCTCTGCCGTTTCGGCGATAGGCCGTGCGACGCGCACTTCGCCGCGCTTCGCAAGCGCGTCGGCACGCGCGCGATCGCGCTGCGCTTCCATCGCGGCATGGTAGCCCGCCATGTCGATCGAGATGCCATCCTCGGCGGCGATCTCGCGCGTTAGGTCGACCGGAAAACCGTAGGTATCGTACAGCTCGAACGCGTCGTCGCCCGGCAGCACGCGCCCTCCTGCGCTCTTGCGCGCGTTGAGCCGTTCGGTCAGCAACGCCGAGCCGCGCGCAAGCGTCGTGCCGAATTGACGCTCTTCGGCTTCGAGCGTGCGCTGCACGCGTTCGCTTGCGGCGCGCAGTTCCGGATAGCCGCTTGCCAGCGACTCGACGACGGCCGGCATGAGGCGCGAGAAGAAACCGTCCGCGAAACCGAGCAGCTTGCCGCTGCGGATCGCGCGGCGCGCAAGAAAGCGCAGCACGTATCCGCGATCGGTATTCGACGGCGTGACGCCGTCGGCGACGAGGAACATGCACGCGCGCGCATGATCGGCGATGATGCGCTGATGGACGTGCGTCTCTTCGCCGAGCTTCTTCTCGATCGTGTTTGAAACGCGCGGCAGCGCGGCGATGATCGTCTGATAGAGATCCGTGTCGAAGATCGACGTCTTACCGGCCAGCACCATGCACAGCCGCTCGAATCCCATGCCTGTGTCGATGCACTTCTTCGGCAGCGGGTGCATCGTGCCGCTCGCGTCGCGGTCGTACTGCTGGAAGACGAGATTCCATACCTCGATATAGCGGTTGCAATCCGGGCAGCCCGGGCCACACGCCGGCTTCCCGCAACCCACGGCCGCACCGAGATCGTAGAAGATCTCGGAGCACGGGCCGCATGGACCCGTCGGTCCCATATCCCAAAAGTTGTCTTCGCGAAAGCGCGTGACGCGTTCGGGCGCTAAACCGATCTCCTGCCGCCACATCTGCGCGGCTTCGTCGTCATCGACGTACACAGTCGCGTATAATTTGTCCGCCGGCAGCGAAAGCGTGCGCGTCAAGTATTCCCACGCCCACGCGATCGCCTCGCGCTTGTAGTAATCGCCGAACGAGAAGTTGCCGAGCATTTCCAGAAATGTGCCGTGGCGGCCCGTACGCCCGACCGAATCGATGTCGTTCTTGCCGCCCGCGACGCGCAAGCAGCGCTGCACCGTGACGACCCGCGCCGCCGGCGGCGGGGCTTCGCCCAAGAACTGCGGCACGAACGGCTCCATGCCGGCGATGGTGAACAGCGTGGTCGAAAGCGCGTCCGGCACCAGGCTCGCCCCGGGCAGATGCACGTGCCCTTTGGCCACGAAGAAATCGACGAACGACCGCCGGATGTCCGCGGATGTCATACCGGGTGGTTATTTTGCGTGTTCGGGTCGCGACTCTTCTTGCAGCAGGCCCTTCATCTTGGCCAGCGCGCGCTGTTGCAGCCGTGAGACGTGCATCTGCGAGAGCTGCAGGCGGCGCGCGATGGCCGACTGCGACACGTTCTCGTAGTAGCGCAGGTACACGATGACGCGCTCGCGCCGGTCGAGGCGCTCGAAGGCGCGTTCCAGCAAATCCTTGTTCTCGAGCGCGCGCATGTCGGGATCGTCGCGTCCGAGGTAATCGAGCAGCGTCGCTGCTTTGCCCTCGCTTTCGCCGGCCAGCTCGACATCGAGCGAGAGCGGCGAGTACGCTTGGCCAAGCTCGTGCGCTTCGATGATCTCTTCTTCGCTCGCCTTGAGCGCAGCGGCCAGCTCGGCGACGCTGGGCGAACGGCCCAGGTGGACCGACATCGTATCGAGCGCACGATTGACGGCGGCGTTCAGCTCTTGCAGGCGGCGCGGCACGCGGATCGCCCAACCGCGATCGCGGAAGTGGCGTTTGATTTCGCCGATCACCGTCGGCGTCGCATACGTCGTGAACTCCAGGCCGCGCTGCGGCTCGAAACGATCGATCGCTTTGATGAGTCCCAGCGTGCCGACCTGGATCAGATCGTCGAGCGGTTCACCGCGGTTGGCGAAGCGCGATGCGAGGTAACGCACCAAGTTGAGGTGCGCGACGACCAGCTGCTCGCGCACTTCTTGATCGCGCGTCTGCGCGAACGTCGCGAACAGCGCGCGCGTGCGCTCCCGATCGAATCGCTCGGGACGAGAATCATTGGACGGCCGTGGTTGCGCTCCCACGAATTGCGTCTTCTACAGTCCGGGTCTCGCGGTGCTTGCTAGCGAGCCGGCGACTGCGGCCGCAGATGTTTGGTCATCGTCAGCCGAGTGCCGCGGCGCGGATCGACGTCATAGCTCACATCGTCCATCAGCGTGCGGATCAAGAACACTCCCAGTCCTCTCTCGAGCGGCTCATCCTTCTGCCGCAGCTCGGTCCCTTGTCCTCTGAACCCCTTGCCATCATCCTGCACGGTCACGACCAGTTTGTCCGGATCGATCGTGCATGCGATGTGCACCTCGCCGTCGTCGGCCGCATGCTGGATGCAATTGGTATATGCTTCAGCGACAGCGAGCTTGAGGTCTTCGATATCTTCGATGCCGAAGTCGAGCCGGCTGGCGATCCCCGCGATGGCGAGGCGCGCGACGCCGACCCACTCGGCTTTGCTCGGCAAGCGCAGTTCGATCACGTTGGATGTCGACTGCTTTTTCGGCGAGATCATAGCGCTGCACCGGCGGCAGCTTCCGAATCGTAGATGCCGAAGATCTTGACGAGTCCGGTGATGTCGAAGATCTTCTTGATCTGCGGATTCGTGCACACGAGGCTGACCGTGCCGCTGTGCTCGCGCACGCGCTTGAGTCCGCCGATGAGCACGCCAAGCCCGGTCGAGTCGATGTAGCGCACGTTCTCGAGGTTGATGATCAGGTCGTAATGGCCTTGATCGATCAACTCGCCGATCGTCTCCTTGACGCGCGGCGAGGTGTAGACGTCGATCTCGCCGTTGAGATCGACGACGCGCACGCCGTTCTTGCCAGGCACTTCTTTCACGTCTACGGTGATGTCCACGCGCCGCCTACCCGTTCTGCAACTCGTCGATCTTGGCTTGCGCCGCCTGTTTGGCGGCGTTCACCGCATTGCCGGCCCGCTTGGCCGTCGTGTCGTACGCCGCGCGCGTGCGCTTGGCCAGGTCATCCGCCTGTTTGCGCAAGTCGTCGGCGAGCTGATTGGCGAGATCGCGCAGATCCGAGGCGAGGTCCAGCGCTTTGCCGCGCGCCTCTTGTGCTTTGCCTGAGATCAGCTCGCGCGTCTCTTCGCCCGACTGCGGCGCGAGCACGAGCGCGAGCACCGCACCCGCGAACGCGCCGATCACTAATCCTGAAAGAAAACCGACCCCTGAATTGCCACGGTCATTGTCCATCTGAATGCGTCTCCTTGACGTTCGATCCGTTGTCTTTGCCCCGCACCTTGGTCAAGAATGAGCGCGCGCCCGCGCTTACGCCGGCGATCAGGCTCGCGATCTTGACGACGGTCGGCGCGATGCTCGCGCTTGCGGCGTCGGTCGCTTTGTCGACCGCACCTGCGGCGCGCTCGGCGACGGCCGTCACCCGATCGACGCGCGCGACCATGCTGTCCACGCTGTCCGCGATGTTGCCCACGTGGTCCATCGTCTTCATGATGGGCACGTCGAACTGGTCCAGTTTTGCGTCCGCTTTCGCCAGGGTCGCCTGCGTCTGCGTCAACAGCATGCCCAATCTAAGGAAGACGAACAACAGCCCGCCCGCCACGACGAGCGCGGCGATTCCGATAGCGAGCCACATGAAATCTTGGGTGCTCATGCGAGGACCTCAGTCATTCTCGGGCCCGAGCGAGACCTCCCCCAGGATTCAACGCATCCGCAAGTGCTCGTAACTTCTCTATAGTACCCGGCAGACGAGAAAGCAAACGCGCGATGTCATCGGCGCTCGTGGTGCGGCCGAGCGAAAAACGGACTGTGCCGCGCGCCTGCCCGGGCGGCAATCCGAGCGCGCTCAGCACGTGTGACGGCTCGAGCGAACCCGACGCGCACGCGCTTCCGGTCGACGCTTCGAATCCCGCGACATCGAGCGCGAGCACCGCCGTCTGCCCATCGACGCCTTCAAAGCGCAGGCTTGCGTTGTTGGGCAAGCGTTCCTCGCGCGCACCGTTGAGAGACGCGCCTGGCAGCGCGAGCGCGCCGTCGATGAGCGCGTCGCGCAGGGCGGCGATATGGACCGATTGCGACGCGATTTCGTGCACGGCGAGATCGAGCGCGACGGAGAGACCGACGATGCCTGCGACGTTCTCGGTGCCCGCTCGCCGGCCGCCTTCTTGCGCGCCGCCGACGATCAACGGTTCGACGCACGCGCCCTTGCGCACGTACAGCGCGCCGACGCCTTTTGGCCCTTCGAACTTATGCGCCGAAAGCGACAGCGCATCGATGCCGAGCTGCGCGACGTCGATCGGGATATGCCCGGCCGTCTGCACAGCGTCGGTGTGGAACAGCGCGCCGTGCTCGTGCGCGATCGCCGCGAGCCGCGCGATCGGCTCGATCGTGCCGATCTCGTTGTTCGCATGCATGATGCTGACGAGCATCGTCGCGTCTTCAGCGCTGTCCGCGCGCGCGCGCAGCGCTTCGGCGAGCGCGTCGGCGTGTACGAATCCCTGCGCATCGACGGGCACGATCGTCACCGCGTGTCCGCGTGCGCGCAGCGTGTCGGCCGCGTGCAGGACGGCATGATGTTCGATCGCGCTCGTGATCAGGTGCCGCCGCTGGCTTGCGCCGGGGGCCGATAACCCGAAGATGGCCATGCAATCCGCTTCGGACCCGCTGCCGGTGAAGACGATCTCGTCCGGATGCGCGCCCAGCGCGGCGGCCGTGCGTGCGCGCGCTGCATCCAGCGCGCGGCGCGCGCGCTGACCGGCCGAGTGCGCGCTCGACGGATTCGCGTAGTCACCCCGCATCAATGGCAACATCGCGTCGAGCGCTTCACTGCGCACTTCCGTCGTGGCGGCGTTGTCGAGGTAAACGGCCATGCGCCGTGCTTCGCGACGGGGTCGGGTGAACCTCGGCGCCGAACGCACAGTGGCGTGACTTCCCCTACTGCTTCTGGGCAGCCGGCGAACAGCCGCTGCCTCGTCGTCCTGCCCACGTATCGAGAGCGCGAGAACATCGAGGCGACGGTGCGCGCCGTGCTCGACTCGTCTGCGCGCGTCGACGCGGTCGTCGTCGATGACTCGTCCCCGGACGGGACCGCCGATCTCGTCAACGCGCTGCGCTTGCACGAACCGAGACTGTTCCTCATCAGCAGGCCGGGAAAGCTCGGTCTGGGCACCGCGTACGTCGCCGGCATACGATTCGGCCTGGATGCAGGGTACGACATCATTGCGACGATGGATGCAGATGGTTCCCACGACCCCAGCGCGTTGCCGGCGATGCTCGCGCAGCTTGATGCGGACGGCGCGGATGTCGTGATCGGCTCGCGCTACGTCGCCGGCGGCTCGGTGGAAAATTTTTCACTCGCGCGCAAGGCGAACAGCGCGGTCGCGAACGCGGTCGCGCGGGCACTTCTGGGTTTGCGCGTGCGCGACTGCACGTCGGGCTTCCGCGCGTATGACGCAACCCTTTTGCGCGCGATGCGTCTCGATGCGCTGCGCTCGACCGGCTACTCGATGGTGCCGGAGCTGTTATATGAGGCGACGCGCTCGGGCGCGCGCATCGCCGAAGTGCCCATCGCGTTTCGCAACCGTGAAAAAGGCGTCTCGAAGGTGACCGTCGGCGAGATCCTCAGCTGGATGCGCACCGTCGCCGCACTGCGCCGCTGAATTCCGAACGCGAATGGCTGACGAACCGCGCCTCTTCGAAGACACCGCAGCGCTGCAAAACGGCGACGAAGCCCTGCCGGCGAGCGCCCCGCTGGCGGCACGGATGCGGCCGCGCACGCTTGACGAGTTCGTCGGGCAGCAGCGCATCGTCGGACCTGGCAGTGCGCTGCGCACCGCGGCCGAGCAGGGCAAGGTGCCATCGCTCGTGCTGTGGGGGCCGCCGGGAAGCGGCAAGACGACGCTCGCGCGTCTGCTCGCGCAGGCTGCGCGTGCGCGCTTCATCGCGCTTTCGGCGGTCACGGCAGGCGTTGCGGACCTGCGGCGCATCGTTGCCGATGCCAAGCGCGTGCGCGCGCGCGCTCACACGGTCGTCTTCATCGACGAGATCCATCGCTTCAACAAAGCACAGCAAGACGCGGTCCTGCCCCACGTCGAGCGCGGCGACATCACGTTCATCGGCGCCACGACCGAAAATCCGTCGTTCGAAGTCAACAGCGCCTTGCTTTCGCGCAGCCGGGTGTTCGTGCTCGCCCCGCTCGGACCCGATGAGATCGGCACGATCGTCGACCGTGCTCTCGCGGATCGCCAACGCGGCTTGCCGGCCGCTACCACACTTGACGACGACGCCCGCGCGAAGCTCATCGCCCTCGCCGACGGCGACGCGCGCTCGGCGCTCAACGCGCTCGAGCTGGCCTTCGAACTTGCGAGCGCGCGCGATGCCGCGCATCCTGCGATCGGCGCACGCGACGTCGAAGAGGCGATGCAGCGCCGCGCGCTGCGCTACGACCGCGCCGGCGACGAGCACTACGACCTTATCTCCGCATTCATCAAATCGGTGCGCGGCAGCGATCCGGATGCCGCCGTCTACTGGCTGGCGCGCATGCTCGAAGCCGGCGAAGATCCGATGTTCATCGCGCGCCGCTTGGTGATTCTCGCCGGTGAGGACGTCGGATTGGGCGATCCCCAAGCCCTGCCCATCGCGACGGCCGCCCATTACGCAGCGCATTCGATCGGCATGCCCGAAGCGATGTTTCCGCTCGTGGAAGCGACGCTCTATCTGGCGCTCGCCAAGAAAAGCAACGCGGGGCTGCGCGCGTATGCCGCGGCGCGCGAGGCGATCGAGGAAACGGGCACGCTGCCCGTACCGCTGCACCTGCGCAACGCCGCGACGGGTCTGATGAAACAGCTCGGTTACGGCAAAGACTATCAGTACGCGCACGATTTTCCTGACGCGAAAGTCGAGCAGCAGCATCTGCCCGACGAACTGAAGGATCGCACGTTTTTCGAGCCGTGACAGTACGCGCAAGCAAAAAGCCCACGACCGTCGCGATCGCGGGCTTTGCGTGCCGTCCTGATGCGTCAGTTCATCTGCGTCGCGTAGAACATGTTGTTCTGGTACCAGCCGATCGCATGGATCGAACGGCCGACGTAGACGCGGCCTGAGGCCTGGCGGTCCAAGGCAGGCTGATCGTTGACGAGGATCGGTCTGCCGTTATCCTGGCGCACAGTCAGCTGGTCGCCGTTGACGGCGGTGATGACGCCTTGCAGCGTCGCGTTGCCCTGATAACCGTACCCGCCGTTGTACGGATTGCCGTTGTTATAGGGACTGCCATTGTAGTACGGATTTCCGTTGTAATACGGGTTGCCGTTGTAGTATGGGTTGCCGTTGTAATACGGGTTGTTGCCGTAGTAGTACGGCGTGCCGGTGTTGTTCGGTCCGTTGTAGTACGGGCCGTTGTACGTCGGCTGCTGATTGCGGTCGTCGGCATCGCGCCGGTCATCTCGATCGCGCTGCCACCGGCGGTCCCAATTCGGGTCGTGCCCGTCGTTGTTACGATTGTTGTTGGAATACACCGGACCGTAATAGCGGTTCGAGCCATTGCGGTTCGCTCCGTTGCTCCAGCGGCCGTTGTTCGGTTGTTGAACTTGCTGCTGGTAACCGCCCCGATGGTCGTCTTGATCGGCGCGCGCCGGCTGGGCCGGCGAACCGAGCAGACCGACCGTCAGCCCTACGATCGCCGCGAGCAGCGCGGCGTTCCGCTGTTTCATCGTCTTCTTGCTCCTCGCGAGGCTATGCATTGCGTGCGTGTGCACGCGCCTCGCGTATAACAAACGAATACGCGCGCGCGCGGCGTTTCACTCTCGACGAATTCTCGTGGTGCTCTCGGCGAACGCCAAACCAGCTCGATAGTCCGCTGGCCGAGCGAGCAGTGCGTCAGTGCGGCGTGGGCGTCGCCGACGGCGTCGGTGACGGCGTCGGCGACGGCGACGGCGACGTGTACTGCGCGGGCGTCGCGCTATTCGCGAACGGCGACGGCGCTTGCGGTGAGACGCTTGCGCTCGGGCGCGCAAATGGCGTCGGCGACGGCGAGGCGCGCGAGAGCGGGAAGATCGCCATGATGCCGCCCAGCATCTTGAAGTTCTCGCTCGAGGTGTCGTACGTGAGCTCGGGCGTGTCGAACGTGCGCCCCGGCGGTTCTTGCGCATGCACGCCGCCGCTGACGTGCAGCAGATGCGTTGTGTCGTCCAAGCTCATGACCTGGCCCGTCATCGAGCGTGAACCCTGGACCACCTTCGGATTACCCGTCGCGGTGTAGGCGCGCGCGTTGCCATCGATGCGCACGTTGCTTGCCGTCAATACCGTCGGATCTTTGTCGCCCGCCCGCTGCCTGCGCATCACGACGTGGTCCGAGAGATCGAACACGTTCTGTTTAAGATTGCCGGTCGCGCGGTCCGCACGGAACGCGTCGGTCGACGAGCGGCCTGAGACCTGCGCGGGCGCGAGGATCTCGCCGGTATCGGTATGATAGATCACCTCGGCCGTGTCGGCGCTGCGGTCAGGCTGCTCGGTCGCGTGCACGCCGCCGGTCAGCTTGACGAGATGCGCTTGACCGTCGAACGTCATGAGCGGCGCGCTGACGGTCCGCGTGGCTTGCGAAGCGACCGCATGGCCTTGCGCGACATAGCGTTTGTTGGCATCGTCGACGTGGATACGGTCGGCCGCCAACGAGCTCGGCGTCTGCGGCGGCCCTTTTGCGCGCTTGCCGGACGTATGCACGACGGCATTGCCGATGAGATCGTACGTCCGGTCCTTGATATTGCCGCTCGCCTTGTTCGCCGCGAACGTGCCTTCGCCAGACGAACCGTGTATCGCCGACGGCACGGTGATCGCACCGCTGTCGACATTGTAGGTGAGCTCTTTCGTCGCAAAACTGCGGTCGGGGGGCTGCGTGCCGCGCACGCCACCGCTCAAGCGCAAATCACCATTCGCGTTGTTGAGCGTCAGCAGCGCCGCCGTCACCGTCTGCGTGCCCTGCTCGATCTTGATGTGGCCGTCTGCGGTGACCATCTTCGCTTGGCCGGTGTAGTGCAGTGTGTCGGCATACAGCGTCACCGGTTCCTGCGACTGCTCGCCCGCGGCCGCACCCGAATGAAGCTCGACGCCGCCGTTCAGCGTGACGTCGCCTGCCTTGACGTTGCCGTGCGCGCTGTCGGCGCGGAATTCGCCGTTCTCCATCGTGCCGCTCAACGGACCCGGCGACTCGATATCGCCCGTATCGTCGTGATAGATGAGCTGCGCCGTCGCGAGCGATCGCCCGGGCGGTTCCATGATATGCACGTTGCCGGTAAGGGTGAACACATGCGATGCATCGTCGAGCCGCATCTGGTCTGCGCTCATCGTGCGCGCGCCGACGATCGCGTTGACATTTCCGGTCGCGATATACGTGCGGGTGCGCTCGTCGATCGTCGCGGTATCGCTGCGCAGCGTGATCGGTTCGGCGGCAGCGACGCGGTGCGCTTCGACGCTGCCGACGAGCGTGATCTCGCGGCGCTCTCTGTTGCCGAAGGCGCGGTCGGCACGGAAATCGCCGTCGGGTCCCTTGCCGCGCACGCCTCCGGTGAGCACGATGTCGCCCGTCTTCAGATTGTAGTTCGAGTTACGGAACTCGATCGTGAAGCGCCCGATCTGCAGGTCGGCACGCGCGCTGCGCGTGATGCACAGCGCGATGAGCAGCAGCGCGAACCCTGCCGCGACCGGGTATGAATGTCGTTTCATCGCGTAGAGCGTCTAGAGAAATGCGATGGCTGCGTCGTCCACCGCTCCGTGGCGCAGGATGCGCGCGCTTTCACCGGTGCAATCAACCACCGTGCTTTCTTGCCGCAGCCGAGTCGGCCCTGTGATGATGGCGAGCGTCGCATCCGGCAGCAGCGATACGTCTTCATCGCCGGTGAATGCGGGGCGATCGGAGATATTGGCAGACGTCGCGGCAAGCGGGCCGGTCGCGCGCAAGATCGCAGCGCACGCCGCATCGTCAGGACAGCGCAGTGAGATCGTCTCGCCGTCAAGCGCCGCCGCGCTCGCAGCGCCGGCAGCCCGCTCGACCACGATCGCGACGGGTCCGGGCCATAAACGCTCGATGATGCGCTGCGCGCACGGCATCAGTACGCGCGCGAACGTCGCCGCTTGCTCCGCATAGGCGAGATGGATGGCGAGCGGTTTGTCGGCTGGCCGCTGTTTGGCGCGAAAAATCGCATCGACCGCATGCGCATCATCCGGCGCGCAGCCGATGCCGTACACCGTTTCGGTCGGAAAGATCAGCGTGCCGCCGGCTGCGATGCACGCCGCCGCTTCCGCCAATCGCGCTGCACTGGGTATGCCGTGCACGCGTACTACGCGCATCGCACCACCGCATCACGCGTCAAAGGGCGAACCGCTCTATTTGGAAAACGTTGGCTCATGATGTCCCGCCTTCGCGACCAGCTTTTCTATGCCGGTTTGGCGGCTGTCTTGATCGCGCTCTATTGTGCACTCGTACCCATCGGTCTCGGGCGCGCGCTGCAGCGTAAGGCCGGCAACCGCGTCGAGCGTGCGCGCCGGCGCGTCATGCGCGCGGGCGCGAGCTTCGTGCGCCGCTTACGCTCGGCGACCTGACGTCCTAGTTGCTCCCCAAGTCGTAGATCTTCCAGGTCCTTTGCCAGGCTGCCAGTTGGCCTGACTTGTCCAGGTCGGTGATCTGCGCGGCGACCCACTTGGATAACGCGTCCGCGCCCTTTTTTGTGGCGACGGCGTACGGCTCTTTGCTATAGCGCTCCGGCAGGATGACGGCGCTCGGGTCTTGCGCCGCATACGAACGCAAAATCGAACTGTCGGTCGCAAACGCCTGCACTTTCCCGGTCATCAGCGCGTTGAGCACTTGCGAGTACGTGTCGAACGCGGCGAACGTCAGGAGCACATCGGAACCCGCTTTGGCCATCAGCGCGCTGGCCGTCGTCGTATCTTTGGCGATGCCGATCGGCTTGCCCGCGAGGTCGGACAGGCTCTTGACGTGCGCGAGCTTAGGCACGAGCAGCGCGGTGCCGTCGGTGTAATATGGCGGGCTGAAATTGTAGACGATGCTGCGCTCGGGCGTCACGCTGAACGTCGCGATGATCATGTCCACTTCGCCGGCGTCGAGCAGCGTGCCGCGCGTGCTCGGCGTGACCGCCATGAAATTGACCTTGTTCGGGTCGCCCAATAAGCGTTTGGCCAGCTCGCGTGCGATGTCGATCTCGTATCCTTGGTATTGCTCCGTCTTCGGGTCGAGATACGCAAAGCCGAGGACGTCCGCCTTGACGCCGACGTTGAGCGTGCCGCGCGCCTTGATCGCGCTCAGTTCATCTGCGCGCGCCGCGACCGCGGCGAACGACCCGAACGCGAAAGCGAACAATGCGAAAACGACGGCGGTGGAACGGAGCATCATGGCAGTCCTCCTGGCCGCTCGCATTGCGCTCGAGCGGCTCGGAATCCCGCTCTTATGCCGTAGCGTTAGAGGCGGACGCGCTGCCCCGTGCCGATCGCGACGCACGACATGGGATCGTCCGCCACGATGACCGGGATGCCGGTCACTTCAGCGAGCAGCGCATCGAGACCGCGCAACAGCGCGCCGCCGCCCGTGAGCACGATACCGCGATCGATGATGTCCGCCGCCAGCTCAGGCGGCGTCTTCTCGAGCACGGCCTTGACCGCGTCGATGATCGAGCCGAGCGGCTCGGCCATCGCCTCGCGCACTTCTTCAGATGTGATGGTGACGGTTTTCGGCAGGCCGTTGATGAGATCGCGGCCGCGGATCTCCATCGTCATCTCAGGGTCCTGGCGGTAGGCCGAGCCGATGCTGACCTTGATGTCCTCAGCGGTGCGCTCGCCGATCATCAAGTTGTAGACGCGGCGGATGTGACGGGCTATCGCTTCGTCGAGCTTGTTGCCGGCGACGCGGATCGACTGGCTGACGACGATGCCCCCGAGCGAGATCACGGCGACGTCGCTCGTGCCGCCGCCGATATCGACCACCATGTTGCCGCTCGGGCCGTCGATCGGCAGGCCCGCGCCGACCGCCGCCGCCATCGGCTCCTCGATGATGTCGACGCTCTTGGCGCCCGCCAATTTCGCCGCGTCGCGCACGGCGCGCTCTTCGACCGACGTGATCTCTGCAGGGACGCAGATCGTCACCGCGGGTTTTGGCCGCAAGAAGGAGAGGAAGCCGTTGCTGCGCGTCACCTTCTTGATGAAGTAGTTGAGCATCGCTTCGGTGACTTCGAAGTCGGCGATGACGCCGTCGCGCATCGGCCGGATCGCTTGGATGTTGCTCGGCGTCTTGCCCAGCATCGAACGCGCCTCTTCACCGACGGCGAGCGTCTTGCCGCTGCGCACGTCGCGCGCGACGACCGATGGCTCGCGCAGCACGATGCCCTTGCCGCGCACGTAGACCAGCACGTTCGCCGTGCCGAGATCGATTCCGATATCCAAATCTCTTCCTTTATACTACTCGACCGGCGCGAACGGCGTGACGATCCGCGGCAGCGTTTCGGTCAGTGCGGTATCGGCGCGCGGCAGAACCGGCGCCACGCCGCTGACGCGCATCGCCGACGCGCCGAGCGTGCTCAGCTTCTGTTCGACGAACTCATAGCCGCGGTCGATGAACTCAAGTCCGCCGACCTGCGACGTGCCCTGTGCGGCGAGCGCCGCAAGCACAAGTGCGCCCCCCGCTCTGATATCCGGCGCTTCGACCACGGCATCCTTGAGCGTTTCGACGCCGGTGACCGTTGCGTTGCGACCCGATACTTTGATATCGGCGCCCATGCGTGCAAGTTCACTGACGTAGACGAAACGCGCGTCGAAAATCGTCTCCTCGACCAGCGATGTGCCCTTCGCTAAGCTCAGATATGCGACGAGCGGCGCCTGCAGGTCGGTCGGGAAGCCGGGATACGGCGCGGTGACGATGTCGACGGGCTTCCAGGAAGGAGTTCCCTGCACGCGCAGACTCACGCCTTGGGCGTCGACCTGAGCGCCGGTCGCGCGCAGCTTGTCGGACAACGCGTCCAACATCGTGGGGTCGAGGCCCTTGATGGTGACGTCGCCGCCGGTGATCGCGCCGGCGATGAGGTACGTCCCGGCGACGACACGGTCGGGGATGACCGTGTGCTCACAGCCGTGCAGCTTGCGAACGCCGTCAATCGTGATCGTCGGCGTGCCTTGGCCGCGTATACGCGCGCCGCACGCGTTGAGGAAGTCGGCGAGATCGACGACTTCGGGCTCCTGCGCGGCGTTCCCGATGACTGTCGTGCCGCGCGCGCGCGTCGCCGCGAGCATGATGTTTTTGGTGGCGCCGACCGATCGCTTGGGAAGGGCGATGGACGCGCCGCTGAGTGACGGCGCGTTCGCGATGATCGCGCCGTGCTCGAGATCGATCTCGACGCCGAGCGCCTCGAAACCGCGCAGGTGCATGTCGACGGCACGCGGTCCGATCACGCAGCCCCCTGGCTGCGGAACTTCGGCGCGACCGAAGCGCGCGATCAACGCGCCGGTGACGTCGAACGATGCGTTGAGCCGGCTGACCAATGCGTACGGCGGCGCGCACGAATTCACCGACGACGTATCGAGGATCATCGAACCGCCCGGCTGCTCGCGCACGCGCGCTCCCAAACTTTCCAAGATCGCGGCCATCACGTCGACGTCAGTGATGCGCGGCACGCGGTGCAAGACGACTTCGCCTTCCGCAAGGATCGCGGCAGCCATGATGGGCAGCGACGCGTTCTTCGCCCCCGGCGCAGGCAGCACGCCCTCGAGGCGCCGCCCGCCTTCGATCACGAGCCTGGTGGAAAGCCCGTCGAGCGAGTCGATCATTCGAACCTCGCGGGCGCGTTATTCGGCGCTGCGGCCAGTGAGTTTAAGCGTCGCCTCGAAAAAAGCCACGGCGATGCGCTCTGCAGAATCATCAGCGCCCTTCTTCGCCGCCAACGCCTCGAGCGCCCGCTGGTAAGCGCTGCGCGCGGTTTCGTACTCGACTTCATCGGCGCCGATCGCGCGGTCGCTCAGCACGATCACGCGATCCGGCATGACCTGCATGAAGCCGCCGTCGACGGCGAAACGCGTGCCCGCTGCAAGCGCATCGGCGTCGGCGCGCTCCGGCGCCTGCGCCGGACGCGCGATCACCAGTCCAGGGCGCAGCGTCGTCAGCAGCGGCGCGTGACTCGGCAGTGCAGCCAGATCGCCGGCCGCACCGGGTGCGATGACGATCGCGACGTCGCCTTCGAACTTCGTGCCCTCGGGCGTGACGACCGAGAGGCGGGTTGTCGACGTCATACGCGCCTAGGCCTTTGCCTCGAGCGCGGCCGCGTTGGCCTTGGCTTCGTCGATGTTGCCGCACATGTAAAACGCCTGCTCGGGCAGATCATCGAGCTTGCCTTCGACCAGCTCTTTGAAGCCGGCGATCGTCTCTTTGAGAGGCACGTACTTGCCTGGACGGCCCGTGAACGCTTCAGCGACGAAGAACGGCTGGCTCAAGAAGCGTTGGATGCGGCGCGCGCGTCCGACGATGACTTTGTCCTCTTCGGAGAGTTCTTCCACGCCCAGGATCGCGATGATGTCTTGCAGGTCTTTGTAGCGCTGCAGAATCTCCTGCACGCGGCGCGCGACGCTGTAATGCTCCTCACCGACGAAACGCGGCTCGAGCAAACGCGACGTCGACGCGAGCGGATCGACCGCCGGATAGATGCCTTTGTCGGAGATCGAGCGCGAGAGCACGGTCGTCGCATCCAGATGCGAGAACGTCGTCGCAACCGCCGGGTCGGTCAGATCGTCAGCCGGCACGTACACCGCCTGCACCGACGTGATCGATCCCTTGCGCGTCGACGTGATGCGCTCTTCGAGCGCACCCATCTCGGACGCGAGCGTCGGCTGGTATCCGACTGCTGACGGCATGCGACCGAGCAACGCCGACACTTCAGAGCCCGCCTGCATGAAGCGGAAGATGTTGTCGATGAACAGCAGCACGTCTTTGCCCGCTTCGTCGCGGAAATATTCCGCCATCGTCACGCCGGTAAGACCGACGCGCAGGCGCACGCCCGGCGGCTCGTCCATCTGGCCGAACACGAGCGCGGTCTTTTCGATGACACCCGAGTGTTTCATCTCCATCCACAGGTCGTTGCCTTCGCGCGTGCGCTCACCGATGCCGGTGAACACGGAGAAGCCGCCGTGCTCGGCGGCGATGTTGCGGATCAGTTCTTGGATGAGCACGGTCTTGCCGACGCCTGCACCGCCGAACAGTCCGACTTTGCCGCCGCGCACGTACGGCGCGAGCAGATCGATGACTTTGATGCCGGTCTCGAACATGACGGTGGTCGGGTCTTGCTCGTCGACTTTGGGCGCGGGCCGATGGATCGGATAGCGCGTCTTTGCGTCGACCGGTTTGTCGGAATCGATCGCCGTGCCCAACACGTTGAGGATGCGCCCAAGCGTCGCCTCGCCGACGGGCACCGTGATGGGCGCGCCGGTGTCGGTGACCTGCTGGCCGCGCACCATGCCGTCGGTGCCACCCATCGCGAGCGCGCGCACTTGGTTATTGCCGAGCTCGCTTTGCACTTCGAGCGTCAACTCGTGCGGCTTGTCGTCCGCTCCCGTCAGCGTCGTCGTGAGCGCCGAGTAGATGTCGGGCAACTGGTCTTGCGGGAATTCGACGTCGACGACATTGCCCAGCACTTGCACGACTTTTCCTGTCCCTGGCATTTTCTGATCTATCCCTTCAAGGCTTCTGCGCCGCCGACGATCTCCAAGATCTCCTTGGTGATCGACGCCTGGCGCGTCTTGTTCATCTGCAGCGTGATCTCGTCGATGAGTTTACCGGCGTTGTCCGTCGCGTTGGTCATCGCGATGAGGCGCGCGGCGAATTCTGAAGCTTGCGTCTCGAGCAGCGCTTGGAAGATCGTGAATTCGAGGTATTTCGGCAGCAGCGCCGCCAGCACGGCCGCGACGTCGGGCTCGAATTCGAACGAGTTCTTTGATGGGTCGCGCGCGCCGCCGCCTTGCGGCGCGATCGGCAGCAGCGACGTTAGCGTGGGGCGCTGCACCAGCGTCGACACGAAACGGCTCGAAACGAGCGTGACCGCATCGACGTCGCCGTTGGTGAAGTCCGCCGAAAGTTTTGCGGCGATCTCGCGCGCGCGATCTTTGAACGGCTCGCCGCTCAGCGGCCATGCGCCCCTCACAGGGTTTGGCAGGCGCCGCAGCTGCACGCGACCCTTGGTGCCGACCAGGTAGAACGCAACGGCGGCGTCGCCGCGAATTTGGTTGAGCGCGGCGCGCACGAGGTTCGAATTGAAAGCCCCTGCCAAACCTTTGTCGGCGGTCATCAGCACGAGCGCGCGCGCGCGTACTTCTCGCGCCTGCATCAACGGGTGATTGAGGCCTGCGCCAGCAGAGGCGCTGAGCTGCGCGAGCATCTCGCCGATCGCCGCCGCATACGGGCGCGCTGCGCGCATCTCAAGCTCCGCGCGGCGGATCTTCGCGCCGGCGACCATCTTCATCGCGCGCGTGATCTGCTGGGTGTTCTTGAGCGACCGAACCCGGTCGCGCAGCTGGCGCAGCGTCGCCATCGACTATGCAGCCGCCTTGAAGCGCTTCTTGAACTCGCCGATGGCGCTGTCGAGCTTGGCGCGCGTCGCGTCCGACAACTCCTTGCTGTCGGCCACCGCCTTGGGGATGTCGGGATGCGCCGTCTGCAAGAACTCATAGAATTGCTTTTGGAACTCGCGGACCTGGCCGGTCGGAATGTCGGCGAGATAGTCCTTGACCGCGACGTAGATGGCGATGACCTGCTTGTCGAGATCGAGCGGCTCGAACTGCGGCTGCTTGAGCGTTTCGGTGACGCGCTCGCCGCGCGAGAGCTGCGCCTGCGTCGCCTTGTCGAGGTCGGACGCAAGCTTGGCGAATGCGGCAAGGTCGCGATACTGCGACAATTCGAGGCGCAGTTGGCCGGCGACCGCTTTCATCGCCTTGGTCTGCGCATTGCCGCCGACGCGCGACACGGACAGGCCGACGTCGATCGCGGGTCGGATGCCTTGATAGAAGAGGTTCGTGTCGAGGTAGATCTGGCCGTCGGTGATCGAGATGAGGTTGGTCGGGATGTAGGCCGACACGTCGCCCTGCTGAGTCTCGATGATCGGCAGCGCGGTCATAGAGCCGGCGCCGAGTTCTTCGGACAGCTTCGCCGCGCGCTCGAGCAGGCGCGAGTGCAGGTAGAAGATATCGCCGGGGTATGCTTCGCGGCCCGGCGGGCGGCGTAGCACGAGCGAGATCTCGCGATAGGCCTGCGCGTGCTTGGAAAGATCGTCATAGATGATGAGCACGTGCTTGCCCGCATACATGAGCTCTTGGCCCATCGCGCAACCCGCATACGGCGCGATGTAGCGCAAGCTCGCCGGATCCGACGCGTTGGCGGCGACGATCGTCGTGTAATCCATGGCGCCCGCGTCGTTGAGGATCTTGTAGAGCTGCGCGACCGTCGACGCCTTCTGTCCGATCGCGACGTAGATGCAGATGACGTCTTTGCCTTTCTGGTTGAGGATGGTATCGATCGCGATCGCCGTCTTGCCGGTCTGGCGGTCGCCGATGATCAATTCGCGCTGGCCTTTGCCGATGGGGATAAGTCCGTCGATCGCTTTGATGCCGGTCTGCAGCGGTTCGTGCACGCCCTGGCGCTGCACCACGTTGGGCGCTTGCGTTTCGATCGGGCGCGTGCGCGTCGTGTTGACCGGGCCTTTATCGTCGAGCGGCTGGCCGAGCGGATTGACGACGCGTCCGATGACGCCCTCACCGACCGGGACCGAAACGATGCGCCGCGTGCGCCGCACCGTATCGCCCTCTTTGATCTCGCTGTCGTCGCCCATGATGACGACGCCGACATTGTCCTCTTCGAGGTTGAAGACGATGCCGAACAGGCCGTTCGGGAACTGCACGAGTTCGCTCGCTTGGACCGCGGACAGTCCGTAGACGCGCGCGATCGAGTCGCCCACCTCGATGACGGTGCCGACTTCGTCCTCGCGCACTTGCGTCTGCGCGCTCTTGATCTGCTGTTTGAGTATTCCAGCGATTTCGTCTGCGTTGATCATCTCAATCCCCTGTGACGGTGGAATTCGTGTGCCCGTTGCTTGAAGCGGCGGGCCACGTGTCGGCGCTTGCGAGCAGGTGGCGGCGCATCTCCTCGATCTTACCGGACGCGCTCGCGTCGATGTAGCGGTCGCCGACCTGCACGACGATGCCGCCGAGCAAGTCAGGCTTGATCTTGACGTCCGGCACGATGCTGCGCCGATAGACGCCTGAGAGCCGGCGCGCCAGCGCGGCCAGCTCCTGGGGGTCCAGCGGCGCCGGCGTTTCGATCGCCGCATGCGCGCGCCCGATCTGGCGGTCGTGCAGCTCATGCATCTGGCGCGCGACGATGCGCACGATGTTCTCGCGCCGCTTGCGCACGAGCAGGATGATGAAGTTGCGAACCAGTTCGCTCGCGCCGGCGAGCGCGGTCGCGATCATCTGCTCCTTGCGCGCGCGGTCGACGACCGGCGATTCGAAGAACAGCCCGAGATCCGGATCGCGGTCGAGCGCTGCGACAAATGCGTCGAGCTGCGCGATCGCGGATTCAACCGCGCCCGCCTCGGTCGCAAGCGCGAAGAGCGCCGAAGAATAGCGTTGCGCGATGCTGTCCTTAAGCACGGATCGAGTCCTTACGCACGGCCCGACTCCAGTTTTTCGACAAGGCCCTCGATGAGCCGGTGCTGGCCCTGCGGCGTGAGCTCGGAAGCGACGATGTCGCGCGCGCGTGCCGTTGCGCGCTCGACGGTATCTTCCAACAGTTCGCGTCGTACGCGGTAACGCTCGCGCTCGAGCTCGCCGTTGGCGTGCGCGACGATGCGCGCCGCGTGCTCTTGCGCCTCCGCGTTCGCCGCGACGATGAGGTGCTGTCCTTGCGCGCGACCGACATCGATCATGTGCACGGCGTCAAGCTTCGCCTGCTCGACCTGTTTGCGCGCCGCCTCGACCGACTCGGCCGCAGCCGCCCGCAACGCGACCGCGTCGGCGACCGCCTTGTTCTGCGCTTCTTGCTGCGCGACCAAGACCGCCTTGCCGACGCGCTGATAGATGAAGACGATGACGACGATCAGCAACCCGAAGTCGATGACTTTGGCGATGAAGATCGGGTCGGCGAGCGCTGCCAGTTGCATGCCTATGCCACGGCCTCGCCGTCCAACGCGCGCGTCGCCATGGTTCGCGCGAGCTCTTCCACGAACGGCGCTTGCTTGGCGACCGCCTGCGAGCGTTCGCCGGCCACCGTCGCATCTGCCAGGGCGACGATCGCGCCTGCCTCTTCGGCGGCTTTGCGCTCGATGACGCGCGCCTGATCGGAAGCCTGCGCGCTCGCCGCGCGCAGCGCTTCGTCGGTCGTGCGCCGCGCTTCGTCGAGGATGTCATCGGCCTGGACGCGCAGCCCCTTCGCTTGCGCCGCCAGCTCGTCTGCTTCGCGCTGTTGCGTCGCGATGTAGCGCTGGCGCGCTTCGATCGCACGCCGCGTCGGACCGATGAACACGTAGTCGAGCAAGATCCAGAACAAGACGAAGTTCAGGATCTGAGCCAACAGCGTGCCGTCGAACGAAAGCAGCATAGCGTTGCGTCGCGCCTGCCTAGTGGGGCAGCAGCCCTTTGAGCTGCGAGAACACGCCGAAGCCGCCGCCGCCGATGACGAGGAAGAAGGCGAGCGCGATCGCGATGATCGGAAACGCCTCCAGAATGCCGAAGCCGAGGAAATAGAAGAAGAAGATATTGCCGCGCGCTTCGGGCTGGCGGGCGATCGACTCGACCGCCTTGCTGCCGATGATGCCGTCGCCGATGGCCGAGCCGAACGCGGCGAAGCCGACCATCAGGGCAAACGCCATGATGACCGTGGCGACGAGAATCGTATTTTCCATCTATAACTCCTTAATGCTCGTCCGAGGTCGGTGCGATGAGGTATGCGATCGTGAGCAGGGTGAACACGAGCGCCTGAATGGCTCCGATGATCAGATTGAACGCGAAGACGGCGATCGGCGCGACGTTTGCCGCAAGCGAAAGCGCGCCGAGGTGCGCGGCGATGACGGCGGCGACCACCAGCAAGAGCACTTCCCCGGCGAAGATGTTGCCGAACAGCCGCATCGCCAACGTCACCGGGCGCGCAAGTTCGTCGACGATCATGATGGGCAGCATCGGGATGCCCAACGCGTATGGCTTGATCACGAGATGTCCGAAGTATCCAAGTCCCTTGCGATACACGCCGACGCCCCACACCAGACCGATCGCGAACAGCGCGAGCGCTGCGGTCGTGTTGAGATCGGCGGTCGGCGACTTGCCGACGAACGGCACGACGCCGATCTCGTTGAGCACGAAGATGAAGAGGAAGAGCGAGATGATGAAGGGCACGAAGGGCACGCCGTTCTTGCCCAAGATCGTCTCGACTTGATTGCTCAGCCACGAGACGACGAGTTCAAGCAGCGTGTAACGCTTTGACAGCTGCGTGACCGGATAGACGCGCGCGAGCAGACCGAGCGACACGAGCACGATCGCCATGGCAAGCCACGTGATCAGCACCGTATCCGAGTGCACGGTGTTGAACGGTGCAGGCAAGAAGGGGACATGCCAGAGCGGATGGTCCCCTATCGTCTCGTGCATCGATTCCTATCCGAGCGAGGTGTGCGTGCCGCCGTCCGTCGTCTGAGCGGAATGCGCATCGATTCTATTCTTGTAGGCCCAGATGGCCACTGCCAATGGTGCGACAAATCCAGCAAGATATGTGAAGTAACCGAGCCATGGCCCGCGCCCGACGATGAGGAACGGCGCCGCGCCGGCCAGCAGCACGCGCAACACCGATTCCCCGATGAGGAATGGCATGTAGCGTTTGCCGCCTTTCACGAGCCGGTTGAACCCTGTAGCGATGTGGAAAAGATACGCCAGTCCGATGAGAGTGCCGGCGATCAGCGCTAAGGCGGGCAGTGGCTGGCGGGTGGCGGCCAGCGCGACGGCCGCAATAGCCGCGACCGCCAGGCTGCGTGACGCCACCGCTGCCTGAAACGGGCGGAAGCCTTCCATGGGTCTGTTGGTTTTCGGCGGCTCCGAAAACCGCCCTCCCCTTCGAACGCGCGTGCGCGCTACATCTGCGAGAGCTGGCGGAACATCGAGAAGAAGCCGGATACGAATCCGACGAGGATCCCGACCGGCACCGCCCATCCCCAGTTCAAGAATCGATAGGCGACGTAACCGAGCAGGCCGCCGACGATCACATTCGCGATGAGCGAAAAACCGATCGCGCCAAGGCGCGCGAGTGAAAGTGGTGTTTGCTGTTTCACCGCGCGGCAGCCGGCAGCGTCGGCGGCTTTGAGGGATCGAATTCATCGGGCATCGCGCCGTTGCGCGCGAACGCCCATAACGCTTCGGCGATCCGGCGCGCGGCTTGCCCATCGCCGTATGGATTTGCGGCGCGCGCCATCGCCTGATATTGCGCGCTGTCATCCAAGAGATCGTCAAGCGCGCGCGCGACCGTTTGCTCGTCGGTGCCGACCAGACGCAGCGTTCCGGCGGCGACGCCTTCCGGCCGCTCGGTGACGCGGCGCAGCACGAGCACCGGCTTGCCGAGGCACGGCGCCTCCTCTTGCAGTCCGCCTGAATCCGTCGCGACAAGCGTGCAACGCCCGATGGCGCCGACGAGCTTGCGATACGTCAATGGCGCGAGCAGCGCGACGCGATCGTGCGCGCCGAGAATGCGGCGTACCGGCTCGACGACCGCGGGATTGGGATGCACCGGCCATAGTATGCTGACATCGGCGTGGCGGTCGATCACCGCGCGCAGCGCGCGGCAGATCGATTCGAGCGGCGCGCCCAGGTTTTCACGCCGATGTGCCTCGACGAAGATCATGCGCCGCGTGGCCACCGCAGGTGCGTCGTCTGGCGTCGCGCGCTCGTGAACCCACAAGAACGCGTCGATGACGGTATTGCCGGTGACGACGATCGAGCGCGCGTCTTTGCCCTCGCGCAGCAGATGAGCGCGCGAAGTCGGCGTCGGCGCGAAGTGATACGACGCGATGACGCCGGTCAAGCGGCGGTTCATCTCCTCGGGGAACGGCTCGTAGATCGTATCGGTGCGTAGCCCTGCCTCGACGTGCCCGACCGGGATCTTCTTATAATAGGAAGCGAGCGCTGCAGCGGTCGACGTCGTCGTGTCGCCGTGCACGAGCACGACGTCGGGACGCACGTCCTCCAGCACGGGCCCGATGCGTTCGAGCACGCGGGTGGTCACGTCTGTGAGCGACTGGCCTTCGGTCATGACGCCCAGATCGTGCTGCGGTGTGATTCCGAACAGCGCCAGCACTTCGTCCATCATCTCGCGGTGCTGCCCGGTCGCGATCGGCACGCATTCGAAGCGCGAATCGCGCGTCAATTCGAGGACGACAGGCGCCATCTTGACCGCGTCCGGCCGCGTGCCGAACACGACCCCCACGCGCAGCGGACACATCACAAGACGTGCGGTCCGTGCGGCAGCGAAAGCACGATCGCGACGACGCCGAGAATACCGCAGACCGCATAGATCAACAGGACGGCTTGGCGCTGCGAGAGCCCGAGGTCGAGCAGTTGATGATGCACGTGTTCGCGGTCGGCGGCCGCGATCGGCGCGCCCTTGTGCAGCCGGCGCGCGATCACTTTGGCCGTGTCGAGGATGGGCAGCGCGAGGATCAGCAGCGGCACGACGAGCGAGATCGCAACAGCCTGCTTCTCCGTACCCATGACCCCCACGGTCGCGAGGACAAAGCCGACGAACAGCGAGCCGCCGTCGCCCATGAAGATGCGCGCCGGGCTGTAGTTATATGGAAGAAACCCGCCCGCCGAGCCGGCGATCGCACACGTCGTGATGGCGACGAGGTACTGGCCTTTCATCAGCGAGATGATGGTCAGCGCGATGCACGCGATCAACGTATAACCGGCGACGAGGCCGTCCAATCCATCCAGGAAGTTGATCGCGTTGACCATGCCCAGGAACCAGAAGAGCGAGAAGGGGATGCCGAACCAGCCGAGCTCGACCAATCCGAAATGCGGCAGGCTCAGGTGGTAGATGGTGAAGCCGTAGAACAGCACCGCGATGAGCGCCACGATGAACTGCGCGATGAACTTGTCGCGGGCGCGTAACCCCATGACGTCATCCCAAAGGCCGACGCCCATCATGAGCGTGCCGCCGAACAGCAAGCCGATGATCTTCGCAAGGTCGGGAGTATCGAGGTACCTCACGATGACGCTGTTGTTCGAGAGCGCGACGTTGAGCGTGACGAAGAGCGCGAGCGCGAAACCGAGATAGATCGCGATGCCGCCGACGCGCGGCGTCGGCTCGTTATGGATGCGCCGCTCGCCATCAGGCTCGTCGAAATGGCCGAGGCGCACCGCAGCGCGGATCACCAGCGGCGTGAGCAGCGCACATGCTGCGAACGCGAGCACGAACGTCGCGATGCACAGGGCATAGATGTTGATGTCTAAACGCATCGCGCCCAGCGGTGCGGCGAGCATTGAGATCACTCGCCGGCCTCTGCAGGCCGGCGCTGCATCGCGCTCGGTTCGCGCGGCGTTTCAGCCGGCGAGCGGTCGAGGCCCGTGCCGGCTTCGCGCAATAGCGCAGCAGCGAGTTCGTCCGGATACGCCGACTCGTAGACGATACGCGCGATGCCAGCGTTGATCAGCAGTTTTGCGCACGTCAGACACGGGTGGTCGGTGCAGTACATCGTGCCGCCCGCGATCGGCGTGCCGTAGCGCGCGGCCTGCACCAACGCGTTTTGTTCGGCGTGCGTCGAGCGCGCACAGTGGCCGTCGCGCATGTCGCCGCCGTTCGTATGGTCGCAGTGGCGCATGCCGATCGGCGCGCCGTTATAGCCGGTCGCGAGGATGCGTTTGTCCTTGACGATGACCGCGCCGACGGAACGGCGCGAGCACGTCGCGCGCGTCGCCACCGCGCGCGTGATCGCCATGAAGTACTCGTCCCATGAGGGGCGGTCGTGCGTCTGCGGCTGCGGGATCTGCGCGAGCGTCTCGTTCACGGCGTCAGGGTACGTCGAACTGCGCCGTCAGTTCGTAGACCCGCGCGCGCAACGCGTCGACGCGCGCGTGCGTGCCGATGTCGTCCATCGCCGCGCCGATAATGTCGGCGATCTCGCGCATCTGCGCTTCTTTCATGCCGCGCGTCGTGATCGCGGGAGTGCCGATGCGCACGCCGCTTGCGACGGTAGGCGGGTTCTTATCGAACGGAATCGTGTTTTTGTTGACCGTGATGCCGATCTGGTCCAGGTATGCCTCGACGTCTTTGCCGGTCTGGCCGCGGACTGAGACGTCGACAAGCATGAGATGATTGTCGGTGCCGCCGGCGACGATGCGCAGCCCGTGATCTTGCAAGGCGGCGGCGAGCGCCTTGGCGTTGGCGATGACTTGGCGCGCGTAGTCCGTGAACGCCGGGGCGAGCGCTTCGTTGAAGGCGACCGCTTTAGCCGCGATGATGTGCATGAGCGGGCCGCCCTGAATGCCCGGAAACACCTTCTTGTTGATCGTTTTGCCGCGTTCGGCATCGCACATCACGGCGCCGCCGCGCGGACCGCGCAGCGTCTTGTGCGTGGTCGTGGTGACGTATTCGGCATGCCCGACCGGCGACGGATGCAGGCCGGTCGCGACCAGACCGGCGACGTGTGCGATGTCGGCCATCATGACGGCGCCGACCTCATGGGCGATCGCGGCGAACGCCTGCCAATCCGGGATGCGCGAGTACGCGCTCCACCCGGTGACGAGCAATTTCGGCTTGTGCTCTTTTGCGAGCGCTAAGATCTCGTCGTAGTCGAAGCGCTCGGTCGTAGGATCGACCGTGTAGCCGATGGCGTTGTAAAGACTGCCGCTGAAGTTGACCTTGCTGCCATGCGTGAGATGCCCACCGTGGTCGAGCGCCGCGCCCATGACGGTGTCGCCCGGCTTGACGGCGGCGAAATACACGGCCATGTTCGCCTGCGCGCCCGAATGCGGCTGCACGTTGGCATACTCGACGCCGAACAACTGCTTGAGCCGTTCGATCGCGAGCGTCTCCGCGACGTCGACGAACTCGCAGCCGCCGTAGTAGCGCTTGCCTGGATAGCCTTCGGCGTATTTGTTGGTCATCACGCTGGCGGCGGCTTCGCGCACGGCCGGGCTGACGTAATTCTCTGACGCGATCAACTCGAGATTCTTGCGCTGGCGCTCTTCCTCTTTGACGATCGCGTCGTAGATCTGCGGGTCTTCGGAAGCGAGCATGGATTGTTCGAGCAGACGCGCGTTCACCGCTAGACGTGCTCCTTGCTCTGCGGATCGTATTCGTCGAGTTCGGAGACGCGGCGCGCATGCCGGCCGCCTTCGCCCTCGGTGTGCAGCCAAACGTCGAGGCATTCGACGATCATCTCCCAGCCGACAAGGCGCTCCGCGAAGCAGATGATGTTCGCGTGATTGTGCTGACGCGACAGTTTTGCGGAATACGGTTCGGCCACCGGCGCCGCGCGTGCACCGCGCACCTTATTGGCGGCCATGGCGATGCCGATGCTCGAACCGCAGACAAGCACTCCGCGGTCGAACTCCCCGCTCGCAACCGCTTCGCCGACCTTGAAACCGATCAGCGGGTAGTCGACCGGATCGGTCGAGTACGTGCCGAAGTCCGACACTTCATGACCCCACTGGCGCAGTAGGTCAGCGAGCTGCTGTTTGTAGAGGAAACCGGCGTGATCGGCGCCGACCGCGATGCGGAAAACGTGGGCGTTTGTCTCGTTCATACGCTCCTACACGTTCTTCGGGCCCGCGCGCTCGCCCGCCTTGAGCACGAGCGCGCTGAGCACGCGCGGCATTCCGGCGATGAGCTGGTCGCGCACGCGGCGGTAGTCTTCGAGGCTGCTGCCGTACGGATCGGGCACGTCGCCTAATCCGGTAAGTTCGTCGAAGCTGGCGATGTTCGTCGCCGCCGGGTGGCGCGCGCGCAGCCAGGCCGCGTGCGCGCGCGTTAGCGCGACGACAAGCGAGGCATCGCGCACGAGTTCAAACGATACCTGACTTGCGATGTGCTCGCGCAAACCGACGCCGACTTCAGCGACCGCTTCGCCGGCCGTGCTCTCCGCGGGTAGGCCCACGAGGGCGGACGTGCCGGCGCTGGCCGCGCGGATGTGCAACCCGCCGTGGCGCGCGAGCTCGACTGCGAGCGCCGCCGCCATCGGGCTGCGGCAGATGTTGCCCGAACAGACGAAGAGCACGAGAGGCGGCGCGTGCGGCGCTTGCCGGCCGGAGGTCATACCGTCGGTTGCTTCGCGCACGAAGGTCGAGACCCCGTTGCGAAGAACGCCGGGCGCGATGAGATTGGCGCTGAGCTCGCGCAGTTTCGCGCGCGCGCTGGAAAGCGGCACGCTGACGCAGCTCGAGTGGATCGACGTATGCTGCGCCGAGCCCGCGATCGACGGCGCCGATTTTGCGCGCGAACATTTCCCGCGTCGCGATGACGACTATCTCGCGCAGATCAAGAAACTGTGCGTCGATCGGCGCTTGACGATTGCGGGAATGAACAGCGCTGCACGATTCGGCGGCGGCGGCGTCGACGCTCAGGCGGGTGAGATGTGCGCGACGTTGGACGAGGCTGCGCTCATCGGAGCTCCGCTCGTGCGCTTTTCGTGCGCTGCGGTCGACGGACCGGCCGGCGTCGTGTGGGGCGAACTCATCCGCGGTTTGAAGTTCGTGAGCGAGCACGCGAAGCGCGTCAATGTGACGCTGGCGCTCGCGCCGCTCTCAGGCACGCTGGTCGCCGACGAAGCAGCCGCCAAGCGCGCGCTCAAGGAATGCGACTCGGCGTGGCTGCGCCTTGCCATTCCGGCGGCGGTCGCGTGGGAGACGCATGCGCGCGATGCGGTCGTCATGACGTCGGCGCCGCGCGGCGATGATCTTGCAGCGGCGCTGCGTTTCCGCGGATTCGTCAGCCTAGAAGATGAAAGCGGCACGCTCGATGCCGCACGTCTGCGGCGCTGGGCGGAAACGTTCTACGCCCCGGGTATAGAGTAGGCCGATGCAAACGGCCCGCCGTGAAAGCGGGCCGTCCGTTCGCTCTGCCCCGAAGTGCCGTTGCCTGCAAGGGACTTGAACCTGCACCTGCAGGTGGGTGCTCACCCGGCCGAACGCAGGCTTCCCTCTACGAGGAGGGCTTGCTCAAGGCGGCGCGGAGATCGGCTCCCGTTGTGATTGCGTTGGCTCAATCACAAAGCAAGCTGACGCACACCGCAGGGAGATCTCGCGCGATCGCTCACGCGTGGCCATACGGTAACATCTCGCGGCGCACAAGACAAGTCTTGACTTTGGCGTGAGACTTGTTCCGGCTCCCGCGCGCGGACGGTAATCGTACGCGAACCGACGAACGATGGCGCATGCGCCTCGGGCACAAGCTTCGGGCGGCGTTCGCATTCGCGTTGATCGCAGGTTGCGCGCTGGCGGTCGCCAGCGTCAACACAGGCCGCGCGCAGTTTCCGATACCGAATCCGGCGGGAGCCGCGCAAGATGCGGCCGTGCGCGCCGCGCTCTCCTCGTTCGGCAAAGCGGTCGGCGATCAACTGCCGATCGTCGTCTCGCCTTCCGATGCGTATCCCACCGCGCAATTGCCCGGCGCTCCGTTCGCGGCGGGCGCTGCGCCGAACATCACCTCACTGCTGCGAGCGTCGAGCGACGGCACCGTTGCGCTGCCGCCCGGCGATTATACGTTTACGGTCGACGTCTTCTGCATGAAGGCGCACGCGCACAGTCCGAGCGCACACCGCTACCTCGTCGCGCCGCTGCGCGGCGCCGCCGCTGATGTTTTCCGCGCGCTCAACGCACGCGCTCCGTCGTACGCGCTCAACCACGGCGCGTTGCAAGTCCTGTCATGGGATATCCAAGCCGGCCTTCCTTACAGCGCTATGCCTGTCGCACAGCGCACGATCGTCGATCGCGTGATTCCCGACTTCCGCTCGCGCCTCAATGCGGACGTGTACACGAACATCCGCGCGCAGTACGACCAAGTCGCGTCAAAAGTGCCGGGCATGCCGTCCTTTGACTCGGCGCTCGGGCGGCTCGGCCCGACCGGCCAAGCCATTCTCGAGATGCAGCGCTTGCGCGACGAAATGGCGCAGCCGCCGCCGACATTCGACGAGCTGGTGCGCGAACTGATCCCATTCGCGCCGCCCGAGCACAACGTTTCCGGCGACACGCCGTGGAGCCGGTATTCCGATCGCGTCTACGTGCGCTTCGTCACGAGCGGCAATTTTGCGACGCCCGGCACATACGAGGTGCGCGTCCTCGCCGGCAATCAGGTAAGCACGACGCACATCGTCGGGCTCGGGCCGCCGGGCGGCGGCGCGCCGGTTCCGTTTTCGAACGTCGTCAACAATCCGGGCACGGATTCGGTGCAGCCGCTCACGCAAGCGCCGCAGCCGGGCGGCGCGCCATTGCTGCCCACGCCGTCACCGTCGCCTACCGCGTCCATCACGTCGGAGACCGTCGCGACGCAGCCCGCGGACCGCACGCGCACGGAAGTCGGCGTCAACGAACCGGTAATACTGACATTCTCCGGCGCGAGCGCGCAGTGGACCATCTCGGGAGGTCAAGGAAAACTCTCGACCACCAGCGGCAAGACGGTCAAGTACACCGCCAGCATCACCCCGGCGACGGAGACCATCACCGCGGTCGATACGTCCACCCATGCGAGTGCGTCGATCACGTTCACGGTCATCCAGCCGCAGGATCCGTTGTTCGAAGTCGTTCCGGCGACTGAGGCGACGCCGGCGCCCGACCCCGATTTCTGGCACCACATCCAAGGATATCCGGGCGTCGGGTTCTACGCGCGCGTGTATCTCCCGCCCGACACCGTTTCGTTCCAATACATCAAGGTGCGCGAGAGGGATGTGCAGTTCAGTGCGAACGGCTATTACACGTTTGAGAACGGCGTGTGGCACATCGGCGATAACCACCGCGATCCAAATCCACCGTGGGTCGAGGTGCGATCGCTCGAACAAGGCAAAGGCTGGTTGCTCAAGCTGACGGATTCCATATGGTCGGGGGCGCAACCAAATATTCCGTTCAATCCGGGCAAAGTAAGCGCGGTGATCCCGTGGGAATACACGTCGGTCTCGAACCAAAGCCTCGGCCCGTTCAACTTCGCGACGGTCACGCAAGTGTGCGAGTTGCACGGAGATCGCTCGACGCTCACGTGCCAGAAGGGTACCGCAAGCACGTCGTCCAGCGTCTCGGCGCCGTCGTACAAATGACCTCGGTGCGCGAGCCGAGGTAGCGCTGCGCGCGACTGCGAATCCGGACGTGCCGCTGTCAAGGCAAGGAGACGACATGGTCGATCGCTATTTCGCTGAATACGCGGCATATCACAAAGACCGGCGCAACCTGATCTGCCACGAGATCGGCATTCCGCTGATCGTCTGGGCCATTTTCTCGCTGCTCGAGCTGGTCAAACTCGGGCCTGTCGATCTGGGACTTGTCGCCGGCGTGCTCATCATCGCGTTCTATCTCACGTTGGACGTGCGGCTCGCGCTGGTCGCGCTCGTCGCTTTCGCTGGCCTCTATATCGCCGGCCGCTACACGCCGTGGCCGCTCGCAATCGGCGCCTTCGTCCTCGGCTGGATCTTCCAATTCGTCGGACATGGATACGAAGGCAAAAGGCCTGCGTTCTTCACAAATCTGGTCCATCTGCTGGTCGGCCCATTGTGGATCTGCTCGTTGGCGATGCCGCGCACCAAGAGCGCGACGCCATGAAGACCGTGCTGGGCAACGCCTGAACAAAGCTCGTTTCGAAGCATTCTCCGATGGCGTTTTCGCCTTTGCGGCGACGCTGCTCGTGCTGGGCTTCGTGCTGCCGGCCTTCTCGAGCGCTCCGACCGAGACGCTGATGCGCTCAGCGCTGCTGCACATGTGGCCGAATCTCATCGCCTACTTTATGAGTTTTTCCGTCATCGGGATCATGTGGCACAATCATCACACGCTGTTCCGGCCGGTGCGCACGATCGACCGGCGTACCGTCTTTTACAATCTCATGTTGCTGGCTGTGACGGCGTTCATTCCGTTTGCGACGTCGCTGCTGGGCACATACCCGGCGATGCGACCGACGACGTTTCTGTACGGCCTGACCCTGACGATGTCGGCGACGGCATACAACGTCATGCTCAACCACCTCGTCGCGAGCCGCGCGTTCGATCCCGAGGTCAGCGAAGACGCGATCCGCGGCACCGTATTCGCCTATCGCGTCGGCTGGATCACCTACCCTGCCGCGATGGCGATCGCTCTCATCGCGCCGGTCGTCAGCTTCGCGCTCTATCTCGCGATCACGATCTTTTATCTGATTCCGCGCGGCGTCGACACCGATGCCGGCGCGCGGACGCGATGAGCGAGCGCGCAGCGCAGTTGCGCTTCCAACCGCTCGACCTGCGTCTGCGCCATCGTTTCACGATCGCGCGCAGCTCCGAAGACATTTCACGGACTCTGATCGTGCATCTGCGGGCGCGCGGAATCGACGCGCTGGGTGAAGTGACGCCATCGCAGCGTTACGGCGAGACCGTCGAGCTTATCGAGCGTCAGCTTCGCGGCGTGACCGTGCCGGAAGACGAGCTGCTCGACGTGCCGCGCGCGCTCGCACGTCTGCCCGCAACGCAACGCGGCGCGATGTGCGCGCTCGATCTGGCGCAGCACGACTACGCCGGCAAGTTGTTCGGCGTGCCCGCCTACGAGCTATTCCACCTCGATCCGTCGGCTGCGAAACAGACGTCGTTCACGATCGGCATCGCCGGCATTGAAGAAACCCTTGCGAAAGTGCGCGAAGCGGCGCACATGCCGATCCTCAAGGTCAAACTCGGCACCGGTCACGAGGTCGAAACGCTCGAATCGATCCGCGCTATCTATCACGGCACCATACGAATCGACGCGAACGAGGGCTGGACGCCGGAGCAGGCGGTGGCGTGCCTGCACGAGCTTGCGCGTTTCGATCTCGAATTCTGCGAGCAGCCGATCGCCGCCGGGCATCCCGAGCAGTTGCGCTACGTGCGCGAGCGCAGTCCGATCCCGATCTTCAGCGATGAGGATTCGGTGACCGCCGACGACCTGCCCAAGCTTGCCGGCTGCGTTGACGGCGTCAACGTCAAGCTGGTCAAGTGCGGCGGCATGCGCGAAGGCGTGCGCATGATCCGCGACGCCCGCGCGCTCGGACTGAAAGTGATGATCGGATGCATGATCGAGTCGTCGGTGCTGACGACGGCGGCCGCGCACTTGACGCCGCTCGCGGACTACGCGGACATCGACGGCCCGTTGCTGATCGCGGACGATCCGTTCGCAGGCGTGACGTACGAGGGCGCTCAATTGCGCCTGCCGGCAGCGCCCGGGCTAGGGGTGCGGGCGCGCACCGCGGCGTAGTCGGCGAACATGGCGCGGCGCTATGCCGTTCTCACCGAAGGGCATCTGCTCGACCGGCGCGCGAAGACCGCGCACGGCGTGATCCAGTACGGCCGTGACGAGATCGCGGCCGTCATCGATTCCGCATTCGCGGGCCAAGACGTGCGCGATGTGCTGCCGCGGCTCGGACGCTCGGCGCCGATCGTCGCGTGCATGCGCGACGCGCTTGCGTACCGTCCGACGTCGCTGCTGCTCGGCGTCGCCAACCAAGGCGGCTTCATTCCGGAATCTTTTCGCTCGCAGATCCTCGACGCGATCGATGCCGGCCTTGAGATCGTGAGCGGATTGCACCAGCTCTTGCGCGATGATCCTGAGTTCGCCGCGCGTGCGCACGCGTCAGGCGCAAAACTCTGGGACGTGCGCGTGCCGCCTGCCGACATCCCTTTGTTCTCGGGCGCGGCGTATCGCGCGCCGGCTGTGGTAGCGCTCGCCGTCGGCAGCGATTGCGCTGTCGGCAAGAAATCGGTGATGATCGAGCTCGACCGCGCGGCGCGCGCGGCGGGCGCCCGCAGCGAATTCGTGGCCACCGGGCAGACGGGCACGCTTATCGCGGGCAAAGGCATCGTCGTCGATCGCGTCATCTCCGACTTCATCACTGGCGCGGCCGAACAGCTCGTGTTGAACGTCGCGCCCGACGCCGACATCGCGCTCGTCGAAGGCCAGGGTAGCTTGTGGCATCCTGCATATGCGCCCGTCACGCTTGGCCTGCTCTTCGGCTGCGCTCCGGATCTGCTCGTCATGTGCATCGACAGCGCGCGCACGGAAGTCGAAGAGTACGGCATCGCGCTGCCGCCGCTCAGCGACATGATCCGCGCGCATGAAGCGCTCGTGCAGCCGATCAAGTCCGCGCTCGTCGCAGCAGTCGCGGTCAATACCGCAACGTTACCGGAAGCCGCCGCGCGCGACGCGATCGCACGCGCACACGCTTCGTGCGGGTTGCCCGCCGACGATGTCGTGCGTTTCGGCGCGGCGCGCTTATGGCGCGCCGTACGGGCCGCCGCGGAGCGCACGGACAAATGGCGCGCGCGCACGCACGCGGCCCGCTGACGCCATACCGCGGCCGCCACACGATCGCCGCGCTGTGATGTCAGCTCACGCGCTCGCTCGAATCGATCAGCTTGCCGTACGCTTGGCGATACTGCTCGGCATCCTCATGGTGCTCGGCGCGCTCGCTGCGTGCAGCTCGCCGCGCGGCAAGATCAACGCGAGCGCGCCGAGCGGATCTGCCAAGCGCGCCGGCGCAAATCCATGGACGATGCACGGCGTACTGCGTTTCTCAGAACAAGAAGAGCCGAACACGCTGATCAAAATGTTCTCGAACCAGGAGTTCGCGGACGACGTCACCGCGCTGCTGTTCGAACCATTTTTCCGCTTCGACGACCGCGGCCAGCCGGTGCCGGCACTGGCGACGACGTTCCCGACGGCCGGCAACGGTCTGGTCAGCAAAGACGGCTTGCGCGTCACGTTCAAGCTGCGGCCGAACGCGCGCTGGTCCGACGGCGCGCCGGTGACCGCCGATGACGTCGTCTTCACGTGGCACGCGATCATGAATCCGGCCAATCCGGTCACGCACACCGCCGGCTACGACAAGATCAAGACGATACTCGTGCAAGGCCCGCACCAAGTGACCGTCGTGCTGCGCGAGCCGTTCGCGCCGGCGGTCTACCTGTTCTCCGAAGGAGACTTCCCGCCGCTGCCCGCGCATCTGCTCGCCGGCCACACACCGCTCAACAACATCCCGTACGACAGCGCGCCGGTCGGCGACGGCCCGTTCGTGCTCGCGCGCTGGGATCGCGGTTCTGAGTTGATCTTCGACGCGAACCCGCGCTATTGGCGCGGCCGGCCGCGCCTCGATCACGTGCGCATTCGCATCATTCCAAGCACGACCACCGCGTTGCAGCTGCTGCGCACGCACGAGATCGACGTGCTCGACGGCGTGCCCAAAGCGCAAGTGCGCGAGCTGGACGGCATCGACGGCATTCGCATCCACGCGCATCTCATCGCCGCATACCGCCATCTGGATTTCAACGTGAGAAACCCGATCCTCGCCGATGTCGCGGTGCGGCGCGCTATCGCGCGCGGCATCGACTACCGGCGCATCATGGATACGGTGTATGCCGGCTACGGCGAGCGCGCCGCGAGCGATATTCCGCCCTTTTCCTGGGCCGCGAACGATCTCAAACCGATTCCGTACGATCCGGCGACGGCGCGGCGCATCCTCGACGACGCCGGCTGGCTCGCCGGCGCCGACGGGGTGCGCGCCAAGCACGGTACGCGGCTTGCGTTGACGCTGTCGAGCGCTGCCGGCAATCGCGCCGCAGAGTCTGCCGAAGCCCTCATCCAGCAGCAACTCAAAGCCGTCGGCATCGACCTGGCCATCAAGAACTACGCCGGAGCGGTGCTCTTCGACGAGCACGGACCGCTCTTCAGCGGCACGTACGACATGGCGTGGATCGAGAACACGGAGGGCGTCGACCCGGACGATCTGGCCGCATGGGGTTGCGACTATATGCCGCGGCAAGGCATCAACACCGACTTCTTCTGCGACCGGCGCGTCGACGCGTACCTGCGCGACGCGCAACGCCGCTCCGACCAGGCGGTCCGCCGCCGGGACTACGAACAAGCGTGGACGATCATGCTGGACGAAGTGCCGGCCGTCATCGTGTATTGGGATAAGAGCGTCGTGGCGGCGAACTCCGATCTGCGCAACTACGTCATGTCGCCCGTCATCACCGATTTCTGGAACTGCTGGGAATGGGAGATCTGATCCGTGCCGCGCTTGTGCTCGCCGCGTCGACGTTGGCCGGCACGACGATCGTGAACGGCGCGTCCGGCTTCGACGCCAACGACCGCGTCTGGTTCTTCGACGCGCAATCGCCCGGGGGCGCAGTCCAGTCCGGCGCAGACGTCGCCGGTGGATTCAAGACCGCGGTCGTCTCGTACAACGTGCGCACGCCCGGCGGTTCGAGCGTCGACGTGCGTCTGCGCGCGCGCGTCGGTGCGCGCTGGACGCGCTGGTACGACATGGGCAGCTGGAGCGCCGACCTGCGCGGCGGACGCCGTCATTCGGTCGCCGGACAACGCGACGCCGACGGCGACGTCGACACCGACACGCTCGAGCTCAATGCGCCGGCGAGCGCGTTCGAAGTCGGCGTGCAGCCGCGTGCCGGCGCCGGCGGCGACGCACCCGTGCTGCAGATGCTTGCAGTGGCGACCTCACTCGCACCGGAGCTCCACGCAGATGCCGATGCGCCCGGCGGCGCGATCGCCGAATTAGCGGTACCGGAGCGCTCGCAGCGCATTCCGAGTTCGCCCGACGCGAAAGGCGGCGGCGGCGACTCGTGGTGCAGCCCGGCTAGCGTCTCGATGGTGATGGCGTACTGGGCGCAGACGACCGGTCACCCGCAATGGGATATCGATGTCGCCAGCATCGCCGACGGCGTGTACGATCCGGTCTACGACGGCTGCGGCAACTGGCCGTTCAACGTCGCGTTCGCATCCGAGCACGGTCTCGCCGGATTCGTGCGCCAGTTCCCGTCGCTTGCCGCCATCGAACTTCTGGTCGCACGCGGCGTGCCGGTGATCGCCAGCATCGCAGTTAAGCCGGGTGAGCTCGACGGCGCGCCGTACAAGAAAACCGCCGGCCACCTGCTGGTCGTCCGTGGCTTCACAGCGGCCGGCGACGTCATCGTCAACGACCCCTACGGCGAGCCGGGAACCGTGCGCCGGGTGTACGCCCGGCCACAATTCGCGCACGTCTGGCAGGCCGGCTCCAACGGCACCGTGTACATCATCGCGCCACCCGACATGATCAAGTCTTTGCGCTAGGAGCGGCGATGCGGATCCGAGCGGTCGTGTTCGCGGGCGCGCTTGCCGCGCTGTGCGCCGTCACGTCCGCGTCCCAAGCGTCCGCGCGTCAAGCGAACAACAGCCTCAACGACGCTGCCGAGATCTTCGACCGCGCGCTCGCATTCGTGCGCGCCCAGAATTATCCGCCTTACCTTACTTCGGTCATCACGGTCAGCACGCAGATCAAAGGCGGCCGCTGGCTGGTCGAGCAGTTCTCGTCGGTCTGCCGCACGCGCGACGACCGCGTCAGCACCGCATCGACGCCGCTCTCGACGACGAACCATGCGAACAATCCGTACGGTTTCACGCTGAAAGTCAAAGGGCTTGCGGTACCCGACACGTCCAATATCGATGAGCCGCTGGGGCTGCCGGAGATCTCGCCGATCTACGACTTCGGGCTCGCGAAACTGCCGCCGGCGACGTCCTCATCACCGGCCTATGACGTTTCTCTGCTTGAAAAGACCGTGTTGCACGGCAGAGACGTCTACGTGCTCAATCTCACGCCGCTGCTCGACGCCAAGGTGTATCGCTTGCGCGAGATGTGGGTCGATGCTGCGACGTTCGCGGTCGTGCGCCTGATCAGCGAAGGCGCGTTCCGCTCGGGCCCAGGCACGACCGTTGCCTGGACGATAAACTACACGATCAATCACGGCCACTGGCTGATCTCGGATGAAGCGACGGCCGCTTCGCTGCTCCTGGGCGGCTATGCGCCGCCGGTCAACAGCTACGTCGCGCTGCCGGGCGCGACGCGCTACGACGGAATCACGTACAGTTTTTCAAACTTCGAATCTCCGAAGACGGTCTCGGATCTCGTCTTTCTCGAGAGCCGCTCGAGCCAAGCCGTTCAGGAGTGAGCCGCGTGCGGCAGGCAGCTCGGCGGATCGCCTTGCGCGCGCGCGTACGCGAGGTCCGGCACCGGTTTGACGCGCTTGTAGAGCGTGACGCCGTCTTGTGACGCGACCGGTACCATGAATCCCGGACATACCGCGGCCGCGAGGCGCGGCACGATCGACGCGCTCCAGGTGACGCCGCGATAGTGCGGGTCGTAGACGAAATAATCGGGAGTCACATACATGCCGATCCGCGCGTTTGGGTCGAGCGACATGTGCGTATACGCTTCGTCGAACGACGCGACGAAAGCATCGCGCGGCACCTGCGCGATGATGCGGTCGAGCGCGGCATCGCGCGGCGTGCGCAAACGGTAGTAATGCGCCCAGTGGGTCGGACTGGCGACGATGAGGTCCGCGATGCACAGACCCAGGCAAATCGCGACGAGCGTGCGCGCGCGCCGCGCGTCGCCGGCCGCGACGCGCGCGACGCCGAGCGCAAATGCGACCAGCACGTACGGTATCCACACGGCCGCGTAATGGTCACCCATCGTGTACGTGACCGGCCAGCGCGATGATAGCACCTCGATAAGGCCCGGCACGGCCAACCACAGCCAGCGCGACGCGAACGGCAAGAACAACAGCGGTACGAACACTTCGAGCAGAAACGTGACGCGCTGGCTGAGGATGGCGATGCCATGCGGCAAGTCGGCATTGTGCGCGAGGTAGAAGTCAGCGACGAAATAGCGGCCGCCCGAGTGCGGTTGGATATAGTCGAAGTACAGCGCCAATACCGCGAGCGATGCGACCGCGACCGATGCGCCGAACCATGCGCCGGCGCGATCTTTGCGGCGCATCGAGACGATTAAGTACGCACCGCCGAGCAGCGCGAGGATGACGGCCTCGTCCTCCTTGGTGCACAGCGCCAGTGCTGCCAAGAGCGCCGCCCATCCAAAGCGGCGCTCGTCGATCGCCCACACCAGCCATGCGATCGTCGCCGGCACGAACGCGTTTTCGTGAAACTCCGAGAGCGCCATCGAGAACAGCGGCGGGTAGAACAGGACGACGAGGGCGACGAGAACGGCCAGCGGCTGCGCGATGCGCTTGCGCGCCAGGAGATAGATCGCCGGCGCGGTGAGCGCGCACGCGCAGATCTGCAGGATCTCCAAGGTCATCGGTGAGCGCAGCAACTGGAGCAGCGGCGCGATCAAGAAATAGATCGGCGAAAAGTGCACGAGGAAATGGCTGCCGTGCTCGACTTGGTTGGCGGCTCCGTGGAACGCGTCGAGAATGGTCTGCGTGTACAGTCCCAGGTCCGCGCCGTAGCCGTAGGTCACATAGCGATCGAATGCGAGCGCGCCTTGCGCGCACACGACAAGGGCCGCAGCGATCCACACCGCAGCCGCCGGCCGGCGCATGACGGAGCTTGCGAGCACTTACGAGCGGTCTGCGTGCAGAGCGCGCTGCGCCAGCGCGGTGCCGAGAACGATGCTCGGCAGCATGCGGCAGAACGTCTCGTTCGCACGCGCGATGCGCGCACGTTCGTCCGCGCTGACTTCGACGCGCATGAGCGCGTCGTCGCGTAGGTTGAGCGTATACGGCAGGCGCCGCGCCGCCTCCGTCGCGGCATCGTCGAGCTCGCGGCACGCCGTTTCGAAGCGCGCCGCCTGCATCGCGGCTTTCATGTCCGACCACCACACCTCGAGCCAGTCGGGGAACGCGCCCATCACACGGTACTCGCCGCTCACGAATTGCGCGCCGCTCTGCGCTTTGATCTCCTCATAGACCGTGCGCACGCGCAACGGCGCGTCGCGCTCCTCGATGATCGCGACGCTCAAACCACGATAGTCGCGCGCGAGGCGCTCTTCGTCGCCGCTGAATTGATGCGCGCCGACGCCGCCGCCGCCGATGCGCGCACCGCTCATCGCCAGGCGCACCGCGTGCGCGATCACGAGCAGCTTAGGGTCGACGTCGACCAGCATCTCGGCCGTCTCACGCACGCGCACGATGTCGCCTTCGCCGACGTTACGCGCGCGCAGCGCGGCGACGTGATCGTTGAGCGGCCACGTCGCCGTCTCGCGTTGCGCCTGCTCGCCGAGCGCGCGCGCCTGCTCGACAAAAGGTTTGGCCAATACGTTTGGCCGCAGCCGGCGCCAGGTGTAATCGAGGAAACGCGGCACGACGGCGTAGGCTTGGAAGAGGCTAGAGACGACGGGCACGCGCAGGCTGGCTTTGATGTCGCGGTACGCCTCGCGCACGCGCTCGTCGACCGCGTCAGGCTCGCGCACGAGCACGATGCTCACGATTGGCTCCTCGATTGGTTCGGCTGGCTCGGCTGGGCCGGTTGATCGACGCGCAGGCGCAGTTCGCGCAGCGACTGCGGTTCGACCGCCGACGGCGCGTCGATCATGAGGTCCTGGAACCGCTGGTTCTTCGGAAATGCGATGACTTCGCGGATCGACTCGGCGCCGACCATAATGGCGATGATGCGATCGATGCCCAACGCCATGCCGCCGTGCGGCGGCGCGCCGTACGCAAACGCTTCAAGCAGGAAGCCGAAGCGCTGCTGCACTTGCTCGTCGCTATAGCCGAGCAGCTCGAACACCTTGCGCTGCACGTTCGGATCGTGGATGCGGATCGAACCGCTGCCAAGCTCCGAGCCGTTGAGCACGACATCGTAGTGCTGCGCGCGCAGCGCGAGCGGATCGCCGGTGAGCAGGTCTTGGCCCGGCGCAGGCGCGGTGAATGGGTGATGCATCGGCCCAAGAGCACCGCTTTCCGGATCGCGCTCGAACAGCGGAAAATCGAGCACCCAGCAAAACTCGAAGCGCGCCGGGTCGCGCAAGCCGCGCTCGCTCCCAAGGTGCAGGCGCAGCTTGCCGGCGATCGCTTGTGCGGCGGCGCGTTCGTCGGCTGCGAAAAACACCGCGTCGCCTTCCCCTGCACCGCCGATGGCGCGGACCTGCGTCAATGCCGCTTCGGTAAGCGCGGCTTTGGGCAGCGAGCTCTTCACGCCGTCGGATGCGAACGCGATCCATGCCAAGCCCTTCGCGCCCCATTCCGCCGCCGCCGTTTGCACGAGCGTATCGAATTCGCGCCGTGACCGGCCGGCGCCGGATGCATCGACGAGGCCGACGATCGCGTGTCCCTTTGCGAGCTCGTTCGCGAAGATCTTGAATTCGGTGCCGGCGAACGCCGGCGAAAAGTCCGACAGCTTCATCGCGAAGCGCAGGTCAGGTTTGTCGGAGCCATAATCGGCCAGCGCTTCGTCGTAGCGCAGGCGCACGAACGGCGTCTTCACGTGGGTGCCGAGCGCGCGCTCGAACATGTGCGCAAGCGTGCCTTCGATCACGGCGATGACGTCGTCTTGCGTCGGAAACGTCATCTCGATGTCGATCTGCGAGAACTCCGGCTGCCGATCGGCGCGCGAGTCCTCATCGCGGAAGCAGCGTGCCATTTGGAAATAGCGGTGGAAGCCGGCGACCATGAGCAGCTGTTTGAACAGCTGCGGCGACTGCGGCAGCGCGTAGAACTCGCCCGCGTGCAAGCGGCTGGGCACGAGGAAATCGCGCGCACCTTCGGGCGTGCTCTTGATGAGCATCGGCGTTTCGATCTCGAGAAAGCCTTGCGCGTCCAGATAGTCGCGCGCCGCTTTGAGCGCGCGATGGCGCAGTTCGATGTTGCGCTGCATCGGTGCGCGGCGCAGGTCGATGTAGCGGTACTTCATGCGCAGCGCCTCGTCGACGTCAGCGTCCCCGTGCAGCGGGAACGGCGGCGTCTTCGATTTGTTGAGCACCGTCAGCGCGTCGGCGGCGACTTCGATCGCGCCCGTCGACAGATTCGCGTTCTCGGTACCGGCGGGCCGCGGCCGTACGGTGCCGGCTGCCATGATGACGTCTTCGGAACGCAGGTGGGCGGCGCTCTCGTACGCTTCGCGCGCGCTCGTCCGCGGGTCGAACACCGCTTGCGTGACGCCGTAACGGTCGCGCACGTCGATGAAGATCAAGCCGCCGTGATCGCGCGTCGCATTGACCCAGCCGCGCACGGCGACGCGCTGGCCGGCGTCCTGCGCGCCGAGCTCACCGCAGGTGACGAATCGTTGTGTGCCTGTGTTGTCGACCGATGTCAATGCGTTGCCGCTCCGTCGGGCTCGCGCAATGCGCGCTTCACCCCGTTGAGATAGTGGTATTGATAGGCGATCTGGCGGGCGATGAACGGCCAGGTGTTCTTGCGCGGCGCCTGCTCGCCTGCGCCTGCACGCTCGATCGCGCGGCGCATCGGACCGGCCGCGTGCAGCAGCGAGTGCAGCGCCAGCGAGACCGGCGTCATGCCGAGGTTCGCCATCACCGCGATGTCGCGGTGCTTGCGATAAAAACGCACCGTCGATACGCCCGCCAGCTCCATCTTGCTCTTCTGCTCTTCATAACCGACCGGATGCCAATGGTAGTTGACCGCGAGCGGATCGTAGCGCAACTCGACGCCCGCCTTTTGCAACCGGTACCCGAGCTCGAGGTCTTCGTGGCCGTAGCCCGTGAAATCCTCATCAAAGCCGCCGACCGCCGCCAAGTCGTCGCGGCGCACCGACGCATTGCCCGTCAGAAAATACAACCACGAGAGATGGCGCCTCGTCGCCGGGTGCAGTGGCCGGCGCAGGCCGGGGTCGTCGCGCTGCGCGCGATAGTCGGCAAGCGAACTGACCTGCAGTTCGCACCCGACGATCGCGGTGCGCGTAGTCGCGTTCGCGTGGCCGTTGACATGGCGTTCGAGCAAGTCTGGCGACGCGACGATGTCGGCATCGGTGAACATCACGAGGGGCGCCCGGGCAGCCGCGATACCGGCATTGCGCGCCGCGGCGCGGCCGCTGTAGCTACCGGGCAAATGCCGGATCTGCGCCCCGCCGGCTGCGTTCAGCTCGTCGACGTACCCGGCGGTGCCGTCCGTGCTTTCGGAGTCGGCGAGGATGATCTCGTAATCGCTGGGCGACAGCGATTGCGCGCGCAGCGACGGCAGCACTTCGCGCAGCGTGCTCAGCCGGTTGAACGTCGGCATGACGACGCAGATCTTCACGCGCGGCGCCTCACGCGGCCGGCGCCGGCTGACTCAGCAAGGCGCGTGCCCCGCCAGCGACGTCGTCGATGAGCGGCTGCGGACTCGCGCCGACCGGCGGCTTGCACAACACGACACAAGGGACGCGCCACGGGCTCCATTCCTGCGAAGTCAACCGATAATAGCGGCGCTCGTATACGCCGATGACCGGCACGCCCTGCGCGGCAGCGACATGAACGGCGCCGCAATCGACGGTGACGAGCACGGCGCAGCGGCCGATCGCGGCAGCCCAGTTCAACGCGTCTGCTTGTCCGAGCCAGCGCACGCGCGGCGTGTCGACAGCCGCCCGTACCTGCGCGGCTTCGGCGACGACGTCGCTGCCGTACGTGACGAGAACGCCTTGATGTTCGGCTGCCAAGCGTACGATCAGTTCGGCCACCGCCCCGGCACCGAAGTCGCGCTCGAACCAGCGCGGTGCGAGATTGAGCCCGATCGATCCCTCGGGCACGAGGTGTGCCGCGAACGCGCGCGCTTCCTCGCCGACGTCGAGCACGAGTGCGTCGGTCAACACGTCGCCGCCGGCGAGCCGCACCAGGGCAAGCACTTGATGCACCTCGTGCGCGATCGGGCGATCGGGATAGCGATCGGCGAGATCGGGGTCGGCCTCGGAAATGCCGTGTTGCGTGAGCATCACGCGCGCCGCGACGCGCGAAAGGTAGCGTCGCCTGTAGACGTAACCGAGGCGGCGCGGCGCGCGCGACCACAGCGCGAGGCGATAATCCGCGGTTCGCGGCGCGAGCGCCACCGCAAGGTCGGTCCCTTCGCCGAGATGCGACGCGAGCGCGCGCGCCTGTTCGCGCGACGCCGAGCGCGCCAAGACGTGCAACCCATCGATGTCGCGGTTATAGCGCAACACCGGTTCGTTGTAATCGGAGACCAGGGCCTCGATGCGCGCGTTCGGCCACGAGCGGCGGAACGACGCGATCGCCGGCGTCGACAGCACGAGGTCGCCGATCCTATCCGTGCGGATGAGCAGGATGCGCTCGTAGGCCGGCTTGGAGGCGATCACGAGCGTGCGCTCCGTTGCGCGCGCTCGCGGCGCAGTTCGCGGTAGTACTCAGCGCGCGCAAAGCGTGCGGCAGCCCAGCGGCGCAGGCGAAGCGGCGCAGCGCCATCGGCTGAATCCGGCTTGGCTAAACGCTCGAGCACGCTCGGCCAGCCCAATGCGCCGGTCACCCCGCTCCAAAATAGTGCCGGCGCCACTTGCCCCGTGGCGAGCGCGACGCGCCAGTGCGGGTGCTTGTCGAGAAACTGCACGGCCGTGCGCGCCTGCGCGCGCGCTTGACGCGCCATGCCCGCGAACGCCTCTGGCTGCGGTGCAGGCTTATAATGGTAGACAAGCGCGTCTTTGGCGAGGATGGAGGGCACGCCCATGTGGCGCAAGCGCAATCCGACGTCGAGATCTTCCCACCCGTACTCCCGGAAGCGCTCATCAAAGCAACCGGCCTCCTTGAGCAGCGCGAGCGGCACGGATACGTTCGTCGTCCAGAAATACGCGCCCGAATAATTGCGCCAGCTGTAACGCGCCGGCGGCAGCTCGTCGAACGACTCGACGTTGATGACGCCGCCGCGGCAGATGGCGCGCGGATTGGTCCGATGGCAACGCAGGTGCGCCGCGAGCAGACCTGGCGTCGCCAGCACGTCGTCATCCATGAACATGATCAGGTCGCCGCGCGCGCGCGCGATGCCCGCGTTACGTCCGGCGGCGAGTCCCGCGTTCGCCTGGCGCACGACGGTCAGCGCGCACGTCGGATGAAGCGCCGCGATGACGTCCTCATAGGTGCCATCGGTCGAGCCGTCGTCCACGAGCACGATCTCGTAGTCCTGCGGGTCCAGCGTCTGCGCGAAGAGTGCGGACATCACGCGCCCAAGCAGCGCGCGCCGGTTGTAGGTGCACAGCTGCACGGTGATCAGCGGCGCGCTCATGCGGCGCTCGTCATGCGCATCGCGGCGCGCGCGGACTCGACGACACGGACCGGATCGAGCGCGCGATAGCAGTCAAATGTCTTGCACGTCTCTTTGCGGCACCATACCGGGCACGGGAACGTCGGACCGAGCACCACGACGCGTTCGCCCAACGGCCGCCAGCGCATCGGCAGATCGGTGCGCAGTGCGAAGATGCCGACGGTTGGTGCGCCGACGGCAGCGGCGATATGCATCGGGCCGGAGTCGAGCGCGACGACCACGTCTGCGCGGGCGAGCAAGGCAGCCAGCGAGCGCAGGCTCGTTTGTCCAGCGATAACTGCGTTCGGGTTGCGCATCGCAGCGGCGATGCGCTCGATCACCGGTTTCTCCGAAGGCGTGCCCGTCAAGAGCACGGGCGCGTCGAACGCATCCGCGAGCGCGTCGCCGATCCTCGCGAAAGATTCGACAGGCCAGCGCACGCTGTCGAGCGGCATGCCGCGCGTCGCGTGCAACACGATGAAGCGGCCGCGCGGCGCGACGGATGCGATCAGTTCGCCGGCTTCCGCGCGGTCGCGCTCGTCAAGTTCGATGACGATGCGATAGTCGTCGGGCTGCGGCGACGCCCCGAGCGCTCGCGCGTAGTCCATTTGCACGTCGCTCCACGCGCTCGTCCGGTCGCCGCGCTCGGTGCGCACGGGCACGCGAACGGTATAGCGAAAAGAATAAAGCCTGCTCGACTGACCGACGCGCACGGGGATTTTCGCGCGTTGCACGATCGCAGCGACGCGCGCCGTCGACCAGAAGACGACGGCGTGCGTGAAATCATAGCGCTTCACGCGTTGAACCATTTCATCGATCGGCGCGCCGTCATCGACGAGAATCGCTTCGACGGCGGGATGACCTTCGAGCAGCGACGCTGACGCCGGCGCCGCAAGCACGTACGCTTTGCATCCGAAATGTCGCGCGAGCGCGGAGATCGCCGGCGTCGCGGCGAGCAGATCGCCGCTGCCGCCAGCGGTGCACACCGCGAGCACGCGCGCCGTCTGCGTCACGCTCGCGCGCGCGGGTCGAGCGCGCGCAGATGTGCGAGCTGCGCCCCGACCTGCGCCCCGAAATTCTCTGCGACGCCCGCCGCCGCTTGCGGTTTGACGAGGCACGCGCTCGGTGCGGCCCACGGCCGCCACTGGCGCGAAAGCTGGTCGAAGCGCGTCTTTCCGAACAAATCGATCACTGGAACTCCGAGCATGCCGGCGGCGTGGGCGGCGCCGCTGTCCGGCGCGATGAGGGCGGCGAGCGTATCGAGATCGCGCAGCCATGACGGCAGCCCATCCGATTGCGCACGCCTCGCACGCGCGCGCACGTCGCCATCAAGGTGTTCCATCACCGCGTGCGCGAGGCCCTGGTCGGCAGGCGCGGCGAGCAGCGTCAAAACCTGCAAATCCGATGCGCGCAGCGCTGCGCCGCAGAGCGCCGCGATCGCAGACGGGCCCCAGCCGTCGCTCGTCAGCTTCACACCGATCTGCACGCCCAACGCGGACTTATGCGTTAGCGCTGATGCATCGACCGGCAGCCACGCGCGCATGGCGGCGCTATCGGCCGGCGCGGGCGCCGGCGCGCCGAACGCGAGCGCCAAACGATACAGCGCCTGGGCCTCGTGCTCGGGCCGCGCGATCCAGGCCGCAGGCCTGTAGACGCGGTCGGTCAACTGCGCGTACTGCCACAGCGATTTCAACGGCTTTTCGAAGCGGTGCCAGAATCCGGCGCGACGCGGCGCCCCGGAACAGCGTGCAAGCGCATAGCCCGCGACTTCCTCGGTCGCGACGAGCGCGTGCGTGAACTTCGCATCGCGAATGTCTCGCTCGACCCGCGCGCGATCGGCGTTTTCGGAGTGCGCAGCTTCGTACGCGAATGCATGCTCAACGCGTTGGGAGAATACGTCGATATTTGCGGGCGACAGCACGGCGCCAAACGCGGCGCCGGGATACGCGCGGCGCAGGCCTTCGAGCGCCGGAATGCACGCAAGCGTATCGCCCAGCCCATCCAAACGCACGAGCAGGATGCGCGGCTCGGCTGGCGCGCGCTCAGCCATGCGCGGGCCGAAGTGCCGCGCGCAGTGCGTCGATGTAGGCTGCGTCGACGAGGGCGTCGGCTGCCAGCGCGCTGACGCCGCGGCGCTCGCGGCCGTCGGGGCCCGCGATGCGCTCGTACAAGCGGCGCAACGGCGCCGCGTTCGCGAGCGCTGCACGCGCGAAGTTGGCGCCATATGCGCCGGTCGCGAGCTTCACCGGCCACGTCGGCGACTTGCGCACGAAGCGCGCCGCCATCTCACCCTTTTCGCGTGCGAGCGCGACGCGCCGCTGCAGCGTCATCACGGCCGGCGGCTTCACGTGGTAGATGTACGCATCCCACGCGAATACGTGCTGCATGCCGGCGGCGCGCAGGCGCACGCCGAGATCGGTGTCCTCCCAGCCATAGAGGTCGAACGCCTCATCGAAGCCTTTGACGGCGTCGAGCGCGCTGCGCGGCGCGCTGGCGTTGCACGTGCAAAAGTACGCGCGCGAGTAATGCGCAGCGGTCACCGCAGAGAGATGGGCCGCGTCTGGTACGTTGACGATAGGGCCCGTCACGACGCGATCGGCGGCGCCGGCGTGCGCCGCCAGATGTGCTGCGACGAACTCACGCGGCGCCAGCGTGTCGTCATCGCAGAAGACGATCAACGGCGCCTGTGCGGCTGCGATTCCGGCGTTGCGGGCCTTGCCGCGATTCGGTTCGGCGACGTAGATGCGCCGCGCGAGCGGCGCGAACTGCGCGACGACGTCGGCTGTCTCGTCGCTCGAGCCGTTGTCGACGACGACGATCTCGAACTGTTCGACCGCGCTTTGCGCGCGCAGGCTGGTCAAGCTGTCGCGCAGGAATGCCGCGCGATCGCGCGTCGCGATCACGACTGATGCGAGCATCGCGCTTACGAGGCGGCTCCGGTCGCGGGCGCGCCGGCCAGCGTCGCAACCGCGAGCACTTCGTGCGCCATGCGATGCGACGCACCGGGATCGCGCGCATACAGCCTCACCAGTTCTTCGCCCATCGCACGCCGGCCGGAGGTGTCATCGAGCACTGCCCCTGCCCGCTCCGCCACGTCTTGCGGTGTCAAAAAACCGCGCAACTCGGGCACCAGCTCTCTGCCTGCATCGATGTTCGGTTGCGCCATGTACTTGAAGCGCCGCTCGAAGGCGTGCGCGAGCAGCCGCTTGAGAGGCTTGCCGATGAGGGGAACGCGATGCAGATATCCGCCAGGACCGGGGATGACGGCTTCGTCAAGCCGGTTGAACGGCACGACCACGAGCATCGGCCGGCCGAGAACCGCGGCCTCGACGCATTTGGTCCCGGGCGTCGCGATGACGAGTGCGGCGCGCGCCAGCGCCTCGTACGTACCGGAGCGATCGATAGCGACGCGGGTCGCGCCGACCTGCAGCGCACGGCCGCCATCGACGAGCTCGCCGCACACACCCCCGAAATCGGGGTCGGGAACGCGCAGGCTTGCTACGATCTGCTCGTCGGCAGTGAAAGGCGAGATCGACACGGAGACGCGCAAGCCGGCATGTGCGCGTGCCGCGCGCAGCGCCGCGTCCAGGAAAAACGGCAGCAGCGCACGCAACTCCGGCGGCCGGCTGCCGGGAAAGACGCAAATCGAATCTCCCTCGCCCGGCGGATGCGGCCCAGACGCGAGGCTGTCGAGCACCGCATCAGCGACGAGGTTGCCGACGACACGCACGGCGTCGGGCGGAGCGCCGGCTGCGCGCAGCGCCTGCGCATTGGCGTCGTCGACCGCGAAGAAACGCACGAAGCTGTGCGCGAAGTTGCGGCGGGAAAATTTGTACGTCATCGCCGTCAAGCCGATGCGTTTGGCGATGGTCTTGGCGTGGTACAAGTCCCCGCCGAGGTATTGCAGCGCGCCAGGTCCGCGTTCCATGCCCTCGACCGCGCGCCCCATCAGAAAGCGCGCGTATTGTTTTGGCGCCACGACCATCGCACGCGGGAACAGGGCTTGGGCGGCGGCTGCTTCACGTCCGGTCGCATACGGGCACGGCACGAAGACGATGGTGACGCGCGCATCCGGCGCGAGCGCGTACAGCGCGCGCACGAGCGGTCGCGCCCAGCCCATCAGTTCGCCGGGTCCGTTGACGGCGACGACGACGCGCGGGCTCATGCGCCGGCCGCGCGAATGCGCGCGATGAGATCGGTGGTCGAAATCCCATCCACGTGCGGTGCGAAGGCGATGTCGGCGCCGATCTCTGCGACTGTCTTGGCCTCCGGCAATTGCGCGAGCGTATAGCCGGCGCTCTTGACGTGGATGTCCGGACGGACGACGCGCAGGGTAGCATCCGGCCGCTCCTCATCGAAGACGCACACGTAATCGACGCACGCCAGCGCTGCCACGATCTCAGCGCGCTCTTCTGCGGGCACGATCGGACGGCCGGGCGCCTTCTCAAGCGCGCGCACGGATGCGTCCGAATTGACAGCGACGATCAACGCACCGCCCAAACCGCGCGCGAATTCGAGATAGCGCACGTGTCCGACATGCAAGAGGTCGAAAACGCCGTTGGTGAACACGACGGGACCGCGCGCGGCGCGCATCTCGGGAATGCGGCGCGCGATCTCCTCGCGCGCCAGCACCTTATCGGCGGCGTGCATGGGCTTCGCGCCGAGCGCTCTTCGCGCGGCCGTCCTGAGCGGCTTTTCCAACGCCGCGGCGCGCAGGCACGAGCTGCAGCGCGGTCGGATGGCCGACGCCTTCTGCGCGCGCGAACTCGAGTATCTCTTTGGCCGTCGCGGTCGCTGTGCCGAGCTTCTCGACGACGACGCCCGCTGCAAGCGACGCGAGCGCGACGGCGTGGCGGATCGGCGCGCCTGCGGCGAGCGCGAGCGTCAGCGCGGAGATCACCGTGTCGCCCGCGCCGCTGACGTCGTACACCTGGCGCGCGACGGCCGGCACCGTGAATGGCGCGCCGGCGCCGAACAGCGTCATCCCGTGCTCGCCGCGCGTCACGAGGACGTTGCGCGCGTGCGTCTCGCGCAACAAGCGCGTTGCGGCCCGGGCGAGGCTCGCATCGCCGTCGATGGGCATTGCAGCGGCGCTTGCCGCCTCCGCGAGGTTGGGCGCGATGCAATCGACGCCCGCAAAAGCGGCGATGTTCTGCGGCTTCGGATCGCCTGTGACGACGACACGGCTCTCGTGCGCGAGCAGCGCTTGCACGATCGGCGCGCTCACCAGACCTTTTCCGTAGTCAGACACGATCGCGCCGTCGATCGCTCCGTCCAAAGCGCGCAGCCGTTCGACAAGCGCGCTCTGCGCGCGCGCATCGAGGCGCCCGGTCACTTCGCGGTCCGCGCGTACGACCTGCTGGTTGTGCGCGACGATGCGCGTCTTGCGCGTCGTCGGCCGGCCGTGCGCGACGTGGATTCCGGACGCATCGATGCGCAGCTCTTCGCACAATGCAAGCGCGCGCCGGCCCGCGTCGTCGTCGCCGACCACGCCGACAAGGCGCACGCGCGCGCCCAATGCGGCCAAGTTGTTGGCGACGTTGCCCGCACCGCCCAACGTGAACGATTGCGAATCCACCTCGACGACCGGCACCGGCGCTTCGGGCGAGATGCGCCGCACGCTGCCCCACAGCCACTCGTCGAGCATGACGTCGCCGGCAACCGCTATGCGCACGCCGCGCATGGACTTCAGAAGATCGGCGACCCAGGCGGGCTGAGCGCTCATCGCGATCCTGCGCGCGGCGACGCGGCCGGACGTTGCGTACCGGTGTGTTGCGTATCAATGATGAAACGCGCGGCGTCTGCGAGGTCGCGCGCGCGATAATCGGGCGGCGCCTTGCTCATGTCTTCAGCGGGTTGATGAGGTGGAACGCCGGGGACGAGCACGCACCGACATCCGGCAGCGCGGCCGGCCTCCATATCGAGGAGGCGGTCGCCGACCATCCACGAGAGCGCGAGTTCGATGCCGAGATCGGCAGCTGCCGCACGCAGCAGTCCCGGCTTCGGCTTGCGGCAGTCGCATTCGGGTACCCCTGCGGCCCGCTCGTCCGCCGGCCAATGCGGGCAACGGTACATCGCGTCGATGCGCGCGCCGTCCGCAGCCAGCAGCTCGCGCACGCGCGCGTCGACCGCGTCGGCCTGCGCGTCCGTGAAATATCCGCGCGCAATGCCTGACTGATTCGACACGACGACGACTGCGAAATCTGCGTCATTGAGCGCGCGCACGCCGCGTGCGGCGTGGGGCACGATGACGACGTCCGCAGGATCGCCGACGTAACCGGTGTTGACGTTGAGCGTACCGTCGCGATCGACGAAGACCGCTTTCATGAGCGGGCCAATTCGGCCTCGGCCAATTCGCAGATGATGTGGCCGAGCGCGAACTGCACTTCCTGCACTTTCCATGATGGCCCGCTTGGGCCGACGATCGCGATGTCTGCGCACTCGGCGGCAGGACCGCCGCCGTTGCCCGAGAGCGCGACGGTCGTCGCGCCGCGTGCGCGTGCCGTCTTGAGTCCTTCAATGACGTTGGGCGACTTGCCCGAGGTCGTGATGCCGATCGCGACGTCGCCGCGATGCGCCAGCCCTTCCAGCTGGCGCGCGAAGATGCGTTCGAATCCATAGTCGTTGGCGATCGCGGTCAATGCGGAGGTGTCGACGGTCAGTGCAAGGCCGGCGTAGCCCGGCCGTTCGAGCATGAAGCGGCCCGAGAACTCCGCGGCAAGATGTTGTGCTTGCGCCGCGCTGCCGCCGTTGCCGAAGAAGAACACGCGGCCGCCGCGGCGCAGCGCGGCGACGATCGCCTCGACGGTGGCGTTTACCGGCGCTTCATACTCGCCCTCGCGCCATAGCCCGGCGCGCTCTGCCATGCAATCCGCGAAACGTTTCGTTTTGGGCGGTGCGCTCACGTCTCGATCCAGAAGAGTTCTTGGTGCAGCGATGCGAGGTCACCGTCGTTCATGCAGATCTTGACGACTCTACCTTCGTATTCAGACACGATCTCATTCATCAACTTCATCGCTTCCAGGATGCACAAAACCTGCCCTTCGCTCACGGTGTCGCCCACGTTGACGAACGCGGGCTCGTTGGGCGCTGGCGCGCGATAGAAGACGCCGACCAACGGCGCGAGCACCTTGCGTACATTCGGCGGCGCTTCGTCACGCCGCTCCGCGGGCGCAGCCGGAGCGTGCGCGGCTGGCGACGGATTGCCCGCTGTTACCGTTGTCGCGCCCGCATCGCGCGCGGCCTTTGGCGGCGTCATGCGCAAGTCGACGTCGAGATCGCCGACGCGCACGCGCAGCCGGTCAAGCCCATCGCGCTGCATCAGCTCGACGAGCTGGTCGAGGATCTTCTTATTGAGATCCATCTGCCACCGATCCGTCCGTCTTGGCGCCAGAACGCTCGTTCTCGCGCAGCACGTCTGCGATCGCGTCGCCCAGGTCGGCGAGCTTCACGCGGATGCGTTCGCGCGTGCGCAGGTCCTGTACGGTGGCTTCGCCGGCGACGCGCTCGTCGCCCCCGACGATGACCGCGAGGCGTGCGCCGGATTCGGCAGCGGACTTGATCTGCTTCTCGAGCTTGCGCCGCGTGTAATCCATATCTGCGCCGATGCCGCGCCGGCGCAGCGCATGCATGACGGGCACGAGTGCGCGCATGTCTTCGGGTTCGAGCGCGACCATCGCGACGTCGACGCGCGCCGCGCCGTCAAGTTTCGTGCTTTGCGCCGCTTCGACCAACAGCAACAGGCGCTCTATGCCCATCGCCAATCCGACGCCGGGCGTCGGCGGCCCGCCCATGTCCTTGACCAGATTATCGTAACGGCCGCCGCCGCAAATGGCGTTCTGCGCGCCGAGCGCTTGTGAGGTGATCTCAAACACCGTGCACGTGTAGTAATCGAAGCCGCGTACGATGCGCGTGTTCAATTCGCTTGGAATGCCCATCGCGTCGAGCAATTCGCGCACAGCCGCAAGATGGGCGCGGCATGTTTCACACCAGAAACTGTCGATCGTCGGCGCGTGCGCGAGGATCGCGCGATCGCCTTCGTCCTTCGAGTCGAGGATGCGCAGCGGATTGCGCTCGAGGCGCTCGCGGCTGGTCGCCGACAGCTCTTGCGCGCGGTTCGTCAGATACGCGACGAGCGCGCCCCTGAATTCCGTTCGACACCACTCGCAACCCATCGAGTTGATCTCAAGGCGGTGGTCGGTCACGCCGACCGCGCTCACCAGCTCCATACCGAGCGCGATGACCTCGGCATCGGCCTCAGGGCCGGCGACGCCGAATAGCTCGACGCCCCACTGATGTGACTGCCGGTAACGCCCCTTTTGCGGACGCTCGTAGCGGAAGATCGGACCTCGATAGTAGAGCTTAAGCGGCAGCTCGGCGAGCAGATTGTGTTCGAGCACGGCGCGCACGACGGGTGCGGTCAATTCCGGGCGCAGCGTGATGCTTCGGCCGGCGCGGTCCGAGAACGTGTACATCTCTTTGTCGACGATGTCGGTGCCGGCGCCGATCGTGCGTACGAAGACTTCGGTGCTCTCGAAGACCGGCGTGCGGATCTCGCGATAGCCGAAACGCCCGCACACGTCATCGACGGTGCGCTCCAGGGCTTGCCAGCGACCGGCCTGCGAGGGAAGTACGTCAAAGGTGCCGCGCGGCGCGGCTGCGTGCTTCACACCATGTTCGATAGGTGAACCACCTCCGTCAACCCTCCTTTTATCATGTCGCGGGCGCGTGCGCAGCGATCGCGCTCGTCGTCTGCGCGAGCCGCGATCCTCACGCCAGCGCGCCGTTCGTCGCGCGTACGTGGGAGGCGTTATCGCGCGTGCTTGTGTATGCGGTCTCGATCGCGCTCGCGGCGGGACCGTTTGTGCTTGTGGGCGCGCTTGTCGCGACGTGCGCGGTGCGCCTACCGGCGAAAAGCTGGCCGGCGGCCATCGCGCTTGCCGCTTTGTGCCCGGGCTGCGATTGCAGCATGAATGGTTTCGTCGACGCCTTGCGCCATTGCCCCCCGCCGCTCGCAGGTGCGGCGCTGATGTGGGGCGCTGCGTGCAATCCGGCCGCGCTTCTCGCAACACTCTCGGTTTTGGGGCCGCGCGCTCTACTCGCTCGCGCGGTCGGGGGCGCGGTCGCCGCCACGACCGTCGCGCTGCTGTGGTCGATGTTGCGCGGAGCGCACAAATGGCACGCAGCCGCTCGCGCGTGCGCGATGCATGCAGATCTTACCGAGCGCGTCGAGCGCGCACTGCGCTCTTTGTTGCCGGCTGCCGCGATCGCATCCGTCGCGCTCGTTTCAGTTCCGGAGCCGCTGCGCACGCATCTTTCGCCCACGGTCGCCGCGATCGCAGGTGCGTTGATCTCGCCGTGTTCGACCGCAGATCCCGTATTGGCGCGTGTGTTGTGCTCCACGCCGGCTGCGCAAGCCGCATTTATCGTCGCAGCGCAGTGTGCGGATGTCCGCCAGATTTTCTTGCTCGCTCGCTCGTACGGCACTTGTCGGGCAGCACTCGCGATGATCGGGGGCGCTGCGGGCTGCGTCGCGGCGGCGATGATCGGATATCTGTCATGAGCGCTCGACCATTCGCGTGCGCAGCGATCGCAGGCATCGCGCTCGCCGCATCGATCGGCGATACAACGCGCGCGCTTGTCGCGCTGCCGCCGCTCGCGATCGCGTTGTTCGGCGCGGCGTGTGCAACGCTCGCACTGCGTTTGTTCAGCGCGCGCACGAGCGCAACGATGGCCGCTGCCGCCGTGGCAGCGATCGCGCTGTTGCCCGGCTCGCTGCCGGTCGGTCACGTGTTGACGCGTGCCGCCGGCCACGAAGGCTCTGCTGACTTGTTTCGCCTGCTCGATGATGTGGACGCAGCACCGCAGCGCGTGCTTGGCACGCGCGCCAGCGTGTCAGGCACCTGGATGCCGGCGCAACCGCCTCGTGCCGCGACCGTTTCCCGGCGCATCATGGCCTGTTGCGCTGCCGACGCGGTCGATGTCGGCCTCGACGTCTTGCCGGCGCCATCCGTGCGCGCCGGCAGCGGTCAGACGGTGTGCGTGAGCGGAGTCGTGTCAGCGCGCATCATCGGCGGCGAGCTGCGCTATGCGCTTGTGCGCGCGCTGGTACGCGAGCGCCCCTGCCGTTAAGCTCTAGTCGATGTAGCGCACGATCACATCGCCGCCTGCTGCAAGTTTGAGCAGATCGGCCTTGCTGCGCACTTCCATCTCGGAGAACATCACTTCGATAGGACTATCGCCGCCTGCCGCAAGACCCTCGACCTCGCGGATCTTACGTATGCCCATGAACGCCAGCTGGTCGGCTCCCAGGTTATCGCCGGTCTCAACGTTTTCCGAATTTCCGGCGACGTCGGCCTGCGCGAACTCAGTGAGCGCGTGCGTTGCCTCATCGACGTCATCCGCTTGGACGACGAGCACGCGCTCCCACACGTGGCACGGACCGTCGCCATGCTCTTTTTCTTCGAAGCTGCGCGACCAGATGATGAGATTGGCGGCGAACCACGTCATGCGCGGCCGCTGCCGCCAGCCAGCGAATGCAGCACGTCCAACACCTCAGCCGCGTGACCGGCTACTGCCACCTTGGGCCACACGTGACGGATCACGCCGTTCGGATCCACCAAAAACGTCGAGCGCTGCAAGCCGATCGACTTCGTGCCGTCATCGGCGGTGCGCTCGACGAGCGTGCCATACGCTTTGCACATCTTCTCGTCCGTGTCGGCCAGGATCGGAAAGCGCAAACCGAGCTCGCGCGCAAAGCCCTCGTGCGAACTGACCGGATCGCGGCTCACGCCGACGATCTGCGCGCCGGCGTTTTCGAAATCCGCTTGAGCGTCGCGGAACTGCGACGCCTCGTTCGTTCACCCGCCGGTGAAATCTTTAGGATAGAACCACAAGACGACCCAGCGCCCTTTGAAATCGGCGATGCTGCGCGCCGCGCCGCTCTGGTCGGGAACAGGGATTGACGGCGCGCGCGCGTTAACCTCGAGCATCCCGATCCTTTCCGTATCGTCGATGGAGTATTGTCATGGCATTCGACCATTCGCTCGTCACCACCGCCTTGGAATTGCCCGGTTACAAGGTCAGTAAGAATTTCGGCATCGTGCGCGGCATCGTCGTGCGCTCGCGCAGCATCTTCGGCAGCGTGGGCGCCAGCCTGCAGCAGCTCGTCGGCGGCAACATCACGCTTTACACCGAGCTGTGCGAAAAAGTGCGCATGGAATCATATGAGCTGATGATCCAACATGCGGCGCAGATCGGCGCCAACGGCATCATCAGCATGCGTTACGATGCGACCGAGATCTCGCCGGGCGTCACTGAAGTGCTGTGCTATGGAACGGCGGTCGGCCTCAGCGCCGCCTAGTGGAGGAAGTAGCGGCGTGAGGTGAAGACCAGCGCGATACCCGCAGCGCGCGCCGCGGCGATAACCTCTTCATCGCGGATCGACCCGCTCGGCGCGACGACCGCGCTGACGCCCGCGCGCGCCGCCGCTTCGACGCCGTCTGCGAACGGGAAAAATCCGTCGGTCGCCAGCACCGCGCCCTTGACCGCCGCGCCCGAGCGCTGACAGGCGAGCTCCACGGCTGAAACGCGGTTGGTCTGGCCGCCGCAGATACCGAGTGTGACTTCATCGGCGGCGACGACCGCCGCATTCGATTTCACTTGGCGCACCACGCCGAACGCGAACAGCATATCGCGCCATTGCTCGGGCGTCGGCACCTGCGGCGTGACGACGCGCCATTCATCGGGTTCTGCCGACGGATCGGGATACTCGACGAGGACGCCGCCGAGCGCGGAGCGCACTTTCGCGAACTTCATAAGGCGCTCGGGCATGGCGCGATCGAATTGCAGCAGCCGCAAATTCTTCTTCTTCTTCAGCACATCGAGCGCTGCGGTCTCGAACCCGGGCGCGGCCACGACCTCGAGAAAACGGGATGCAAGCAGCTCGGCGCTTGCGACGTCGACGCGTTCGTCGCACGCGACGATACCGCCGAACGCGGAGATCGGATCGGCGCCTAAGGCTGCGGCGAGCGCTTCCGGTGGCGAACTGCGCGCCGCGACGCCGCAGGGAACCGTGTGCTTGACGATCGCCGCGACGACGCGGCGCTGCGAGCGCGAGGCACTGGGAAATCCGCGTGGCTCATCGACCGGCGCCAACAAGCGCAAGCACGAGTCGACGTCGAGCAGATTGTTGTACGAGAGCGTCTTGCCCGAAAGCTGTTCGGGGATGTGCACCGATCTGCCGACGTAGAACGCGGCGCGCGCCCATGGATTCTCGCCGTAGCGCAGGCGGCTGGCGAGCGGCAGATCGACGTGCAGCGTCTCAGGAAGCTCCGCGTCCGCGCGTCCGCGCGCGAAATACTCGGCGATCGCCTCATCGTAGCGCTCGGCGCGCGCAAATGCGAGCGCGGCCCAGCCGCGGCGCTGTTCGAGCGTCGGGCCGCCGCGCTCGAGCGCCGCAGCGAATTCGGCGAAGCCCGCGCCGTCGCTTAAGACGCTGACGTTCTCATAATTCTTCGCGGCGGCGCGCAGCAGCGTCACGCCGCCGATGTCGATCTGTTCGATGACGTCGGCTTCGCGCGCGTTCGCAACGGACGCTGCGTGCTCGAAGGGATACAGCGTGACGGCGACGACCGAGAACGGCGCGATCGCGTGCTCGCGTAGTTCTTCCACGTGCGCAGGCGTGCCGCGATCCGCCAAGATGCCGGCCATGATCGCCGGATGCAGCGTCTTGACGCGCCCATCGAGCAGCGGCGGAAATCCGGTGACGTCGCTGACGTCTTCGACCGCAAGTCCGAGGGCCGCGATCGCTCGTGCGGTGCCGCTCGTCGCGATCAAACGGTAACCGCGCGCGGCAAGCGCTCGGGCGAGCGGCTCGAGACCGCTGCGGTCCGAGAGCGAGAGCAGCGCTGCGGGTGCGGCGCTAGGCACCCACCTGCTCCAGCGCAAGCGAGAGCAGGTTGGACACGCCGGGTTCGCCCATGGTCACGCCGTAAATGCGGTCGGCCAGCGTCATCGTCGCTTTGTTGTGCGTGATGATCACGATCTGCGCGCGGTTCGCGAACTCGGCCAGCACCGCGCCGAAGCGGCCGATGTTCGCCTCGTCGAGCGCGGCGTCGATCTCGTCGAAGATGTAGAACGGGCTCGGGCGAACGCTTAAGATCGCGAAGATCAGCGCGACCGCGGTTAGCGCGCGTTCGCCGCCCGACAGCGCGTTGAGGCTTTGCATCTTCTTGCCCGGCGGCTGCGCCGCGATCTCGACGCCGGCGAGCGCCGGATCGTCAGATTGGGCAAGCCAGATCTTGCCGACGCCGCCGGCGAATAGACGCGCGAACATCTCGCCGAATGCGGCCGACACTTTTTCGAACACCGCGTTGAACTGGCGCACCGATTCAGCGTCGATGTCGGCGATGACCGCGAGGATGCTCGCGCGCGCACGCTCCAGATCCATCAATTGCGTGCGTAAGAAATCGCGCCGCTCGAGCAGCGCCGCTTGATCCTCGAGCGCGTTGAGATTCACGCCGCCGAGGCGTGCGAGTTCGTCGCGCATGCGGCGGATGTCGCTATCGACATCCCCTTCATAGGCAGCGTGACGTTGCGCCACATCGTCGCACTCTTGGGGCGTCGCGGGGTTTTGTGCGAACTGCTGCGCGAGCACGCTGAGTTCGGCGTCGATCTCGGCCAAGCGAATGCGCTGGCGCTCGAGCTCCAGCGAACGCTCCTTCGTGTCTGATTGCTCGACATTCAGCCGTCCTTCAAGCTCGCGAACTCCTGCGACGAGGGCATCGCGCGTATCGCGCAGCGACTGCGCGTCGCGTTCCGCCTCGAGCAATGCGGCGTCGGCCTGCGCGCGCCGCTCGCGCGCGCCATCAAGCAGCGCCCGTGTCGAGGTTTCGTCGTCGCGGAGCTCCGCGACCGCGGCCAGGCGCTGCGCGTGCGCCTCGCGCCGCTCGGCGAGCCGGTTGCGCGCGTGCTCCACGTCATCGCCTGCCTGCGCGACGCGTTCGACCAATCCGGCAGCCCTGGCGGCCGCGCTGCGGTGCTGTTCGCGTAAGTCGTCAAGCGCTTGCTGCAATTGGCTGCTCGCGGCCGCCGCGGCGGCGCGTTCAGCCTCGACCGCGTCGATCGCGGCGCGCCCTTGCTCGTGGCGCCGGTCGTGCGTGCGCCATTGCGCCTCGACGTTCTCCAATGCCGCGCGCGCGTCGGCAAGCTGCTTCTCGAGCGACGCCGCCTGTTGTTCCAACGCGACGATCTCGGCGGCAGCGCGTTCGACGGCCACGAATGCCTCCAGCCGCTGCGCTTGCGCCTCGTTGCGCAGTGCCAGCGCGGCATCCGCCGCCTTGAGCGCCTGATCGGACGACGTGCGCGCTTGGGACATCGATGATTCAGCCTGGGTGACATCGCTCTGCGCGCGCTTGAGCGTGCGTTCGAGGTCTGCGATCGCCGCGCGCCGCGAGAGCGGGCCGCGCTCATCGTCGCGGCTGCCGCCGGTGAGCGAAGCGCTCTGTGCGACGTCGCCCGTCAGCGTGACGATCGTCGCGTGCGGAAATTCGCGCGCGAGCTTCGTCGCCAGTGCGAGGGAATCGGCGACGACGACGTTGGCGAGCGCGTATTCCATCGCCGGGCGTACTTCATCCGGGCAGCGCACGAGATCGCGCGCATGGCCGACGACGCCATCGCGCTTGCCGACCTCGACGAGCAAGGGCAGCTCTTGCTGGCGGACCGCGTCGAGCGGCATGAACGTCGCGCGCCCCGCTCCTGATTTCTTGAGATGTTCGATCGCGGCATGCGCGTGTGCGCTCGTCTTCGTGATCACCGCATGCGCAGAGGACCCAAGCGCGACGTCGATCGCGAGCGCATAGGGCGCGTCGGTTTCGACGCGATCGGATAACGCGCCGATGATGCCGCTCAACGTGCCCGCCGCAGCGGCTTCGAGCACGGCGCGCGCTCCCGCGGGGCGGTCGTGTCCTGCTGCGGCGATATCTTCGAGCGCGCGGAGCCGCGCAGCAGCCTCGATGGCGCCCGCGCGTTTGCGCTCGACTTCGGCGCGCGCGGACTCGAGCGTGCGTTGGGCGCCGTCGCGCGCCGCTGCGGCACGCTCGATCTCTTCGGCTGCGCGTTGGAGCGCCGCATCGGATGCTGCCAGTCCTTCGCGCAGGCCTTGCATGCGCCGCTCGTGCGCGCCGCGGCGCTCGCGTGCGCCCTGCAACTCGGTCTCGACGCGCTGGACGCTGTCGGCCAAGCGCCCGCGATGCGTCAGGTGGGCTTGCGTCGTCGCGTCGACTTCGGCCGCACTGGCGGCCATGGCGGCGCGCCGGTCCTCGATCGCGCGCAACGCGTCGTATGCCTGCTCCCATGTCGCTGCAGCCGCGCGTTCGCCGATCGCGCGCTCGTCCACCGCGCGCATCGCCGCATCGCGCTCTTCGCGCGCGCGCGCAAGCGCTGATTGCAGCGCGGCGATCTCCTCGTCCGCCGCGGTCACCTCGCGCGCCGCGCTGTCGACTTCGCGCGCGAGCGTTTCGGAGCGGCGCTGCACCTCTTCGACGCGCGCTTGCGCAGTCGCAAGCGCTGATGCGGCCTCTTGCACGAGCGTCGCCGCTTGCGCGCGTGCGGCGTTGCGCTCGTCCAACGCGAGCGTCGCTTGATACTCGTCGTGACGCGCCTTGCTCAACTCGGCTTCCAGCATCGCGCGGCGCGCGTCGGTCACAGCGCGCTGCGCCTCTTGCGCGTTCAGCGCGGCGGCGATCTGCTCGCGCTCGCCGCGGCGCGTCTGCGTGTTGCGCACGAAAGACAGGATCTCGAAATCGCGCAGGCGCTGGACGACCTTCTGATAGCGCTTCGCGCGGCGGACCTGCTGCTCGATCGCGGGAACCTGACGCTCGAGCTCGGTCAGCAGGTCGTTGACGCGCAGCGCGTTGGCGTCGGTTTGCTCGAGGCGGCGTTGCGCCTCGTGCTTGCGCGCTTGGTATTTGCTCGTGCCGGCGACTTCTTCGAATACTTCTCGGCGCTGCAGCGGCTTGGCGGACAAGATCGCATCGATCTCACCCTGCGAGATGATGGCGGAAGCATCCGGACCCAACCCCGTGCCGAGCAGCAGATCCATGATGTCGCGCAGCCGGACTTGGGACTTGTTGAGGAAGTACTCGCCTTCGCCGTTACGATAGACGCGGCGCGTCACGGCGATCTCGGCGAACGGTGTGGGCAGCGCGCCGTCGCTGTTGTCGAACGTCAGTGTGACTTCGGACATGCCGAGCGGCCTGCGCCGGTTGTTCCCGGCGAAGATCACGTCGTCCATGCGGCCGCCGCGCAGCTGCTTCGCGCTCTGCTCGCCCAGGGTCCAGCGCACGGCATCGACGAGGTTCGATTTGCCCGAACCGTTCGGACCGACGATGGCTGAGATGCCTGGTTCGAAGATGAGGCGCGTCCGCTCTGCGAACGTCTTGAAGCCGAAGAGATCGATACTCTTAAGGTAGATAGGTCGTGATGCTCCCTAACCGAGCTTGCGCAGCGCGTCGGCCGCGGCCTCAGCCTGCGCCGTCTTCTTCGTCGGACCGCGCCCCGTTCCCACTACGCTGCCGGCGCTCACGCGCGCCACGAACACGCGCGCGTGCGGCGGACCGGTTTCTCCTGCGAATTCGTAGCGCGGCGCAGCCTTGAAGCGCGCCTGCGAGAGCTCTTGAAGCGCGGTGCGCGCATCCGCGCGCGCGACGCTTTCGGTCTGCGAGAGATGCACGCGCTGCACGAAACGGGCCGCTGCGTTGTAGCCTTCGCAGACGAACACGGCGCCGACGACGGCTTCGAAGGCGTCGGCGAGGATCGACGGACGGTGCGCGCCCGCGCCACGGGTCTCCCCTTTGCCCAGGCGCAGCGCCGCTGACAATCCGAGCTGCGCCGCGCTGCGCGCAAGCGCCGCACCTGACACGAGCTGTTGGCGCCGGCGCGACAACCGGCCCTCAGGTTCGTCCGGATAACGATCGTGCAGCCATGCCGCCGCGGCCAGCCCGATCACGGAGTCGCCCAAGAATTCGAGGCGCTCGTTCGACAGTTGATGGCCTTTGGCGCGCTGTTCGAAGACGAAGGAACCGTGGGTGAGCGCTCTATCGAGCAGCGCGCAATCGCCCGATGCGGTGGCGCGGATGCCGAGTCGCCGCCCCAGCTCGCGCAGCGCTTTGCGGCGCGCGAGGCCTTCGCTCACTCCACGAACTTGCGGAAGACGAGCACTGCGTTGTGCCCGCCGAAGCCGAACGAGTTCGACATCGCGACGTTGACCTCGGCCTTGCGCGCGACGTTGGGCACGCAGTCGAGGTCGCATTCGGGATCGACGTGGTGATAGTTGATCGTCGGCGGGATGATGCCGTTCTTGATGGACATCACGGTGCAAATGCCTTCGAGCGCGCCGGCCGCGCCCAGCGCATGGCCGAACATAGACTTGTTGGAGCTGACCGCCAGCGTCTTCGCGCCCTCGCCGAACACGCGGTGGATCGCTTGCGTCTCGGCGATATCGCCAAGGTCGGTCGATGTCGCGTGCGCGTTGATGTAGTCGACGTCGGTCGGCTCGATGCCGGCGTCGCGCAGCGCGCGCTCCATCGCCAGGATGACGCCGCGCGCGTCCGGGTCGGGCTGCACCATGTGATACGCGTCAGACGATTTGCCGTAGCCCACGATTTCCGCATAGATGTTCGCGCCGCGCGCGCGCGCGTGCTCGAGCTCCTCGATCAACAGCGCGCCGCCGCCCTCGGCGATCACGAAGCCGTCGCGATCCTTGTCGAACGGCCGGCTGGCCGTCGCCGGCGAGTCGTTGCGCGTCGAGAGCGCTCGCATGGCGCAAAAACCGGCGACCGCGAGCGGCGCGATCGGCGCCTCCGAGCCGCCGCAGATCATCGCCTCGGCTTCGCCGATCTGCACGGCGCGACAGGCCTCGCCGATCGCGTTGTTCGAGGACGCGCATGCAGAGACCGAGGTGAAGGTCGGCCCGCGCACGTTCATGTTCATCGAGATGAGCCCGGGCGCGATGTTCGAGATGAGCATGGGGATGAAGAACGGCGAGAGCCGGTCAGCGCCTTGCTCGAGCATGATGCGGTGCTGGTTCTCGATGGTGAGGATGCCGCCGATCCCCGAGCCCATCACGACGCCGATGTCGTTGCGGTTCTCGTCGGTGATCGCAAGGCCGGAGTCGGCCAGCGCCTCTTTGGCGGCCACCACCGCGAACTGCGAAAAGCGATCGGCCTTGCGCGCGTCCTTCTTGCCCATGGTCTCGGCCGGATCGAAATTGCGCACCTCGGCGGCGAAGCGCGTCGGCAGATGCGAGGCGTCGAACAGCGTGATCTCGCCGACGCCGCTCTTGCCGGCGACGACGTTGGTCCAGAATTCTTTTGCTGTGTTGCCGAGCGGCGTGACCGCACCGAGTCCGGTGACGACGACGCGCCTCGCAGGTCGCATAGAGTGTAGAGTATGGTTTGCATCTGCGCATGACTCCTGCCCCGCGCGCGATTGACGAAAAGGGGAAGCATTCGTATACACGAACGACTCGTGCGTGGGCCAAACGGACCCCGTATCATCCGGCATCGCGCACAACCGCGCGGCTCCGCACGGCGGATCAGAGAAACGATTGTGGCGTACAGCAACGCCCCGCGAGCGCCGGAAGTTCGCAAGGAGGTGACCTGCGCACCGTGGCCAAGAAAAAAGCCAAGAAAAAGGCATCGAAGAAAAAGCACTAACGCGTTCTGATTTCGCGTTTTGCAAGTTGTGAGGGGCGCGCCACAAAGGCGGCGCCCCTTCTTTACGCTAAGCGCATGCGCGCATGACCGACAATCGCGACGGTTTTGATACGCGCGGCGTGCACGACGCGACGCCCCCGCAACCCGCGAACGCACCCGCACGCGCGCCGATCTACCAATCCGCCGGCTGGGTCTTCTCCGATCTTGCGCAGGTCGATGCGATCTACGAGCGGCGCACGCCCGGCGCGATCTACGGTTCCGACGGCAACCCTAATCTCATCGCGCTCGAGGCGCAGGTGGCTTCGCTCGAGGAGGCGCCCGCGGCACTGGCCACCTCGGCCGGCATGGCGGCATTCACGTCAGTTTTCGCGACGATGCTGCGCAGCGGCGATCGCATCGTCGCCGCACGCGAATCGTACGGCAACACGCGCCGCCTCATCGGCGACTTCGCGCGTTTCGGCGTGCACGGCACGTTTGTCGACACGTGCGATCTCGCCGCGGTCGAGAATGCGCTCGCGCAAGGCGCGCGGCTGCTCGTCGCCGAGACGATCTCAAACCCGCGTTTGCGCGTCGCCGACATCCGTGCGCTCGCAGCCGCCGCGCACGACAACGGCGCGCTGCTCATGATCGACAACACGTTCGCCTCGCCATATCATTGCCGGCCGCTCGCGCTCGGCGCGGACCTGGTCATGGAAAGCGGCACGAAGTTCTTGGGCGGCCACCACGACATCGTCATCGGAACGTTGGCGGGCGCGGATGAACTGCTGGAGCCCGTGCGCACGTTCGCCGTGCGCTCGGGGATGGTGCCGAGCGCCTTTGAGGCGTGGCTGACGGCGCGCTCGATCGAAACGCTCGGTGCGCGCATGGCGGCGAGCACGTCGAACGCGGCCGCGCTGGCCGGCTGGCTCGCGTCGCACCCGAAAATCGCGCGCGTCCACTATCCGGGATTGCCCGAGCACCCCGACCGCGACGTCGCGGCGCGCACGCTCGAGCGCGGATTTGGATCGATGGTCTCGTTCGAGCTTGACGGCGGCGTGCCGGCGGTCGATGCGCTGCTCTCCGGCCTGCGCCGCATCAGATTGATCTTGAGCTTGGGCGGCACGGAGACGTCGCTGTCGCATCCGGCCAAGTCGTCGCATCGCGCGCTTTCGGCGCAAGAGCGCGCGGCACTGGAGTTGCACGATGGGTTCTTGCGCATGTCGGTTGGGATCGAAGATCTCGCGGATATCCAAGCTGACCTCGCGCACGGGCTCGAGCGGCTGTAGCCGCAAATCGACGCCGTTTGAAAAAATCACATAGGGGCGCGGCGGTTGAGCGCCCCTATGTCGGGGCCGCATTAGAGTTTCGGGCCCCAGCCGCTGAAGATCGAGGTGTCGGGACCGCGGCGCACGCGAACCAGCGTGGAGCGGCCTTCGAGCAGTACGTTTTCTTGGTCTTCCTCGTCGTGCGGTACATAGTCGTTTTTCTTGCTGTCCATGATCGATTCGCATCCTTTCTCACTTGTGAGGGGGCGAAGCTTGCTGTCGTCGCTTCGCTACGGTCCCATCGTACGTGAGGAGAGGGATATGCCGAATCGGTACAACCACGGGGCCTTCTGCCACCGCGGTACGGAAAGTCCAGATTCCGCCTGGGCTTGGGCCTAGCCGTGGCAGCCCTGGCTGCCGGCGTCCGTGAACGTCGAGCCGGGCTCGGCGATGAAGCGCCAGTCAAACCCGTGGGGGTGCAACGTCAGAGCGAGCACGCCAAATGCGGTCGCATTGGTGGCCTTGCTGTTGGGCTGGACCTGGGCGAAATGGTAGTGGCTGCGCCCACCTGTCCCGACGACAAACTCCGTGATGCCCTTGGCGTCTGCCATGGCGTCCGGCGTCTGCGGCGCGAAGCGTTCGTACTCGTGATCGTGACCGTTGAGCACCACGTCAGCATGGGCCGCGTAGAGCGCGCGCCAGAACGCATCGTACGCCGGATCGTTGCCGTGAACAGCGCCAGACGAGAAGCGCGGCTGGTGCCAGTATGCGAGCGTGCACGCCGCCCGGTGCGCCGCCAGATCTTTGACGAGCCAGGCGGTTTGGGGCGAGTCGGCGGCACAGCCGCCGACGGCCTTACAGTTGCCGTTGAGCGAGATCAGGTGCCAACCGCCCAACTCGAAGCTGTAGTAGCCCTTGGCCGGGTCGCCCGCCGACGCTCCGAAATATCCATAGTATCCGGCCGCGCCCGGCGTGTGGTACTCGTGGTTGCCGGGCGCGGGGTGCGTGATGTCCTTAAAGGCGCCCCACGATTTGTCGTATCCGGCTTGGAATTGGTCGAGGCGTCCATCCGCATACTGTTCGTCGCCGAGCGCAAGTACGGCGGCGGGACGCAGCGCCTTGATGAGCGCCGCTGTCGCCGCCATGTGGCAGACCTCGGTGCCGCGTTCGTCCGGATCGGGCGTCGCGGCGGTCGGCAGAAGGTCGCAGGCGATGTCACCCGCGGCCGCGATCACCGGGTCGGCTGCCGCAGCGGCCACGGGCGGAGTGCCGGCCCGCAGCAACAGTACGGAGAAAGCAAACGCACCGAGCGCTGCCACTTTCCACGATGCGTGTTTCATGGTCTTGCGCTTGGTGCGCTTTGTCTGCGTGGTCCTCCCCACGCGCGGTTAACAGCTGTTAACCTTCGGTCAGATCCTGACGCCCCAGCCGCCGAACACGGACGTGAAGAATCCGTTTGGGCTGCGCACCAGCTCGGTGCGCGTGGTCGGCAGCTCGTAGTCGCCGTGAGCCAGGCCGATCAGGTTTGTGTTGCGACGCGTATCCATGGTGCTTCCAGCCTTTCCGTGTACGTTCGTCTTTTCTCAACCACATAATACTACGGTTAGAGTAACCTGTCAATTATCTTAGAAAGTTATCCTTTCAGAATAATTTCACGGGACAGAGCCCTTGCATAGTAACCACCGAAGTGTCTATAATGTCGCCATGATTGCGAGGGAAAAGCTCGCCTCCCACCTCGGCAGCAAGCCCGCCCCGGGCGACCTTGCGCTCGTCCAAGCCTTTATCAACACCTGGGTATTCGACGCCACGAAAGACCTGATCCAGACACGAGACGGACTGCGCACCTGGCTTTCCGATCTCGAGCTCCTCGATCCCAATGCGTCAGTGACTGATTGCGACGTCGAGCAGGCTCGCGCCGTACGCGAAGCGCTGCGCAGCCTTACGTTTACCAACAACGGCGGCCCGGACGATCCAAACGCGCGCGATACGCTCAATCGCGCCGCGCGCAGCGCACAATTCGCGATCGGATTTCAGAGCGGGGGCCGGGCGGGCATCGAACCGCGCGCGCCCGGCGTCGACGGCGCGTTAGGCAAGATCCTCGTCATCGCGCTGGATGCGATGGCCGACGGCATATGGCAGCGGCTCAAGGCGTGCCCAGCCGACGACTGCCGTTGGGCTTTCTTCGACGAGACGAAGAACCGCTCGGGCACGTGGTGCGCGATGCGCGTGTGCGGCAATCGCACGAAGGCGCGGGCGTACCGGCGGCGCCACACGCACGCGGGCGCAGCCGCCGAAGTCTATTCCCAACCGAAGCGGACGTCCAGGGATTCGGCCGAGCCGAACCCCTGAAGGCCCGGTGCGATCTAGACGGTGCCGATCGGCGTCCTGCCGATGGGCCCGCGCAGCGCGCGCACTTCGCGTTCGATCGGCCATTCGGTGAACGCAAAGATCAGTAGGATGACGAGGTTGACGAGCGGCACGAGCATGAGCAGGCTGTATGCGCCTGGGTATCCCGCCTTGCTCGCGATGCGCCAGTAGATGACGATCGTGACGACGACGACGATGATAAGGAAGATACCGTAGGCGGCCAGGAACGCGCCAAGGGCGGCTCCGCTCGGAGCCGAGTTCTCGTTCTGAAACAATAAGGCTAGCGGCGCAGAGAAATGCATGAGTCTCCCCTCCTAAGGGCTCGGCTTCACGGCGTTCGCGTGCGCGGCCTCTCGCGCGCGGATCAGTACGGCGTGCACAGCGGATCGCCGATGACGATCTCTTTCCACACGATTTCCGAAAGGCCGGCCCAGAAGGACTCGCCGAGGGTGCGTCCGTCGGTATACGCGGCAAACACGCTCGGCGGATCGGGAATCGCGTTGAGATAGGGTTCGGTGACGTCGCCATGCACGCCGGTGACGCCTTGATGGATGAGGTCGGCGATCTGGCTTTGCCCGCCGCCTGGCGTGCGGATGTTGCTCGCCGACGTGCTCACGGCTGTTTCCGCGATGCCTCCGGGGACGAACGTCAGCGCGTGGTATACGGCTGCGGAATAGTGTGCGTCGTTGCTGCCCCAGCTGACGTAGCCGATGAGCGGTTTTGCCGGCGCGACGAACGCGATCGTGTTGTCGATCTCGGCATCGAAGCCTTTGGCGGCGAGCTGCGACTGCGCCGTCTGCATCGCGGTGTTGAACACGGTGTAGCCGTCGCCTTTGGTCGGGTCGACGTCGAAGAAGAATTCACCGTTCGGTTTCGTGCCGTCGCACTTCAGGCCGTTTGTGATAAGGCCGTTGACGTCGGCGACGGAGCGTCCATCCAAGCGCGTGACCAGCACCATGTGGTACGTGTCCGACGAAAATGCGCTCGTCGAACCGTAATAGGGATTGAACAGGCTGCCCGCTGCCGGAAATGCGCCGGTCGCTTGCGACATGATGCCGTCGACGCTATAGCCCGAGAACGTGCCGCTGTTCACGAGATACGGCACGCCGTACATCATCACGACGAAATCGATCCGGCTGCCGGCTCCGTGCAGCGTCTGAATCGCGCTCGCCACCGGTGCGTACACCGTGCTCTGCAGGCTTGGTTGCGAGATGGCGAAGACCGTCGGATCGCTGTTGAGCGGCAAGGCGACAAGATTGGCGGCCGGGATGTGGCGGCCGCTCATGTAGCTCTGCGCGAGTTGCATGCTGTCGCTGATCGCGCTGTTGGCGACCACGAGCACGTGGACGTTCGGCGTCGGCGTCGCAGCGGGTGTCGGCGTCGGTCCCGGAACGCCGGGCACGCCCTTCCCACCGCCCGCGCAGCCGGCGAGGACGATCGCCGCTATCGCCCAAGCCAAGCTGCGCGGGTGTGCGCTGCGCGGGCCGATCAAGTGTTCGGGACCGTGCGTCCTTGCAGCGCGAGCGAGACCTTGTTCTGGAGATTCTCCAGGTGCGCGCGCGAGATCTCATCGAGCGAACCGGAGGTGAGCGCAGAGCGCAGCGTGCCCGATAGGCTGACGAGCTTTTCGCGCGCGAGCGCTTGCGCGTCGCTCGGTGTGCCCTTGGCCGGCGTGAGCGCCATCTTGATCAGCATGTTCGTGTAGCTCGCCTGCAGATTGCGCGCGGTCAACGGCACGCTGCTCAGGTTCGAATGGCGCAGATCGCCGTACACGCTGTCCTGCGTCCAGTTGAACAGATCGGCGATCGTCATCGTGCTGCCGGGCTTGGCGCGTACGACGATCTCGTCGATGCGTTGCAGGCGCAGCGGCTGGTACAGCATGTTCAAGATGCGGTTCTGCAGGCCGCCGATGATCTCGACGATCGGCACGTCGTGCCGGTCGGGAGGAGCGTACGCCCACGAGCCGCCGTCCAGCGGCGACCACTCCTGATACGTCATGCGGTTCAAGATGTCGGGCGGCAGCTTGTTGGCCGTCGCCGAGAACACGTACTGGTTGAGATTCTGCCACGCGCGCCATTGCGTGGCGCGGCTCACCGGCGTCAGCGGTAACGGTGCGTTCTGATCGCCGGGGCGCGCGCGCGACAGATACTCGCCGCCGATGTAGTGCTCGAAGACCAAGCCGCAGCGGTTGTATTCGCGCAAGATGAACGCGAAAGCATCGCGCTCCTCTTCGTACGGGTGCTGCGTGCGCGGATAGCGTTCGTTGAGCTTGGTCAGCAGGCTGTGGGCGAGATCCATGCGCTGGTCGCACCATGAGATGTTGTCCGAGGTGAGATCGAATTGCACGACGCGCGGATCGATCGCGTGCGCGTCGAACCACGAGACGTCTTCATCCGATGCGAAGCGGTACCATGGATTGGTCGATTCTGCGAGCCAGCGGTGCAGCGTCGGCAGCTCGTCGTCGGGCGTGCGCGCACCCGGCACCGGCGCATACGCCCAGTGGATGGCATAGTAATCGTACGGCCCGATCGTCGTCTGGAACAGCGCGCCGTGCGACTGTCCCTTCGGCCAGAAGTTGATGGGGTTGTAATCCATCACCGATGCCGAGAAGCCGTGTTTGGCGGTGAACGACGCGTCTTTGGTCTGCGCCGCGCTGAAGGCTTCCGACGCCATGAAGTTGTGCTCCATGCCCATGTCGTGGCCGACTTCGTGCAGCGTGCCGTCGATCAAGAAGTCGTCGATGTACGACTGCGGCACCTCGCCGCCCGGCCAATCGCCCGTCAGCTTCATCGCGGCAGCGACGAACGCGGCGTCGTTATGTTTTTCGGCGCCGTACATGAGCTCTTGTGCGGCGAACTTGGTGCGTCCACGCGTGGCGTCGATGAAGAACGGGTACGCGAGGTCGCCGAAGTTGACGTAGTCCGCGTCGAACACAACGCCGGTGCGGAACTCTTGGCCCGTGCGCGGATCCCAGTAGAACTGCGCCTCCAAGAACCCGCCGGCGTTCGAGTCGGTCAGCCAGCGCAGGACGCTGTAGCGCACGTCGTCGGCATCCCAATTCGCATCATTGGGCTGGTCTTTCACCTGCACGGCGTCGCTGATGCCCAGCGGGATGAACGCCTTATTCCATTCGAGCACCGCGCGGCGGATCGCGCTGCGGTACCGTTCTGGGATCGTGTTGGACATGTAGAACACCATCGGGTGCTTGGCCGGCGACATCGCCGCATTCGGATCGGTCTTCTGCATGTTCCAGCGCAAGATGTAGCGCTGCTGGCGGTTGAGCAAGCGGTCGGAGCCGAAGTTCAAGCGCACGTTGTCGAAGAAGCCGATGCGGTCGTCGGCATAGCGCGGCATATAGTCGCCGTCGGCGGGCGGCTCGATGAAGTTGTAGTCGATGCGGAACTCGATCGCGCGTGGATCGGGCACGTTGTCGATGATCGATGCGTCGTCGGTCACCCATGTCTGGCGCACGTCGACCAGCGTATTGTCGGGGAACGACTTCGTCGGTCCATAATACGAACGGTCGGCGTCGAGCCGGTAGAGCTTGCCTGGATCTGGATTGCCGAGCGCGGCCTTAAGCGTGTCCGCGAAGTCGATGACGTCGCCGAGCAGCGGCGTTACTTCGATGAGCACGTCGCCGGTCGCCGCGTCGGTCGCGGCGACCTTGGTGACGCCGACGACGGACTTCGCCACCTGATCGTTGATGGCGTTCATGTCGGGCGAATTGGCCGGCGCGGTGAAGAACTCGTTCGGGAACAAGATCGCGATCTTGTCATCCTGGCGCACGAAGCGCACGATGTGCGGCGCGAAATAGTCGCCGGCGCCCGCGGTGATGAAATAGCCGCCTAATCCGTTGCCGGGAACCGCGCTCAAAATGAAATCGTGATTGAGCTGCGTGGGCGTGAGCTCGAAATAGACTTTGCCTGACTTGCGCCACACCGTGATCAGCCCTTTTTGAGGCGTCAACCCATCGGTGAATTTGGAAAGCACCGCGGGCGCGTCGTCGTCGGCCTGCACGCGCGCGGTCAGCGCACAACAAGCGACGAGCAGCATGAACGCCGCGAACAACAAGCGCTTCATTGAGGATGAGGCCTTTCGTGAGGAAGGAACGCCGCTGGTGCGATGGTTTGCGCGAGCACGGCGCGCGCCCCTACCGCGTGCGCCTGAATGTGCTCTGAAAAGAGGGATTTGTGATCCGCACGCTGCCGTCAGGACGATACCGCTTGCTCTCGCGCAAGCAAGATGCGCGGACCGGCAAACGGCGCAACTTGGGCACGTTCCAGACCCGCGCGGCC